>NZ_JBQJIM010000016.1:0-260578 GCF_052078295.1 Crossiella sp. CA198
CGAGCGATCTCCAAACACCGCGCGAAAGGCGACATCGACCGCACCAACCATCGAGCAGAGATCACCGTGATCGTGCTGACAGCAGCAGGCTTGACAACAGACCCCAAACCCTAACTACGCGGCATTGCCGCTAACGCTGCGGAATGGTGCGGCCCGGCTTGTTCCCTGGGCCAGCCGCACCGTCACAGCTCCCCGGCGTACGGCAGTTCGTACACCGCGGGCGAGTCCATCCAGCGGCGCAGCGTCCAGGTCGCGCGGACATCGTCCTCGTTGTACTCCAGCAGCCGTTCCCGCTGGTCGGGCAGTGGTTCGCCACCGTCCATGCCGACCGCGTCCCGGTACCAGCGCATCGAGTTCTCGCCACCGGCCTCCGGGTCCCGCCAGCTGAATCCGGCCGCCGGGGCGATCATCTTCAGCCCCTTGCCCTTGGCGCACAGGAACTGGTCGCGCACGATGCCGAACAGGTCCACCCACTGCGGCGAGCCGATGAAGTCCTGCACGGTCTGCAGGGTCGGGATGTCCGGCTTCCCGGCGAAGCGCTCGGCCGAACCGAGCATCCACCGGTTCTCCGCGAGTTCGTTGTAGCAGTAGGCGCGGAAGCTCAGCCCGCGCGCGCTCGCCCGCAGCCGCACGTGCGTCAGGTAGGACCAGAACTCGCCGAAGGAGCGCGCCTCGTCCGCG
This sequence comes from Crossiella sp. CA198, assembly GCF_052078295.1. Taxonomy (NCBI): domain Bacteria; kingdom Bacillati; phylum Actinomycetota; class Actinomycetes; order Pseudonocardiales; family Pseudonocardiaceae; genus Crossiella; species Crossiella sp. CA198. Next base: position 682 of record NZ_JBQJIM010000016.1, read on the forward strand.
CAGGGCAACGGATCCCAGGTGACGAAGGCCCGGTAACCCTGGGGTTCGCCGATGTCCGCGCCGGAGAGGTGACAGCCCCACATGTAGGCCCCGGCGTCGCCGAAGCTCTCCATGTCCACGTCCAGTTCCACATCGGCCCTCGGCACCAGCACCCGTTCCTCGCGGCGCACCAGCGAGGCCCCGCGCAGCCAGGCCCTGGCCAGCAGCACCGCGTCGCCGAAGGGCATGCCCACCATCTGCGCAGGCGCCTCGACCGTGGTCTCCCAGGCCGCCAGCTGGTCCACAGTGGACACTCCGATGCCGCGCAGGGACACCGCGTCCTCGCCACGCACCACCAGGCTGACGTCCCGGCGCTCGATCAGCGCGGCCTCGCAGGTCGGCCACCACGGGCAGCTGCGGCACTCCAGGATCCGGGACGGCCGGGCCAGCGCGTCCCGCTCACCGGCCGCCGCGGCCGCCACCGCGAGCCGGTCGGCGAAGCGGGCGTCGTACTCCTTGAGCGCGGTCCGGCCGTTCGGCCAGGTCGGCGCGTCCAGGTCGTGCCAGAGCACCACATCGGCGTCCAGGCCGATCACCCCGCCCATCGCCCGGCCGCGCGCGGCCAGCCCGGCGGCCTGCAGCAGCCGGTGCGCGTGCGCCAACCGGAGCTGGTCCCTGGGCTGCGGCCGGACCTTGCGGATCGGGTCGACCCGAGCGCTGCCCGGGTAGAGCTGGCCGAACGGCGTGGTGCGCGCCCCGGTGCCGGGGTCGGTGATCTTGTGCCGGACCACCAGCACCGGGATGTACCCACCGTTGCCGTCCCGGACCAGCAGGTCGATGCCGCCGCGCCGCCCGCCGGAGCGGTCTGAGGGCAGCAGGCCACCCCACACGAACCGGGCGCCGGCGCCCAGCACCGCGGTGGTGATCCGCTCCCGGTCGGCCGGGCCCTCACCAGCGGGCACCTCGGTCCACTCCGCGCCCACCTGCCGGGACAACCGGTCGGCCACCGCACGCCGGTGCGCGGCCGCGTCGCTCATCCGCTGCTCGGCCGCCGGATCCGGCGGCGCCTTGGGCGAGTTGACCATGGTCGGGTCGTGTTCGAGGTGCACGCGGCGCCGGCACCGGGTCACCACCCCGGCATCAAGTAGCACCGCAGACGTCACTCATGCAGGGTAAGTGGCCGGAGAGCGCTCCGTGTCGGCAACCCGGTTGATCTCGGCTGCTCGCGCGCCGGAACCGCCAAGAAACCCCCGAGCGGCCTAGGCTGAGCGGTATGGCCCGCATCCGGCGAGGACTGCCCAAGCTGACTCCCGCCCGTGCCAGGCACCTGATCGGCATCGGCAAGGTGGTGCTGCCACTGCTCGCGCCGGTCGCGCTCAAGGCCGCCGCGGCGGCCAGGGACGGCTACGACCGGATGCGCGCCCGCAAGCTGGGCATCCCGGTGGAGCACCTGTCCACCTACAGCGGCCGCGGTGGTGCGCTGCACGCCCGGATCGCCGGCATCGCCAACGCGCTGACCGAACTGCGGGTCAACGCCAGCGAGGAGATCGTGGCCTTCGCCAGGGACGGCGAGTCCCGGCTGGTCGAACTGGCCGCGGTGGTGCGGGCCGCCGAGCGGATGCCGACCCCTCGGCGCAAGGCCGCGCACCGCGCGGTGTCCACCGAACTCGACCGGATCGAGTCACACCTGCTGCACCACCTGGGCGTCTGATCAGGCGGTGGTCTGCCGGTACCGCAACGGCAGCTGGAACGGCCGCAGCAGCAGGGTGAAGGCGACCGCCGCGAGCACCGCCCCGGCCAGCGCGGACACCGAGAGCGCGGACAGCGCCAGGTTCAGCGGGATGAGGATCGCGGTGAACCAGAGCCCGCTGGTGCGCAGCTGCTGGGAGTAACCGGGCAGCAGCAGGGCCAGCACCAGCCCGACCGCGCCGGTCATCACCGTGGCCATGGCGAACGGGAACTCGAACGCGCTCCCCGCCCACAGCACCCCGGCCGTCAGCCAGGCCACCAGGGTGTGACCGAGCAGCACGTACCGAACCGAATCCAGTCCCCGCATGACATCCCCTCCCGGAAAGATCGTCAGTGACCATCCTGGCCTGGGATACCGACAGTCACCATGGGGCAAACCCCCGAGTCGACCCTGATGTCAGCTTCCGTAGTTCTACTCAGGGCAGCCGCACGAAGCCCTCGCGCACCAGCCAGTCCCTGGCCACCTCGGCCGGGTCCTTGCCGTCCACGTCGACCTCGGCGTTGAGCTTGAGCACCACCTCGTTGGTCAGCTTGGCCGCCACCGGCCGCAGCACCTCGGCGATCTGCGGGTGCGCGCCCGCGGTCTCCTTGCGCAGGGTGACCGAGGCGTTGTAGCGCGGGAAGAAGTTCCGGTCATCGGCCAGCACCACCAGGTCGAGGGCCAGCACCCGCCCGTCGGTGGTGAAGACCTCGCCGAAGTTGCAGGTCCCACTGTTGGCCACGGCCTGGTAGATCGGCCCGATGCCGAGCAGTTTGATGTTGCCCGGCGCAGGCTCGAACCCGTAGGTCTTCTGCACCCCCGGCATGCCGTCGTTGCGGCTGGCGAACTCGCTCTCCAGGCAGAAGGTGCCCTCCTGCGGCTTCTCCTTGATGAGTGTGGCCAGCTCGGACATGGTCCGGATGCCCAGCCGCTCGGCGTTCTTGCGACTCATCGCGAACGCGTAGGTGTTGTTCAGCGGCGCCATCAGGCTCCACACGATCCCGTTGCGCGCCAGGTCCTCCTTGCGCACCGCCTCGAACTGCGCGGCGTCGTCCGGGATCGGGTCCTCCTTGCCGAGGTAGCTGATCCACCCGGTGCCGGTGTACTCCCACATCAGGTCGACCTGCCCGGTCAGCAGCGCGTCCCGGCCGCTGTTGGACCCGGCGATGTTGGACAGGTCCCGCACCTTGGCCCCGGCCGCGCTCAGCGCGAACTCGGCCAGATAGGCCAGCACCAGCTGCTCACTGAAGTCCTTGGACCCCACGGTCAGCTCGACCCCGGCCAGCTCGGGCACCGGCTGAATCGATCCCGGTTTCACGTGAAGCGGCGGCGCCCCACCCGCCGAAAGCCCGCAACCCGCGAGCAGACTGCCGGTCATCAGCAGCGCGACTGTCCACAGTGGACGGTTCCTCATCGAAGTCCCTTCGGGCCGAGTCGCCGTTCGGCCAGGCCGCCCAGCCAGTCCACCAGCAGGGCCAATGCCGCCGCCAGCACCGCGCCGACCACCAGGATCGAGGTGCGGCGCAGCTTGTAGCCGGTGTCGATCATCGAGCCGAGGCCGCCGCCGTTGACGAACATGGCCAGCGTGGCCACGCCCACCGCGAGCACCAGCGCGGTGCGCATGCCGGCCAGCACGTGCGGGATGGCCAGCGGGAACTCGATCCGGCGGAGCACGGTGAAGGCGGACATGCCGATGCCACGGCCTGCCTCCACCAGGGTGCGGTCCACCTGTTGCAGGCCGACCAGGGTGTTGCGCAGCACCGGGAGCAGCGCGTAGAGCGCCATCGGCAGCACCGCGATCCAGAACCCGGTCTGGCCGGTGAGCAGGAAGAACAGCACCAGCACGCCGACCGCGGGGGCGGCCTGGCCGATGGTGGCCAGGCCCAGCACCAGCGGGGCGATGTGCCGGGCCCAGCGGCGGCTGACCAGCACGCCCAGTGGCACCCCTGCCAGCAGCACGATCACCGAGATGGCCGCGGTGAGCTGGAGGTGCTCCCAGGTCAGGGTGAGGATGTTGGCGAAGGTGATGTTGCGCTGCTCGATCGAGTCCAGTTCACCGGTGAAGGCCCACACCAGCACCGCGGCCACGATCAGCAGCACCGCGATCGGTTCGGCGAACAGCTGCAGGCGCTTGGCCTGGCGGACTGGCGAACTCACGCCGTCTCCAGCTCATCGCGCATCGCCCGCACCGCGGCCATCAGCGTGTCCATGGTGACCACGCCGATGTACTCACCGCGGGAGCCGGTCACCACGGCCAGCCCGTCGTCGTCGGTGAGCACCGCCTCCAGCGCGTCGTGCAGGGTGGAGGCCATCGCCACGGTGTCCTCCACCGCGCGCCCGGCCCGGTCAAGGGCGAAACCGGTGGTCAGGTCCGGTGGGGTCACCCAGCGCAGCGGACGGCGCCGGTTGTCCAGCACCAGGCCGACCGCGCCGCGTCGCCTGCCGAGCCGTTCGGCCAGCTCAGCCGCTGAATCACTGGCCCCGGCAGTGGGCACCTCGGACAGCTCCACCTCGCGCACCCGGCGCAGGGTGAGCTGTTTGAGCGAGGCGCCGGCGCCGACAAAACCGGCCACCGTGTCATCGGCCGGGTTGGCCAGGATGGCCTCCGGGGTGTCGTACTGCAGGATCCGGGACCGCTCGCCGAGCACCGCGATCCGGTCGCCGAGCTTGACCGCCTCGTCGAAGTCGTGCGTGACGAACACGATCGTCTTGCCCAGCTCCGCCTGCAGCCGGAGCAGCTCGTCCTGCAGGTTTCCCCTGGTGATCGGGTCCACCGCGCCGAAGGGCTCGTCCATCAGCAGCACCGGCGGGTCCGCGGCCAGCGCCCTGGCCACCCCGACCCGCTGCTGCTGCCCGCCGGAGAGCTGTCGCGGGTACCGGTCGGCGAACTCACCCGGGTCCAGCCCGACCAGGTCGAGCATTTCCTCGACCCGGTCCGCGACCCGTTTCTTCTCCCATTTCAGCAGGCCAGGCACCATGCCAACGTTCTGCGCCACGGTCAGGTGCGGGAACAGCCCGGCCTGCTGGATGGCGTAACCGATCCGCCGCCGCAGCTCGTCCGGGTCCAGCCCCAGCGCGTCCTGCCCGCCGATGGTGATCCGCCCGCTGGTCGGCTCGATCAGCCGGTTGATCATCTTCATGGTGGTGGTCTTGCCGCACCCGGAGGGCCCGACGAAGACCACCGTCTCCCCGGCCGGGATGGTCATCGACACCGACTCCACCGCCGCGGCCTTCTGCCCGGAATAACGCTTGGTGACCTCGGTCAGCTCGATCTCGACGCCGCTGACCTTGCTGTGTTCAGACACGGATCCCCCTGGAGGTGGTCAGCCGGCCGATGATCAGGAACACGCCGTCGAGCAGCAGCGCCAGCACGATGACGCCCAGTGTCCCGGCCACCGCCGAGTTGATCGCGTTCGCGCTGCCCACCCTGGTCAGCCCGCTGAAGATGAGGTTGCCCAGGCCGGGGCCCTTGGCGTAGGCGGCGATCGCGGCGATGCCCATCAGCAGCTGGGCGCTGACCCGCATGCCGGTGAGGATGGTCGGCCAGGCCAGCCGCAGCTCGACCAGGGTGAGCACCCGCCAGCGGGCCATCCCGATGCCGCGGGCCGCGTCCACCACCGCCGGGTCCACCCCGGACATGCCGACGATGGTGTTGCGCACGATCGGCAGCAGCGCGTACAGCACCAGCGCGGTCACCGTCGGCGCCACGCCAAGGCCCAGCACCGGGATCAGCAACCCGAGCAGCGCGAAGGACGGGATGGTGAGGATCGCGCTGGTCAGCGCGGTGGCGATGGCCGAGCCCAGCCGGCTGCGGTACACCGCCACCCCGAGCAGCACGCCGAGCGCGGTCGCGATCAGCGTGCACTGCACCACCACGCTCGCGTGCAGCGAGGAGTCCAGCAGCAGCGACTCCCAGCGCGAGGTGACGAACTCCCAGAAGCTCACGGCTTGCCGCTGACCGGGGTGTCGTCGTGGCCGTTGCCGTTGCCAGGGCTGACCTCCAGCTGGAAGTCATGGCCGTACTGCTCGGTGCCGCTGATCACCGCGGCCTCGACCACCTCGACGCCCTTGTTTTCCCGCCGGATCATCGGGTCCTGCCGCAGGTCCTTGGCCAGCGAGACGCACATCAGCACCATGACCACGGTAAAGGGCACCGCGGCGATGATGGTGAGTTGTTGCAGCCCGCTGAGCGCGTTCTGCCCGCCCACGGTGAGCATCACCGCGGCCACCGCGCCGGTCAGCGCGCCCCAGAAGATCACCACGGATTTCTTCGGCGCGATCGACCCGCGCTGGGACAGCGTGCCCATCACGATCGAGGCCGCGTCCGCGCCGGAGACGAAGAAGATCGCCACCAGCAGCATCACGATCACACTGGCCACCCCGGCCAGCGGGAACTGTTTGAGCACGCCGAAGAGCTGGGCTTCCTGCCCGGACGCGCCCGCCAGGTCGACCCCGTTGCGCTGCAGGTTGAGCGCGGTGCCGCCGAGCACGGAGAACCACACCAGGCTGACCAGGCTGGGCACCAGGATCACCCCGGTGATGAACTGCCGGATGGTGCGGCCGCGGCTGATCCGGGCCACGAACATGCCCACGAACGGCGTCCAGGAGATCCACCAGGCCCAGTAGAAGACCGTCCACCCGGTCAGCCAGGTGTTCATCGCGTCGCCGCCGGTGGCCGCGGTGCGCGCGGACATCTCGGCCAGGTCGGCGAAGTAGTGGCCGATCGAGGTGGGCACCAGGTTGAGGATCAGCACGGTCGGGCCGACCACGAACAGGAACAACGCCAGCACGCCTGCCAGCACCATGTTGATGTTGGACAGCCACTGGATGCCCTTGGCTACGCCGGAGACGGCCGAGGCGATGAACGCGATGGTCAGCACCACGATGATCACCACCAGCAGGGTGGTGCCCGCCTGGTCCAGCCAGCCCACCTCGCGCAGGCCGCGCCCGATCTGCAGCGCGCCAAGGCCGAGCGAGGTGGCCGAGCCGAACAGGGTGGCGAAGATGGCCAGGATGTCGATGGTCTTGCCCAGCGGCCCCTCGGCCTGGCGACGACCGAACAGCGGGGCGAACACCGCGCTGATCAGCTGACGCCTGCCGCGGCGGAAGCTGCCGTAGGCGATGGCCAGGCCGACCACCGCGTAGATCGCCCACGGGTGCACGGTCCAGTGGAACAGCGTGGTGGACATCGCGGTCTCGAGGGCTTCGTCGGTGGCCGGGCCAACCGTGCCCGGCGGCGGTTTGACGAAGTGCGCCAGCGGCTCGCTGACCCCGTAGAACATCAGGCCGATGCCCATGCCCGCGCTGAACATCATGGCCACCCAGGAGGAAGTCCGGAACTCCGGTTCCTCGCCGTCCTGGCCGAGCGGGATCTTGCCGTAGCGACTGGCCGCCAGCCACAGCGCGAACACCACAAAACCGGAGGCGGCCAGCACGAAGGCCCAGCCCGCGTTGGTGATGAGCCAGTTCAGCGCCGCCTTGGCCGCGTTGCCCAGGCCCTGGCTGTCGGCTACGCCCCAGGCGATGAAGGCCAGCGCGATGACCGCGGCGACCCCGAAGACCACCGGGTCGAGCCGGGCCGGACGTTCGGCGAGTGGTTCACCGGGAAGTTGGGTGGGTTGATCGGGGTTGGCTGGGGTACCACCAGTAGCAGCGGGACCCGAGGTGAGGTGGTCGTCAGTCGTCACGGTGTTCGGCGCCCGAGAGCGCCTCCTCCTTCACGAACGGGAACGGCTACCGATTCCTGCGTTTCACCGTTACCCGTTCGGAGTAACGCGGTAAACCTGTGCCGCATTCTGTAGCGAAGTAGTGACATTGCGCTGCGCCGTACGCTCTCCTGGTGCGCACAACCCTGGACCCGGTACGCGGAGCAGTCCGCGTACTCAGGGGTAGTGTGCTCGCGATCTGCAGTTCCGCGCTCAGCGGAGCCGCGCACGGCCTGGCAGGCGGTCAGGTCGACGACGGTGTGCTGACCGTGTTGCTCACCCTGATTGTGGCCGCCGCGGGCACCGCGCTGGCCGGTCGCCGCCGTGGCCTGCCCGGTATCCTGCTCGTCCTCGGCCTGGCCCAGTGCGTGCAGCATGTGCTCTTCGACCTCGCCGAACACGGCCACGCCGGACCCGGCCTCGCCGATCCGGCGCTGATGACCCTCGCACACGTCCTGGCCGCACTCGGCACGGCATTCCTGCTGGTCAACGCCGAATCCGCGTTGTTCGCGCTGTTCGCCGCCCTCGGGGTGGTGGCGCGCCGCCGACCGGTCCCGCTGCCCGTGTCCACCTCCCCCCGGCTCGCCATCCTCGGCGGTCCGGCTCCGCTCCTGCTCGAACTGCTGTTGAGCCGCCTCCGAACCCGGCGCGGACCGCCCGCGTTCTCCAGTTAAGGCAGCCCATCCTCCCCACAGCAGTGAAGAAATCAGGAGATATGTCGACTTCCCGACACCGCGCCCTGCTGCGCGCAGGCGCGATCGTGACCCTGACCTCGGCCGCGGCCCTGGTCACCGCGGGCCTGGCCTCGGCCCATGTCAGCGTCCAGCCCGGCGAGGCAGCCAAGGGCAGCTACACCAAGGTCGCCTTCCGGGTGCCCAACGAGTCCGCGACCGCGGGCACGGTGAAGCTTGAGGTCAACCTGCCCAAGGACTTCCCGCTCACCTCGGTGCGCACCAAGGCCGTGCCCGGCTGGAAAGCCTCGGTGACCAAGGTGAAGAACGGCGAGAAGGACGTGGTCAGCACCATCACCTGGCAGGCGGATCAGGGCGTGCGGATCAACCCGGACGAGTTCGCCGAGTTCGAGGTCTCCCTCGGCAAGCTGCCCACCAACACCGACCAGCTGCTGCTGCCCGCCACCCAGACCTACGACGACGGCAAGGTCGTGAAGTGGGACGCCCCGCCCGCGGCCAACGGCCAGGAGCCGGACCACCCGGCGCCCGTGCTCAAGCTGACCGCCGCCGCCGGTGACGCGCACGGCCACGGCGCAGGCGCCACGGCCAGCGCCGCGGCCAAGACCGACGGGCACAAGGACGCGGCCGCCGCGGGCACCGACACCGCGGCCCGCTGGCTCGGCGGCGCCGGCCTGGCCGTGGGCGCGCTCGGCCTCGGCTTCGGCGTGGGCGCGATCCTGCGGGGCAGGCGGTCGGCCGCATGAGGCGCCTGCTCGCCACCCTGGTGATCGCCGGGGCCGCCCTGCTCGGTTCGGCGGCCCCCGCCTTCGCGCACAACGTGCTCTCCGACAGCAACCCCAAGGCCAAGTCCCAGGTGGAGGCCGGTCCGGCGGAGGTGATGCTGAAGTTCGACCAGGAGGTGCAGGACGGCTTCAACACGATCACCGTGACCGGGCCGAACGGCACCCGCTGGGAGGGCGGCACGCCCAAGGTGTCCGGTTCGGTGGTCACCGCGGCGCTGCTGCCGCTGGGACCGGCCGGGGACTACACCATCGGGTACCGGATCCTGTCCGCGGACGGGCACCCGGTGACCGGCGCGGTCCCGTTCACCCTGACCAAGGCCGGTAACGGCACCCCGACCACGGCAACGCTGAGCCCGCAGGCCGAGGGCAGCGCCAACGCCCAGGCCGAGGGCTCGACCGGCACGCCGGTGTGGCTGTGGATCGTCGGCGCGGCCGTGCTGCTCATCGCCGGGGTGGCGGTAGCCCTGGTGCTGGCCAAACCTTCCAAGAAGGCATGACCACAAGCCGGACCACCATCCCGCTGCTCCTGGGCCTGGTGGCGACCGCGGCAGTCGGAACCACGATCGGTTCCCTGCTCACCGCGGCCGCCCCGGCGCCCGGGGTGCCAGCGCCGGGAGCGGTGGTCCGGCTGGGTCTGCCCGCGTTGCGGCTGGCCGTGGACGTGGGCGCGGTGGCCGCGGTCGGCCTGGCCATGCTGCCGTTGCTGCTGCGTGCCGGGCGGACCACCCGGACCCGGCCGGTGCTGGTCCGGGCCCACCGGATCGGCCTGGTGCTCGGCGCGGCCTGGGCGATGGCCGCGGTGCTGCTGCTCTGGGTGCAGGCCGCCGAACTCGCCCCGGCCGGACTCGGCCTGGACGGCGCCGCGCTGCTGGACTACGCGGCCACCGTCGGCGCCGGCCGGGCATTGCTGGTCGCCGCGGCCTGCGCACTGGGCTACACCGTGCTGCACGGCCTCGGCCTGCGCGCCGGCCCTCGGCCGCCTGCCGAGCTGCCGGTACTGGTGGCCATGCTCGGCCAGATCCCGCTCGCCCTCACCGGGCACTCCTCGGCCGCGGCCAACCACGAGCTGGCGCTGCTGTCGATGAGCGTGCACGTGATGGCCGCGGCGGGCTGGGTCGGCGGCCTGGGCGCGATGTTCTTCCTGGTCGTGCCGCATCGCGGCCTGCTGGCCGAGGCGCTGCCGCGGTTCGCCGCCATCGGCTCGGTCTGCCTGGGCGCGGTCGCGGTCAGCGGCGTGGTCAACGCCGTGGTCCAGCTCACCGGCCGCCCGGGGATCAGCTGGGCGGCCGCCCTGTTCGGCACCGGTTACGGCTGGGTGGTGCTGACCAAGACGGCCGCGCTGCTGGTGCTCGCCGGACTCGGCGGCTGGCTGCGGTTCCGGCTGATGCCCGCGATCATTCGCCACCGGGCGGCCCCGGTGACCCTGTGGATCTCGCTGGAACTGCTGGTGATGGCGCTGGCGATCGGCCTGGCCGCGGCCTTGGCCAGGGCCTCGCTCAGCTAGGTCATGTCCCGTGAATCCCGTGCGTGAGCGCCGGAGTCCAGGTCGTTCCTGGTGGTGCCGTCGGGGCGGCCGCGTACCGGTGTTGTACGTGGTCGTCCCGACGGTGCCGTCAGGGGCGGGCTGGGCCCGGCGATCGCGTGCGCGATCCACGGGACACGACCTAGGGCCGTTCAGTTCCAGCGCGGCGTCATTCCTGTTCGGTGAGCGCGGCGGCCCTGCGCTCCTGGCTGAGCTGTTCCAGCCTGGCCACCGCGGCGTTGCCCCGGCGCTGGAGTTCCTCATGGTCGATCCAGCCTGCCGCGTAGTGGCGGTAGTCCTGCGCGAGCATCACCAGCTCGGACAGGTAGTCGGCCGAACGCCGACGACTGGTCTCGGACAGCTCGGTCACCAACGGAAGCTGGCTGTCGACGACCTCATCCAACATCTCCGCGGCTCGCAGGGCCTTCCGGCCGCGCAGACGCGCCTTGCTTTTTGTGGAGAAGCTCAACACGTTTCTCCGCCCTTCGCGATCGCACCCAGCAAGAGTTCGCAGAACGAACATCGCTGCCACCCAGAGTGACCACACTGAGAGTCTTGACGTTCCGTTGACGTCCTTATGTCGTCCTAGAGAAGGATTGCGTTACCGATCGACTCATTCTGAAGGAGGATCGCGGCGAGCTGTATACCCCAGCAGGTGCCAGGTGACGCGGCCGTTCGGGTCAACGATGCGGGGTCCAGCGGGCCCGGGTGTCACCCGAACGGAAGGACTGCAGCCGTTTGGCCAGCTCCGTTCGGACATCCGGGTTACTGCGCAGGATCGAAAGGACGCCGGTGGTCAGCTTCAGCTCGCGCACTTGGCGTAGCACCGGGAAGCCTGGCCACTTCGTGACATCGAAGCCATAAGCCCTGGAGAGTTGCCGATACCGGTCACCCGTGTGCCGGAAGCGCAGCTTGCCAACGGCCAGCGGGGTCAGGTCCCACTCGCGCGGGCCGAAGCAGACCGAGTCCAGGTCGCACAGCAGCGGGCCGATCGGCGTGCTGATCACGTTGCCCACGTGCGCGTCGCCGTGGATGACGCCCTGCGGCAGGTGGTACTCCAGCGCCGCCAGCTCGGCTTCCAGCTCGGTGCACCGGTTGGCCAGGAACTCGCGGTCCTCCGGGTCCAGCTCCTCGGCATCGGCCAGCCGTCGCCGCACATCGCCCAGCGGTTCCCACCTGGCGAGATGGTCGGGTGGTGCGGGCAGGGCGTGCAATCGTTTGAGCAGCTGGGCCAGCTCCAGCCCGGTGGCCTGCCCGACCTCGGGCACCGCCTGCCAGAGCGTGGCCACGTGCCCGTTGACGTGTAGCGGCTGCGGCACGCCCGGCAGCAGGCGGACCGCGGGCACCTCGTGCTCGGCCAGCCAGCTCGCCGCGCGCACCACGTTGTCCGCCCGGTAGCGCAGCGAGGGCGACAGCACGATGCGCACCACCACCGGGTGCGCCAGCAGGTGGAACACCGCGTTGTTGACAAAACGGATCAGCCGCGCGCCGCCCGGGTCCAGCCCGGCGGCGTCGCAGATCTCCCCGAGGGCGGTCCGGAGCTTGGCACGGCTGTACCGTCCGTCCGCGTCGGGGCGAACCCGAACGTTCACGTCATGGTCGTTTCTGCGGGGATCCGGTACGAATCCGAAACTGACGGACCTCCTCGGCCAGGTCCTTGGCCTCGGCGATGTGCTTGTACCGCTCCGACTCCTGCTGGATGTCGATCATGCGGTCGGCCACCCGGACCGAGTTCACGCCCTCGCCCATGGAGTAGGCGACCCGGCCGACCCGCAGGCCCTCGCCGACATCGCCGGAGCGGATGTGGTTGGCCGCCAGCATGCTCAGCCCGAACACGTGCGTGCGCTTCATATCCGACTCGTAGCCCTGGGTGCACTTGACCAGCTCGGCCACTGCCAGCGGCGCGTGCTTGGCCCGGAAGTCGTCGTTGCCCGCCAGCGAGTGGTGCACCGAGCCGATCATCCCGTGCAGGTCGTTGACGGTGAAGAAGCGCACCCACTCCGGCGCGTGGTCGAAGTCGGCGCGGGCGAACTCGTCCTTGGTCCGGCCGACCATCTTCATCGCCTGCTCGCGCATGCCCATCATCGCGTAGGCCCAGGCTTCGTTGGCGCACAACACGGCCACCGTCAGCGCGGAGCCGGAATCCTGCGCGGCGAGCTGGCCCAGCTGGAACAGCTTGAGCGCGTCGTTGGGCTCGTCGTAGTGCAGGTAGACCCGGCCCATCCGGTACAGGATGTTGGCCACCAGGTCGTTTTTCTCGCACTGCTTGGCGTATTCCAGCGCCTTGCCGAAGTGGTTGCGCGCCGGGTCCAGCATGCCGGTGTCGAACGAGGTCCAGCCGGCCAGGCTGTGCAGATCGGCCAGGGCCAGCCGCAACCGGCGGCGCACCGGGTCGATCGCGTCCGCGCGCAACAGCTGTTCGGCCCAGGACAGCTGGGCGATCACCGCGTCCCGGCAGGTGCCGCCGCCGTACTGGTAGTCCAGTGCGCGCAATGCCTTGGTCGCGGCCTCGACCTGCATCACATCGGTCTTGCCGATCTTCTCCCTGGCCGGGGTCTGTGCCACGGAAGTGATCCACTGCCCGGGATCCCCGGGCATGCTCACCACCCCCATGGTCACCGAAGCGGCGTGCTGAAGGAACCTCCTCCGCTTCACCGACTCATCCTCCTCGGACAAGGGGTCGTCGGCGACGCCGACCACCCGGACTGCGGTGGCTCCGTCGTAGGCGAGGCCCATGTAGCCGCGCGGAACCTGGAGCCCGTCAGCGATCCGGGCAAGCACGTCATATGCCATGACCTGGCGGCCCTTGAGGATCTCCGACACCTCTGACTGTGACTGCCCGGTGCTGGCCGCGATCTGGCGCTGTGACACCCCCACTCGGCGAAGAAGCCGGTACACCGTGCTGATGTCCCGGGCTGCCAAGGCGTCCCGCATCTCCCGTTGCTCCCACGTGTCTGGAGTAACGAGCGGTGGCTGGGATCCGATGGTGTCCATTGCGCCCCCTTACGGTCCGCTGGGCGTCAACCGCAGAGTAAGGGCAGTTCCCGGCGGTGGTGAAGTCCCCATCGGTGAGGCTGATCGGCCCGACTGAACTTGGCCTACCGCTCACCGTGTCACTTACACCGATCGGCGCTGAAACTCCCCGTTCTGGTTCGACTCGGCCCAATCTTAGTTTCGGTAAGGGATCGAGCACGGAGGGAAGTCGGAACCGTGGCGTTGACCGAGTCACCCAGCGTTGCCGAAGGCGACGGAGCAGCCCCCATCGGGCAGCTCCCGGCGCCGTGGCAGAGCACGGGTGACCGGCGGTGGTGGCGAGTCAGCTGCCGCGACTCGGTGAACCGGCGTCAGTTCCTGACCGTGCTCGTTGACCGAGACAGGGTTCTCCTCGTCGGGCCTCCCGGCGAGACCGCAGTGCTGTCGGCTGGACAGGTTGGCCAGCTCAAGACAGCTCTGCGCGAGGCCGCCGACCAGGCGGGAAGGTGACGGTGACGTCAGGTGGACGAGATTCTGGGTCAGGTGCTGCGCAACGCGGTCTGGGAACGGCTCGACATGCTTACCGAGCTGGCCAACCGCGCTGACGCCCCGTCCCTGCTGTCCGTCGCGCGTTCCGAGCTGCCCAGGCTCACTGAGGGCTGGCGCGCGATGCTCGCTGCTCACGAACCCGATGACCGCGGCAACTGCCCCGAGTGTTCGACCCGCTGGCGCCAGCAGAAGGCACCGTGTTCGGTGTGGCGCGCGGCGTATGAACACCTCGTGGCCGGTGGCCTCGCTCCACGTCCGGCCAGGCATCTTCGTTCCGCGAAGGTGTCCTGACCCGGGACTGACGTCTCTCGCGGCCCTCGGGCTCTTCCCCGAACCGGGTCAGCCGCGGCAGCCGTCATGTGGCCGGTGGTCCGGGCCGGGCGAACCCCCGACCGCTCCGGGCCGGACCGCCGTGCCAGCTCCAAATTGAAAACTAAACAAAGACTTCCGCGGGCCGGTGCTGTAGCACTCCCCTCCCCCCGACCGGCACCGGTCCGCGGATTCCCAAGCCACCCCTCGGGTGGTCTGCCCCTCCCGCGCAGACCATCCGAGGGGTTTCGAATTTCCGGACTTTCGCTCTTTTGAGTGAAAGTTGTCAGGCCACCGCGCGAATTTTGAAGATCAGGAATGAACCGATCAACGTCAGCGCGGCGGAAACCACGAACAACGCGGGGTAGCCGCCGAACCCGGTGATGATCGGCGTGGCCAGCAGCGGGGCCAGCACCTGCGGCAGGCCGTGGGTGAGGTTGACGATGCCGAGGTCCTTGGCCCGGTCCTGCGCGGCCGGCAGCACCTCGGTGACCAGGGCGGTGGACACCGCGAGGTAGGCGCCGAAGGACGCGGCCAGGATCACCGAGCTGACCAGCATCATCGGCCAGTTCAGCAGCGGGACCAGGACGATCGAGGACACCGCGACCGCCAGCCCGGCCCAGAAGATGAACCTGCGCCGCCCGCCCCTGCGGTCGGACAGACCGCCGAAGTACACCGCGGCCGGCACCATGATCACCGCGTTCAGCACGTTGAGCAGCAACAGGTCCGCGTGCGAGTCCGGCCTGCGGATCGCGTCCTGCAGGATGTAGAGCGTGTAGAGGGTGGCCAGCACGAAGCCGAGGTTCATCAGCAGCCGGTTGAGCATCGCCCAGGCGAAGTCCGGGTGCCGCCGCGGCGAGACGTAGAACCCGCGCAGCATCTGCCCGAGCCCGCCGGCCGGCCGCTGCTCAGGGCGGAGCACCGCCTCGGTGGTGCGCAGCGCGAACGGGATCGCGCAGACCAGCAGCAGACCGGCCAGCGCGAAGTAGCCTGGCGTGGCCGGTTTGACCACGTTCACCAGCAGCACGCCGACCAGGGCGCCGACGGTCTGACCGAAGCCGACCCAGCCGCCGACCAGTCCGCGCTGAGACACCGGCACCCGGTCGGAGATCGAGGCCAGCAGCGCGGCGAGCATGCCGCCGAAGGCGATCTGCACCCCGCACCAGGCCACGATCATCAGTCCGGGGCCCTCGGCCAGGCCGAGCAGCGCCAGGCTGAGCGCGCCGAGCCCGGCCCCGGCCACCACCCACGGCCGCCGCCTGCCGAACCGGGAACCGGTCCGGTCGGAGGCGAAGCCGACCAGGATGGTGGTGACCATGCTGACCACCCCGCCGACCGCCGCGGTCAGCCCGAACAACGCCTGCTTGTCCGCGGGCGCGAACTCCTGGGCCTGCACCAGCAGCAGCACCTGCACCGGCCCGAAGTGAACCGCCCACACCCCGAGCACGGCCAGGGTGAGCGCGGCGATCCAGCCGCCGCGCACCCGCTCGACCGGTTCGGCCAACGCGTCCGGCACCGTCATCGTCATGCCGGCGACGCTAACGAGCCCGCCTCGGCACGGACAGCCATCTTCCGCTACCTGACAGTTCGAATCTTGAGAGTGAGCAGGCCGCCGAGCAGCGCGCACACCGCGGCCATCAGGAAGATCATCGAGTAGCCGGAGCCGTCCACGCCGGTGAGCAGCGGCGCGGCCATCACCGGCGCGATGAACTGGGGCAACGACTTGCTGATGTTGTTCACGCCCAGGTCCTTGGCCCGGTCGTCCGCGCTGGGCAGCACCTCGCTGGCGATGGCCAGGTCCACCGAGTTGGCCATGCCGAGGCCCGCGCCCAGCAGCACCGAGCTGAGCAGGAACAGCTCCCAGGTCGGGTTGACCACCAGCATCGCCGAGGACACCGCCATGATCACTCCGGCCAGCACCGCGAAGATCTTGCGCTTGCCGAGCCGGTCGGAGAGGTGGCCGAAGAACGCGGCCGAGCACAGGGTGCCGATCGTGGTGATGACCGAGACCGTCGCGGTGCCTGCCACCGGGTCCTCGTACTTGATCACGTCGGCGAGGTAGTACAGCGTGTAGAGGCTGGCCAGCACGAAGCTGATGGTGATCAGGAACTGGCTGGCGATGGCCCACATGAAATCCTGGTGCCTGCGCGGGGAGATCCACAGCGACCGCAGCACCGGACGGCGTCCCGGCGGCAGCACCGGATCCCGGTTGAGCAGCAGGAACGGCAGCACGGCCAGGATCTGCAGCACCGCGCAGAGCCCGTAGCCGGTGAGCGGGTCGGTGGTGATCGAGATGACCAGGCTGCCGACCAGCGAACCGCCGGCCTGGGCCAGCCCGACCAGTCCGCTGATCAGGCCGCGCTGGCTGCTGGGCACGTGGTCGGGCATGGCGGCGAGCAGTCCGCAGAAGATCGCGGCCGAGCCGAGCTGCACCAGGCACCAGCCCACCAGCAGGCCGGTGACCGTGTCCTGCTGGCTGAGCAACAGCATGCTGACCGTGGACACGGCAACGCCGCCGATGATCCACGGCTTGCGCGGGCCGAACCTGGAGGTGGTGCGGTCGGAGGCTAAGCCGAAGAGGATGTGCGCGACCATCAGCACCAGCGCGCCCACCCCGGTGATCAGCCCGAGGGTGTTCTCCTTGTCCTCCGGCGCGGCGTGCGCGGCCTGGATCGGCAGCAACAGCACGGTCGGTCCGAAGTAGACGATCCACATGCCGAGCGTGGCCGCGGTGAGCGAGCCGATCCAGGCCGGACCGACCCGGCGATCGGGTTCCAGCAATCGTTCCGGTGCGGTGATCGTCATGGGTGGCCCCCCGGTACTAGCTGCGCTGACCGGGGCACAGTAAGAGCCCACCAGGCTCGTGAACAGGCAGAACAACGAATCTGTAGTGCGATGGGCAGAATGGTTACCTGGTTGTCACGCCACGCCGCGGATCCGGCTCACCAGTAGTCCGCCGACCAGGGTCACCAGGGCCGCCAGCCCGTACAGGGCGGGGTAGCCACCCAGGTAGGCCAGCACGGGCGCGGCCACCGCCGGGGCCAGCACCTGCGGCAGCGCCGAGGCGATGTTGATCATGCCGAGGTCCTTGGCCCGGTCCTCCGCGGCCGGCAGCACCTCGGTGAGCAGGGCGAAGTCCACCGAGGTGTAGACACCGAAGCCCAGGCCAAGCACCACGGTGCCGACCAGCACCGCGGGCCACACCGGCCAGAGCACCAGCACCGCCAGCGCGGCGGCCATCACCACCGAGGCCGCGGTGACGAAGACCTTTCGTCGCCCCACCCGGTCCGACCACCGGCCTGCCAGCACCGTGGTGGCCACCATGCTCACCCCGTAGATCGAGGTCAGGATCAGCACGCCGGTGCTCGGATCGGGGTGCCGGACCGCGTCGGTGAGGAAGAACAGCAGGTAGAGGGTGCCGAAGGCGTTGCCGAGGTTGAGCAGGAACCGGGTCAGCCAGGCCCAGGCGAAGTCCGGGTGCGCCCGCGGCGAGACCCAGAACCCGGCCAGGGTTCGGCCCGGCCGAACTCTGCGTTCCGGCGCCACGCCGGGATCCCGGCTGCGCACGACGAACGGCAGCACCGCGGCGACGAGCAACGTCGCACATCCGAGGTAACCCCACTGGATCCCGCCGATCGCGGTGGCCAGCGCGGTGCCGCCGAGCACGCCCAGCATCTGGGCCAGGCCGACCCAGCCGCCGACCACGCCGCGCTGGTCCACCGGCACGTGGTCGGGCACCTCGGCGGTCAGCGCGGCCAGCGCCACGTTCACCGCGGCCTGCACCAGGCACCAGCCGATCGCCATGGTCAGCACGCTGTTCGCGCCGGCGAGCAGGACGAGCGCGGCGGCGCCTGCCAGCGCGCCGCCCACGGTCCACGGGTGCCGTCGCCCGAACCGCCCCCTGGTGCGGTCGGACAGTGCCCCGGCCAGTGGGTTGGCCACCACCGACACCGCCGCGCCCAGGCCGGTGACCAGCGCGAGCACGGTTTCCTTGTGGTCAGGCGAAAACAGCGCGGCCTGCTGGCCGAGCAGTAGGTTGAGCGGGCCGAAGAAGGCCGCCCACACCCCGACGTTGGCCAGGGTGAGCAGGCCGATCCAGCCGCCGCCGACCCGCCGCCGGGGCGCGAGCGTGGTCATCCCCGCTTCCCGAGCTGCTCCCGCAGCCAGTGGAAGGAGTCCTTGCGGGTGCGCTGCTGGGTGGCGAAGTCCACGTGCACCAGCCCGAACGGCTGGCCGTAGCCCTCGGCCCACTCGAAGTTGTCCAGCAGGCTCCACACGTAATAACCGCGCACGTCCACCCCGGCCTCGATGGCCTGGGACAGCGCGGCCAGGTGCCCGGTCAGGAAGTCGATCCGCGGCTGGTCGTGCACCTGCCCGTCGACCAGGTCCTCGGCGAAGCTCGCGCCGTTCTCGGTGATGTAGACCGGCGGCAAGGCCGCGCCGAACCGAGTCCGCAGTTGGACAAGCAGCTCGCGCAGCCCGTCCGGCACGATCGGCGAGCCCATCAGGGTGGCCGGGTGCTCGGGGATGTCGCCCAGGTCGAAGGGCAGCGGGTTGCCCTCGGAGGGGGTGCCGATCCGGGTGGGGTTGTAGTAGTTGACCCCGTAGAAGTCGAGCGGCTCACTGATGATCCGCAGGTCCTCGGCCGGGATCTCCAGGCCGGGCAGGTGTTCCGGCATGGTGCCGAGCAGGATCGGGTCGGCGAACAGGCCGTTGTGCAGGGCGTCGTAGGCGGCGGCCGCGGCCAGCGTCTCCGGGCGGTCGTCCGCGGCCCAGACCGGGGTGTGGTTGTTCGCGGTGCCGATCGAGTTGGCCCCGCCCGCCCGCAGCGCCCGCACCGCGAGCCCGTGCGCGAGCAGCTGGTGGTGCGCGGTGGGCAGCGCGTCGAAGAGCAGGGTCTGGCCGGGCGCGTGCTGGCCCATGCCGTAGCCCAGCAGAGTGATCATCGCGGGCTCGTTGAGCGGCACCCACATCGCGACCCGGTCGGCGAAGGCCTCGGCCAGCACCGCGGCGTAGTCGGCGAAGCGGGCGGCGATGTCCCGGTTGAGCCAGCCGCCCTCGTCCTCGAGCACCTGCGGGGTGTCCCAGTGGTAGAGCGTGGCCATCGGCGCGAGGCCGTGATCGCACAGGGTGTCGATCAGCCGGTCGTAGAAGCCGAGGCCCTCCCGGCTGAGCGTGCGCCCGTCCGGCTGGATCCGCGGCCAGGCGAAGGAGAACCGGTAGCTGTCCAGGCCCAGCTCGCGCATGAGCGCGATGTCCTCCGGGTAGCGGTGGTAGTGGTCGCAGGCCACCTCCCCGGTCTCACCCGACCGGGTCTTCCCTGCCGTCGCACTGAAGGTGTCCCAGGTGGAGGGCCCACGGCCGCCCGCGGTTACGGCACCCTCGATCTGGTACGCGGAGGTGGCAACCCCCCACACGAAGCCATCGGGAAAGGTCACCGAACCTCCTCAGGCTAATGTGAATCCGATTCGCATCTTAGGCGTGTCGCGGTTCACACGAAAGAGCAGCACAGTCGATCACGCCAGAATGGACGCCTGTCCGCCGCCGAATGCCCCAGGGAGCCGCCCGTGTCAGCAGATCTCACCCCGCTCCGGCGCCGCCCGGTCCAGCAGCGCAGCGCGCAGCGGGTCGAACGGATGCTGGACGCCTGCGCCGAACTGGTCGCCGAACTGGGCTACGACGGGGTCACCACCACCCTGATCGCCGAACGCGCGGGTGTCGCGGTCGGCTCGCTCTACCAGTTCTTCCCGGACAAGCGGGCCGTGGTGCAGGCGCTGACCATGCGCAACCTGGACCGCTTCCTCAGCAAGGTGCTCGAACGCCTGGCCGAGGTCGAGCTGGCGCACTGGTGGGATGTGGTCGACCGGGCCTTCGACGTCTACATCGCCATGCACCGCGAGGTGCCCGGCTTCCGCAAGGTGCACTTCGGCGACGCGGTGGACGTGCGGCTGCTCGATGACGGCAAGGACAACAACACGGTGATCGCCGACCGGCTGGCACAGCTGATCACCGAGCGGTTCGGGCTGCCGCTCAGTGAGGTCCAGCTGCCCATGGCGGTGGCCATCGAAGCCGCGGACGCGGTGCTGCACCTGGCTTTCCGGCACGACCCCGACGGCGACCCGAGGGTGGTCGCCGAGGCCAAGGCCCTGGTCCGGGACTACCTGGGCAGCCGGATCCGCTAACCGAAAGCCCGGCCCTCGCCGCGGTAGGTGGGCGCGCTCAGGCTGACCTGGTCGCCGTCGATCAGGTGGAACTCGGTGAAGCGCTCGGCCAGCTCGCCGGCCTTGGCGTGCCGGAACCAGACCCGGTCGCCGATGGCCAGCCCGTCGGCGGCCTTGCCGACCAACGGGGTCTGCACCTCGCCCGCACCCTCCATCGCGTTGAGCTTGAGGCCCCTGGGCAGATAGGGCACCGGCACCCGGTCCGGCCCCACCGGTCCGGAGGCGAGGTAGCCCCCGGCGAAGACGGTGGCGGTGTCCCTGGTCGGCCTGCGCACCACCGGCAGCGCGAACAACGCGGCCGGCCGCAGGTGCAGGTGCTCGTAGTTGTCGAACAGGGTGGGCGCGAGCAGACCGGAACCCGCGGTCAGCTCGGTGACCGCGTCCTCGGCCGCGGTCCGCTCCAGGCTGCCGGTGCCACCGCCGTTGACGAACTCCAGCTCGGCCACCGAACGCACCGCGGCCACCGCCAGCGCGCGCCGCTCGGCCAGCTCGGTCAGCGACCGCTTCTGCATCCAGCGCACCGCGAGCCCGCGCACCGGCCTGCCGATCGGCTTGTTCCCGAGTCCGGCCACCTGGGCCTCGTAGGACATGATCCCGACCAGCGCGAACCCCGGCCTGCGCACGACCTCCACCGCCAGTGAGCGGGCCTGCGCCGGGGTGTGCACCGGCGAGCGCCGGACCCCGACGTGCACCGCGCCGGCGAGCGGTCGCCAGGAGGCGTCCAGTTCCAGGCAGACCCGGATCTCCGGATGGCCGGGCCCGAGCACCTCGGTGATCAGGTCCAGGTGCGCGGGATCGTCGATCATCAGCGTGATCGCGGCCCGTGCCCCGTCGTCGGCGGCCAGCTTCTGCAGCGCGGCGCGGTCGACGGTCGGGTAACCGATGAGCAGATCGTCACTCACCCCAGCGCCGTGCAGCCACAGCGCCTCGTTGAGGGAGTAACACATGAGACCGGCGAAGCCCGGAGCGGCGAGCGCGAGCCTGAGCAGCTCACGCACCCGCACCGACTTGCTGGCCAGCCGGATCGGCCTGCCGTGCGCACGGCGGACCAGCTCGGCGGCATTGCTGTGGAACGCCGCGAGGTCGACCGCGGCCAGTGGCGGGTCGAGATGCGCGGTCGCGGCGTCGAAGCGGGACCTGGTCTGCGTGGCGAGCACACTGCAACGGTAAGCCGAAAACCTTGAAAGGTGAAACCTCTTCACGTACGTTCACCAACATCCGCCCCGAGGATTGCGGAGGGTAGCCTTGCCGCGACAGAGTGACACTGGCTCGTGGACCAACTGGGCCCGGACCGCCACCGCGCGGCCGGCCCGCACCGCCCGCCCCCGGGATGTGGAGGAAATCGCCGCCGCGGTGAAGGCCGCGGCCCGGGACGACCTCACGGTGCGCCCCCTGGGCAGCGGCCACTCGTTCAGTGCGGTCGGTTCACCCGAAGGTGGCCTGGCCCTGGACCTGTCCGACTGGCGCGGCGTGATCGCGGCCGATCACCAGACCGGCCTGGTCACCGTGCGCGCCGGCACCCCGCTGCACCAGCTCAACCACGAGCTGGACCAGCTCGGCCTGGCCATGACCAACCTGGGCGACATCGACCGGCAGACCGTGGCAGGCGCCATCTCCACCGGCACCCACGGCACCGGCGCGACCTTCGGCGGACTGGCCACCCAGGTCACGGCACTGGAACTGGTGCTGGCCGACGGTTCGCTGCTGCGTTGCTCGGCGGCGGAGAACCCGGCCGAGTTCAACGCGGCCAAGGTCGGCCTCGGCGCGCTGGGCGTGCTAACCACGGTGACCCTGCAGTGCGAACCGGCGTTCGCGCTGCAGGCCGCGGAGTACCCGGCTGGCCTGGACGAGACGATCGAGTGCTTCGACGAGCTGACCGCGGCCAACGACCACGCCGAGTTCCACTGGTTCGTGCACACCGACCGGGTCATGGTGAAGCGGAACAACCGCCTGCCGGTGGACGCGCCACGGGAACCGCTGCACCCAGTGCGCCGGTTCTTCGAGTACGAGGTGCTGGAGAACGCCGCGCTGGCCGCGGTCTGCCACACCGGCCGGGCGATCCCGAGCCTGGTCCGCCCGCTGAACCGGCTGTGCGCCAAGGTGCTGGGCGAGCGCAGCTACAGCGACGCCTCGCACCGGGTGTTCACCACGCCGCGCCGGGTCCGCTTCACCGAGACCGAGTACGCGATCCCCCGGGAGCACCTGCGCGAGGTGCTCACCGAACTCCGCGCCGCCTCCGAGCGCCTGGAGCACCCGGTGAACATCCCGGTCGAGGTCCGGGTGGCCGCCGCCGATGACATCTGGTTGTCCACCGCGACCGGCAGGCCGACCGCGTACCTGGCCATCCACCAGTTCCTCGGCATGCCCTACCGGCACTGGTTCGACACGTTCGAGCAGATCGCCTATGCGGCGGGTGGCCGTCCGCACTGGGGAAAGATGCACAGCCAGACGGAGGCCTCACTCCGCGGCCGTTATCCGCGTTTCGCCGACTTCCAGGCCGTGCGCGCTGCCCTTGACCCGCACGGCCGCTTCCGCAACCGGTACCTGGACCGGGTGCTCGGCACTACTAACTGACCGTGGTGGCCAGGATCCGGTCGTAGACCACCTCACGCAGCCACCGCACGGTGACCTCCTGCTCGATCGGGAAGTCCTGCGGCGGACGGCCGCGCAGGGTCAGCTCGACCGATCCCTGCTCCTGGGCTGTGGCCACCGACACACCGTAGTGACCGGCACGCATCAGGCAGTTCGCCAGGAAGTCATCGCCCTCGGCCACCGCCGACGGCACCACGACCGCCGTGTTGGTGAACCGGGAAAAGGGAACGACCGAGGTCAGCGCGGTGCGCCAGTGCCGGGACAACGCGATCGCGCCGACCAGGCGGACCGCGGGCGCAGGCACCATGCCCGCCAGTTCGGGCCAGACCCAGGTGGAGACGGTGGTCCGGTCGGTGACCGGCGGACACCCCAGCGCGAGCCGTTCGGCGTGCGCGTCGGTGATCAGCTCGGCGACCATGACCACCCGGCGGCCGAGCAGGGTCATCGGCGGCAGCATGACCCCGCCCCAGCCCAGCAGTTCGGCGGCCCGGGCGGCCAGGTGTTCCGGCGGAGCGGGTAACTCGACCGGGGCGATTGATCGGGCCGGAATGACAGGCAGTCCACCCTGGACTGTCGGCTGGCCCGTGGTGCGGCTCACGATCTTCGCCTCCCTGCGGCTTCGCCACCGTGGTTGCCCGCAGTGGCGTTCTTGGCGTTCCGGAGCTGGTTCGTTCGCTGACGCCTTAACTGATTTACCAGGTCAGGGCCCTACCGCAGGGAATGCCCATACCCAGTTGCGACCGGCGGCCGAAGTCAGTCGGTAACCGGTCGGTGCACGGTCAAGCACTTCAGCCCGGCAGTGCGGCCGTTCGTGTGAGACCGACACGCTCACCTCTCACCGCGCCCCAAAGCCCGCC
This sequence comes from Crossiella sp. CA198, assembly GCF_052078295.1. Taxonomy (NCBI): domain Bacteria; kingdom Bacillati; phylum Actinomycetota; class Actinomycetes; order Pseudonocardiales; family Pseudonocardiaceae; genus Crossiella; species Crossiella sp. CA198. The sequence goes on from NZ_JBQJIM010000016.1 coordinate 24,592, forward strand.
AACCGCCCCCAAAGAAGGACCAGAGCCAACCCTGAAGAAATTTCGCCAAGAGTCACCGACAAATAGGCCACCACATGGCTGGCCACATAGGGCGACGGCAAAGGCGCACGGCAAGGGTGGTCGCAACGGGTGGTCCACAAGAGTGGTCCGAATGGCGACCCCGCTGGTTCAGCACCAGCCGCACCGTGGGGGTCCGGGGGCTCGGGCCCCCGGTGTAGATGTAAAAGAAGACCCCGGCGCAGCGCGCCGGGGTCTTCTTTTACGTGGGCGAGGAGGGAGTTGAACCCTCACGTCCTTTCGGACACACGGACCTGAACCGTGCGCGTCTGCCATTCCGCCACTCGCCCCTTTCAGGGGCTCCCTTTTGGGGTGCGGCGGAAGCCTAGCACGGTCAGGCGACTGGCTTACAACTCGGCCCCTCCCTTGCCCCCAGACCCGGATACGATCGGGGTGAGCGACCGGACACGGAGCCGAACCAGCTGCACCGCACGACCACGTTCGGTGCCCGGCGCTCACTGGACTGGACCGGAAGCGGAAGGGTGGGACATGAGCCTCGTGCAGCGCTTCGAGCGCAAGCTCGAAGGCCTTGTCGGCAATACTTTCGCGCGCGTGTTCGGTGGCAACGTAGTCCCCCAGGAGGTGGCGCAGGCCCTGCAACGAGAGGCCGAACGCAAGGTCAAGGAGCTTGCCGGCGGCCGCCTCCTCGCACCCAACCACTACACCGTGACACTCGGCCCAGCCGACCACGACCGGCTAGCCGGCGACGAGCAGCGGATCACCGATCTGCTCGCCGACTGTGTCGGAGAGCATCTGACCGAGCACGGGTGGGACACATACGGTGACGTCGTAGTCTCCTTGGAGCGCTCTGAGACGCTGCACACCGGACAGTTCCACACGAGCTCGTCAGTCGACCCAGACGCATCGCCGCGCCGACGGCCGGCACCACCTCGCACCGCAGGAGACCGACCCATGAGCCAGCCACCCGGCCAGTACCCCGAGGGAGACCGCTACGCCCAGCAGCAGCAGGGGCAGTACGGCTACGACCAGCAGCAGCAGCCTGGCTACGGTCAGCAGGGTTATGACCCGAACTACGCCCAGCAGCAGCAGCCTGGGTACGGGCAGCAGGGCTACGACCAGGGTTACGCCCAGCAGCCGCAGCAGCCTGGCTATGACCAGCAGGGCTACGCCCAGCAGCCGCAGCAGCCTGGCTACGGTCAGCAGGGTTACGACCAGGGCTACGCCCAGCAGCCCGGTTACGACCAGCAGGGCTATGGCCAGCAGCAGCCTGGCTACGGTCAGCAGGGTTACGACCAGGGCTACGCCCAGCAGCCCGGCTATGACCAGCAGGGTTACGGCCAGCAGCAGGGTTACGCCCAGCAGGGTTACGACCAGGGTTATGGCCAGCAGGGCTACGCCCAGCAGGGCGGCTACGCCGACCCGAACCAGCAGGGATACGCTCCGCCCGCCGTGCAGACGGGGCCGCGCACACTGACGGCGACCCTCCAGCTCGACGACGGCTCCAACCGGACCTATAGCCTCAAGCAGGGCAGCAACGTGATAGGCCGTGGCCAGGACGCCGATTTCCGCCTGCCGGACACCGGGGTCTCCCGCCGGCACCTGGAAATCACCTGGGACGGTCAGAACGCGATGCTGGCCGACCTGGGCTCGACCAACGGCACTACGGTCAACTCCAACCCGGCCCAGGCCTGGCAGCTCGCCGACGGCGACGCGATCAGGATCGGGCACTCGACGTTGGTGTTCCGGTCCCAGGGCTGACCAGGACGACATCGCAAGGCGGGAGCGGTCACAGCAGGTGCCAGAACTTGTGATGCAGCTGACCAGAGCAGGGTTTCTCGCCCTGCTCTGGTTGTTCGTGCTGGCTGCGCTCCGTGTCGTTCGCTCTGATCTCTACGCGGCCTCCGGGCTGCGGGTCGCCCTACCCGGTTCCCGACGGACCAGTGGGCGGCAGTTGCGGGGCAACAAGGCCGCCCGGCAACTCGTGGTGACCCATGGCGCGCTGGCGGGTACTCGCATCGCGCTGGACGGCCGCCCTATTCTCATCGGCCGTGCCGACGACTCCACTCTCGTACTCGACGACGACTACGCGTCGACGAGGCACGCCAGACTCTCTCTTCGAGGAACGGACTGGTACGTGGAGGATCTAGGCTCCACCAACGGCAGTTATCTAGACCGGGCGAAGGTCACGGCACCCACCCGGGTCCCGCTCGGCGTTCCGATCCGCATCGGTAAGACGGTGATCGAGCTGCGCTCATGACCCTCGTCCTTCGTTACGCGGCCCGCAGCGACCGGGGCCTGGTACGTGCCAACAACCAGGACTCCGTGTACGCCGGCCCACGACTGCTCGCGCTAGCCGACGGCATGGGCGGCCATGCCGCCGGTGAAGTCGCCAGCAAGGTGGTCATCGCCGCACTAGCCCCCCTCGACGACGACGAACCCGGGGAGGACCTGCTCAGTGATCTGCGCGGGTCGATGCTCGGCGGGAACTCGGCGATCGCCGAACTCGTCGCGAGCGACCCTGACCTGGAGGGGATGGGCACCACGCTGACCGCGGTGCTCTTCGCCGGCAACAGACTGGGTCTGGTGCACATCGGTGACTCGCGCGCCTATCTGGTCCGGGACGGCAACCTGTCCCAGATCACCCACGACGACACGTTCGTGCAGTCCCTGATCGACGAAGGCCGGATCACTCCGGACGAGGCGCTCACCCACCCGCAACGGTCGCTGCTGCTCAAGGCGCTGACCGGGCACGAGGTGGAACCGAGCCTGGCGATCAGGGAAGCCCGCAACGGCGATCGGTACATGCTGTGCTCGGACGGGCTCTCCGGGGTGGTGTCGGCGGAGACGCTGGCCGAGGCCCTGGCCATCCCCGACCCGAGGACCTGCGCCGACCGGCTGATCGAACTGGCGCTCAAGGGCGGCGGCCCGGACAACGTCACGGTGATCGTCGCCGATGTGGTGGACGTCGACTTCGGGGAGAACGCCCCGATCGTGGGCGGCGCCGCGGGTGACGGCAGTGCCGATCCGCCACCGCCGGACTCGCCTGCCTCCCGCGCGGGCGCGCTCAACCCAGGCTGGCAGCAACAACAGCAGCAACGGCCGGACCCGACCACCCCGCCGCCGGACCCGCCCAAGGGCAGGCGCTGGCTGCGGACCCTGGCGGTCGTGCTGCTGGTGCTGGTGTTCTTCGGCGCGGCCGGGTTCTTCACCCGGTACTGGGTGCTGCAGCAGTACTACGTCGGCGCGTCCGAGGACGGCCGGGTGGCGATCTTCCAGGGTGTGCAGGGCAATGTGCTGGGCATCAGGCTGCAGCGTGAGGTCGAGGGTTCCTGCGCGCCGAACTCGGTGAGCTGTGACCCGGAGCCGATCCTGGTCTCCGACCTGACCGCCTCCGGCAAGGAGATCATCGCCAACGGGATCACCGGGCTGGACGGGCTGGAGGGCGCGCGCAACGCGATCCGCAGGCTGCGCACCGCCCAGCTGATGCCGCCATGCCCGCCGACCACTGGCACGCCGGGCGGCACCGGTCAGCCGACGACCAGCACCAGCGCGCCGCCGACCACGGACCCGAACGCCCCCACGAGTTCGGACGTCATGCCGTTGCCCCCGCCGACGCCCAAGCCCGGGGTGGACTGCCGGACGGTGCGTTGATGGCTGAGTCGGCCGCGACGACCACCGGGCCACTGCCCGGCGGGCCGCCAGCTCAGCCGCCACCTCCTGCGACCAGGCGCGGCACCGAATTGATGCTGCTCGCCTTTGCCGCGGTGCTGGTCACCGGTGCGCTGATGCTGGTGGAGATCAACCAGGAGCAGGAGCTGACCAACGCCCTGCTCTACTACGGCGCGGCCTACCTCGGCCTGTTCGCGGTGGCGCACATCGCGGTGCGGATCTGGGCGCCCTACGCCGATCCGCTGATCCTGCCGTGCGTGGCGCTGCTCAACGGGCTTGGCCTGGTCATGATCCACCGGATCGACCTGGCCGAGGCCGAACGAGCCGAGCTGACCGGCCGGGTGTTCAGCGCGGACGTGCCCCGCCAGATCATGTGGACCACGATCGCGCTGGTGCTCTTCGTCGCGGTGCTGGTGCTGGTCAAGGACCACCGCACGCTGTCCAAGTACGGCTACACCGCGGGCCTGGCCGGACTGGTCGCGCTGGCGCTGCCGGGCATCCTGCCGAATGTCATCGCCCCGGAAATCAACGGTGCGAAGATCTGGCTACGTATACCTGGTGTGTTCTCCATCCAGCCCGGTGAGTTCGCCAAGATCCTGTTGATGGTGTTCTTCGCCGCCTTCCTGGTCTCCAAGCGGGACCTGTTCATGGCGGCTGGCCGCAAGGTGCTCGGGATGGAGCTGCCGCGCGCCCGCGACCTGATGCCGATGCTGTTCGCCTGGTTCGCCTCGCTCGGCGTGCTGGTGCTGGAGAAGGACCTCGGCACCTCGCTGCTGTTCTTCGGCATCGTGCTGGTGATGCTCTACGTGGCCACCGAGCGGGTCGCCTGGCTGGTGCTGGGCATGACCTTCTTCATTGGCGGCTGCCTGGTCGCCTACCAGATCTTCGACCACGTCCAGGTCCGGGTGACCACCTGGCTGGACCCGTTCGCGGACTTCTTCAACAAGGGCCGTCAGCTCGGCCAGGCGCTGTTCGGGCTGGGCACCGGCGGGATCGGCGGCACCGGCCTTGGCGCCGGACGGCCCGAGCTGGTGCCGCTGGCCAAGAGCGACTTCATCATCGCCGCGATCGGTGAGGAGCTGGGCTTCGTCGGCCTGGCCGCACTGCTGATGCTCTACACACTGCTGGTGATGCGCGGTATGCGCAGTGCGCTGGCGGTGCGCGACACCTTCGGCAAGCTGCTGGCCGGTGGCCTGTCCTTCGCGGTCGGCCTGCAGGTCTTCATCGTGGTCGGCGGCGTCACCAAGCTGATCCCGCTGACCGGCCTGACCGCCCCCTTCCTGTCCCTCGGCGGATCGTCGCTGGTGGCCAACTACGCCTTGGTCGCGCTGTTGCTGCGGATATCCGACGGCGCGCGCAGACCGGCCGTGGCGGCCAAACCAGTGGTGCCGCAGGCGCCGATCGCGGAGGCGCACACCGTGCTCGTGGAGCGGCCCTCATGAACGCACCACTGCGCCGGGTGGCGCTCGCCGTCATGGTCATGGTCCTGATGCTGCTGGCCAACGGCACCTACATCCAGGTGATCAAGGCCGACACCTACCGCAACGACCCGCGCAACAGCCGGGTGCTGCTGGAGGAGTATTCCCGGCAGCGCGGGCAGATCAGCGCGGCAGGCGGTCAGCTGATGGCCACCGTGGAGAACACCACCGGGCGGCTGAAGTACCTGCGCAAGTACACCGAGGGACCGGTGTACGCGCCGATCACCGGCTACTACTCCTCCAACTACGGCGCGACCGGGCTGGAGAAGGCGCAGGACTCGGTGCTCAACGGCTCCGACCCGCTGCTGTTCGGCCGCAGGCTCTCCGACCTGATCACCGGGCGGGACCCGCGTGGCGGCAGCGTGCAGACCACGATCGTGCCCAAGGTCCAGCAGTTCGCCTACAAGGCGATGTCGGACAAGAAGTTCAGCGGCGCCGTGGTGGCGATGGACCCGAAGACCGGCCGGATCCTGGCCATGGTCTCCACCCCGTCCTTCGACCCGAACGTGCTCTCCGCGCACGACACCGAGGCGCAGCAGAAGGCCTGGGGCGAGCTGACCAAGGACCCGAAGAAGCCGTCGATGAACCGGGCCGTTGGGGAGACCTACCCGCCCGGCTCGACCTTCAAAATGGTCACCGCCGCGGCCGCGCTGGAGAACGGGTTCACCAAGGACAGCCCGCTGACCGCGGCGCCCACGATCACCCTGCCTGGCACCAACAACCAGCTGGAGAACTTCAACGGCAACCGCTGCGGCGGCGGCGAGACCGCGCCGCTGATCGAGGCGCTGGCCCGCTCCTGCAACACCGCGTTCGTGGACCTGGCCATCCAGCTCGGCGAGACCAAGCTGCGCCAGCAGGCGGAGAAGTTCGGCATCGGCGAGCAGGGGCAGAAGATCCCGATCGGCGTGGCCGGCTCCTCCCTCGGCGACATCCCGGACAAGGCCGCGCTCGGCCAGAGCGGCATCGGCCAGCGCGATGTGCGGCTGACCCCGTTGCAGGACGCGGTGGTGGCGGCCACCATCGCCAACGGCGGGGTGCGGATGGAACCGCAGCTGGTCAGCCAGATCCTGCGCGATGTCACCGTGCTGCAGGAGAACGACCCGGTCCGCTCGGGCACCGCGATCTCCTCGGCGACCGCGGCCACGCTCAAGGAGATGATGATCCAGTCGGAGTCGCGGACCGCCGGTGGCGGCAAGATCTCCGGCGTCACCATCGCCTCCAAGACCGGCACCGCCGAGCACGGCGCCAACCCGAAGGCGAACAACCCGCACGCCTGGTACGCCGCCTTCGCCCCGGCCGAGGACCCGAAGATCGCGGTCGCGGTGATCGTGGAGAACGGTGGCGACCGCGGGCAGGACGCCACCGGCGGCACGGTGGCCGCGCCGATCGGCCGCGGCGTCATCGGCGCCTTCCTCGGAGGTGGCTGAGCATGCTCACCTCCGGCCAGTTGCTCGCCGACCGCTATCGCCTCGCCAGGCGGATCGCGGTCGGTGGCATGGGCGAGGTGTGGGAGGCCGCCGACACCAGGCTGGACCGGCGGGTCGCGATCAAGGTGCTCAAGCCGGAGCTGACCGGGGACGCGGAGTTCCTGCACCGCTTCCGCACCGAGGCCAGGATGACCGCCTCGCTGAACCACCCGAACATCGCCGCGGTGCACGACTACGGCGAGACGGCCGCCGTGCCCGACGGCCCGCAGGACACCGCTTACCTGGTGATGGAACTGGTCGAGGGCGATCCGCTGGCCGCGATCATCGCCGGGCAGGGCAGGCTCAACGCCGAGCGCACCATGGACGTGCTGGAGCAGGCCGGGCACGCGTTGCAGGCCGCGCACGAGCGCGGGCTGGTGCACCGCGACGTCAAACCCGGCAACATCCTGGTCACCCCGCACGGCAAGGTGAAGCTGACCGACTTCGGCATCGCCAAGGCCGCACACGCCGCGCCGGTCACCCGCTCCGGCATGGTGATGGGCACCGCGCACTACATCGCGCCGGAACAGGCACTGGGTTCGGAGGCGGAGCCGGCCAGCGATGTGTACTCGCTGGCCGTGGTCGGCTACGAGTGCCTGGCCGGGCATCGCCCGTTCCTGTCCGACAACTCGGTCACCGTGGCCATGATGCACATCAGGGATCTCGCCCCGCCGCTGCCGCCGGACGTGCCACCGGGTCCGCGGGCGCTGATCGAGGCGACCCTGATCAAGGACCCGCGACAGCGGTATCGCAGCGGCGGCGAGTTCGCGGTCGCGGTGGCCGCGGTGCGGGCCGGGCGCCCGTTGCCGGTGCCCTCCGGACTGACCATGCCGCAGGCGCCGGTCGGGGTTCCCCTCGGCCAGCCCCAGCTGGGTCCGGGCGGACCCATCACCCCCATGTCCGCGCCGGGGATCCCGGTGCTCGGCCACGGGACGGGGCAGTTCACCCCGGTCGGCATGGCCCGCCACCCGGGCCCGGCGCGCACCCGCCGGACCGGCCTGTGGCTGGTGATAGCGGTATTCGCGGTGGCGGCACTGGTTTTGGCAGCATGGGTCATCAGTGAGTTCATGCGCACTGCCAGCCAGGGGTCCGTGCAGGTGAATCCGGCTGAGTACGTGGGACGGGCGGCTTCGGAGGCGGCCGACCGGCTCACGAAATCCGGTCTGCACAGCGAGGTGTGGACCAAGGACGGCCAACGGCCAGCCGATCCGGCACGGTGCGTGGTCACCGAGGTGACTCCGGTTGGCCAGCTGTCCGCGGGGTCGGACGTGACCCTGCGCTGCACCCCGCACGAGGACGGTTGACGTGCGGCCGCAGCAGCTACATGACATGAATAGACCACCGTCGACGAGGAGCGGGACAAGGCACCGATGAGCACTCCGCGACTGCTCTCCAACCGCTATGAGCTGGGCGAAACGCTCGGCTATGGCGGTATGTCCGAGGTCCACAAGGGCCGGGACGTTCGTCTGGGTCGCGACGTGGCGGTCAAGGTGCTGCGCGCCGATCTCGCCCGCGACCCGCAGTTCCAGCTGCGCTTCCGCCGGGAAGCGCAGAACGCCGCCTCCTTGAACCATCCCGCGATCGTCGCCGTGTACGACACCGGCGAGACGCAGACCGAGTACGGCCCGCTGCCGTACATCGTGATGGAGTTCGTCGACGGCAAGACCCTGCGCGACATCGTCAAGACCGAGGGCCCGCTGCCCGCGCGCCGGGCCATGGAGGTCATGGCCGACGTCTGCGCGGCACTGGACTTCAGCCACCGGCACGGCATCGTGCACCGGGACGTGAAGCCGGCCAACGTGATGATCACCAAGTCCGGCGCCGTGAAGGTGATGGACTTCGGCATCGCCAGGGCCGTGCACGACGGCCAGGCCGCGGTCACCCAGACCGCGGCGGTGATAGGAACCGCGCAGTACCTCTCCCCTGAGCAGGCCCGCGGCGAGGCGGTGGACGCGCGCAGCGACGTCTACGCCACCGGCTGCGTGCTCTTCGAGTTGATGACCGGCGAGCCGCCGTTCACCGGTGACTCCCCGGTGGCCGTGGCCTACCAGCACGTGCGTGAGGACCCCAGGTCGCCCTCGCAGGTCAATCCGCAGGTGCCCGCGGTGCTGGACGCCATCGTGCTCAAGGCGATGAGCAAGAACCCGGCCAACCGCTACCAGTCCGCGGGCGAGATGCGCGGCGACCTGGTGCGGGTGCTCTCCGGGCAGCGGCCGCTGGCGCCGATGGTGATGTCGGAGGACGAGCGCACCTCGATCGTCGGCGGTGGCGGCGCCACCCAGGTGATCCAGGGCAAGCACCGGCCCGAGGCGCTGGCCGACGGTGACGACGATGAGGAGGAGCGCCGGGAGAAGCGGCGCAAGACCATCTTCGTCGCGGTGGCGGTCGCGCTCGGTGTGGCGCTGCTGATCCTGCTCGCCTTCCTGCTGGGCCCGCTGCTCAGCGGGAACTCCAACGGCGGCGGTGACACCGCGACGGTCCCGAAGGTCTTCGGCAAGACCGAGGTGCAGGCGCGGCAGGACATCGCCGCCGCCGGGTTCACCAAGACCCCGAATCTGCAGAAGGTCGTCTCCAAGCCGGAAGAGCTGAACCGGGTGGTCTCGGTCAACCCGGCCGAGGGCTCCGCGGTCAAGAAGGACGCGGAGATCACGCTGAACATCGGCAGCGGTCCGGAGGAGGTGACCGTTCCCGACCTCAAGGGCAAGACCCCGTCCGAGGCCGAGACGCTGCTCACCGCCGCCGGGCTCAAGCTCAGCGCGAACCCCACCGAGACCGCGGTCGATGACTCCAAGCAGGTCGGCAAGGTGCAGTCGCAGACGCCGTCGGCCAACAGCAAGGCGCCGAAGGACTCGCTGGTCAGCATCACCGTCGGCAAGGCGCAGGACCGGGTCACCGTGCAGAACGTGATCGGCCAGTCCAGCGCCGCCGCGCGCAACAACCTGGAGAGCCTCGGTCTGCGGGTGGAGACCAAGGAGGTCAGCTCCAACAAGCCGCAGGGCGAGGTGGTCGCGCAGACCCCGGCAGGCGGCACCTCGCTGCGGCCGGGCGGCACGGTGACGCTGAGCCTGTCCAAGAACGACCAGTTCACCATGCCCAACATCGAGGGCATGACCGAGAGCGAGGCCCGGTCGAAGCTGCAGGAGTTCGGCTGGACCGGCAGCTTCAGCAAGGTCGAGGTGAGCGGCAGCATCAGCGAGTTCGGCCGGATCATGGACTCCAAGCCGGTCGCCGGTGACCCGGTGTCGAAGACGCAGACCATCCAGATCCAGGTCGGCAAACTCGGCGGCGGCTCGCCGACCAGCACCACGCCCAGGGGCGGCGGCTGACCAGTAGCGACGACAACGGCCCGGCACCCCTTCGTGGGGGCCGGGCCGTTGTGTGTTCCGGCGGGGTGTCAGCGAGCGGCGGCGGCCACCTCGCGCATGCCCTGCTCCAGGGCGGCGACGGTGGGTTCGGGCACCGGGTGCCCGGCGATGGCCAGCCAGTTGGCCAGCATCCGGTGGCCGCTGTCGGTGAGCACCGACTCGGGGTGGAACTGCACGCCGTGGATGGGCAGCTCGCGGTGCCGCATGGCCATGACCACGCCGGACTCGGTCCGCCCCGTCACCTCGAACTCGGCGGGGATGGTCTCTTCCAGCACGGTCAGCGAGTGGTAGCGGGTGGCGGTGAACGGGTCGGGCAGCCCGGCGAGCACACCGGTGCCGGTGTGGTGCACCTGGCTGGTCTTGCCGTGCAGCAGCTCCGGCGCCCGGTCCACGGTCGCACCCCAGGCGACGCCCATGGCCTGGTGGCCGAGGCAAACGCCGAGCGCGGGCTTGGCCAGCTCGGCGCAGCGCCGGATGATCTCGATGGTCCGGCCTGCCCGCTCCGGGGTGCCCGGTCCAGGACTGAGCAGCACGCCGTCGGCCTGGTCGACCTCGGCCGGCTCCACCGAGTCGTTGCGCCGCACGACGCATTCGGCTCCGAGCTGGGCCAGGTACTGGACCAGGTTGTAGACGAAGCTGTCGTAGTTGTCGACCACCAGTACCCGCACCGGGCCAGCTTACGGCGCGCGTCGAACGGGATTCACTGCCCGGTGGTGACCTGGTTGAACGGCAGCATCGGTTCGATCCACGGGAACACCACGAACAACAGCAGTGCGACCACGCCGACGATCAGGACCGCTGCCAGCAGCAGTCGCAGCGGCAACGGCCCAGGCAGGTGCCGCCAGATCCAGCTGTACACGAGGCCAACCGTACCTTTCAGCCGGTCTGGAACTCGGCTGGCACGGCCTTGGGATCCTTCGGATCTTTCGGCTGGGTGCGGACCAGGACGCCGTGCACGATGAGTCGCTGCCGGGCGGAGAACCGCGGGTGGCAGGTGGTCAGGGTGATCAGCTTGGCCTGCTGGCCCTGCGGCACGGCGTTGCCTGCCCGCCACGGCACCGGCGCGATGACCTCGCCCTGCTCCGGCCGCACGATCTCCTGGCCGACGGTCTTGGCGTAGGGATCGTCCTTGCCGCCCTTGCCCTGCGGCGCGACTCCCTTGCACTTGGCGTCCGCGCCCTTGCCCTTGGCCCAGTCCTTGACCTCATCGGCCTTGGGCAGCATCCGGTAGACGAACCACTCGTTCTGGGTCTCCACCACGATCGCGTCGCAGGACTCCAGCAGGTCGATGTCGTTGAACGGCGCGCCCTTGCCCACCCGGTGCCCGGCAACGGCGAAGTTGCCCGGCTGACCGGGGTAGGCGGTGCCCTTGTAGTGACCGGGCCCGACCTCGAGGATCTTGTCCGAGGTCCCCTCCAGCACGGTGTAGGTCCAGTCCGGCCCGAACGCGGGCACGAAGACCTTGGCGAAGCCCTCCCCCTCGCCGACCTGGAACTGGTTGGTCCGCTGCGGTTCGTTGTTGTTGACCACGCTGGGGTTCTTCCACCGGTCGTCCATGGCGGCGGTCGCGTTGGCCTGCTTGCCCGCGGAGAGCCAGTCGGTCACGTAGACCTCGTAGACCACGAACAGCAGCACCACGAGTCCGGCCGTGATCAGCAGTTCGCCGAAGGTCCGCACCACGACCCGCCCCGGCTCACGCCGCTGCGCGGGCACCGCGGCCGCCTCGGGTTCCGGCTCCGGATCCGGGTCGGCGAGATCCGAGTAGTCCTCGTAGTCCTCGACCCGCGGGATGAGTTCGGTCTCCGGCTCGTCCAGCCGCGGCCGCGCGGGGATGCGCGGGATCGGCATGGTCAGCTCTTCCGGCGTGGGCGGCGGCGCCACGGCTCGCGGGAGTGCGGGCGGCGGGGCGTCCGGCCGGATCGGCGGGATGAGCTGGGTCTGTTCGGCGTCCGCAGGCGGCGGAGCAGGCGGACGGGCGCCACGCGGCGGCTCGGCCCGCGGCGGCTCGGCCCGGGGACGCATCGGCGGCCGGGGCGGCTCGTTCAGCCCCTCACCCGGCATCCGCGCCTCGTGCGGCGGGTACGGCGGCTCGCCCTGACCGCGGACGTCCGGCAGCGGCTCGAAGCGCGGCGGCTCACCTTGCGCGCGTGGGTCCCTGGGCGGCTGGAACTGGTGCGGCTCGTCCTGTCCGCGCGGGTCGTGCGGCGGCTCGAACCGTGCGGGCTCACCGTGCCCGCGCGGATCCTGCGGCGGCTCGAAGCGTGGCGGCTCGAACTGGCCCGGTGCGCCGGGCGCCTGCGGGGCCTCGAACCGCTCGCCAGCCAGCCGCGGGTCCGGGCGCGGCGGCTCGGCCGGGGGGCGGGGGTGGTCGGGCCGGGGCGGCTCGCCCTGGAAACGGGGTGCCATCGGGCGTCCTTCGGCTGGCGGGATCTCGCCGGGCTCCACCCACACCTGGGGCGGCTCAGGGCGGCGCGGCGCCGGGCGGGCTTCGGTACCCGGCTCCGACCACCACTGCTCCGGTCGCTGTTCCCGGGGCTGGCGGTGGTGGATTTCCTGGGTCGCCTCGGTGCCGTCCTCCGGCTGTGGCGTGCGGGGGCCGGTCATCGGGGCACCTCCTGTGCCTTGTCCAGTCGTAACGCCCCGCCATAGCCCGGCACTCGCACCACATCGGGTCGCTGGACCCGGTAGCCGAGGCCGTAGCTCTGGGCGTACTGCCGGAAGATTCGCACGCCTTCGGCGGCGTCCAAAGCGGAGTTCAGCTTGTCTGGGTCGCCGATGGCGCTGATCACATACGGCGGGGAGTAGGTGCGGCCGTGCAGCAGCAGCGTGTTGCCGATGCAGCGCACGGCCGAGGTGCTGACCAGGCGCTGGTCGGCCACGGCGAGCGCTTCCGCGCCCCCGGCCCACAGCGCGTTCAGTAGGCTTTGCAGATCCTTCTGGTGCACCACCAGCGCGTCCACCGGGACATCGGCCGGGTAGCGGCCGTCGGGGCCGCGGGGCGCGTCGCTGATGGTCACCACCAGGCCGGTGCCGCGCAGTGGGTTCAGGCCTGCCGGGTTGGCCAGGTTGGCCGCGGTGCCGCGGGCCTTGCCGACCCGCTCGTCCGAGCTGGCGGCGCCGCGTTCGAGGGCCTCCAGATCGGTGCGCAGCCTGCCGAGGGCGGCTTCGGCCTCATGCACCCGGCCTTCGGCGTCGCGGACCAGGCCGTGCAGCTCGGTGTTGCGGCCGCCGCGCAGGTCATGGCCGTCGGCCACGTTGTGGCTGACCGCGAAGATCAGGCCCGCGACCAGGCACATCACCGGCGCGGCCACCCGCCAGCCGTCGAGCCTCCGCACGCCTCGTGTCCTCTCCTACGCCGTCCGAGGGGTAAGCAAGGGTAAGTTGCCTCTCCTCCACACTCTTCGGCTACGTTAACGTGTTCGTCGGGCCGGAGTTTCGTTTTCGCTGTGCCGAACGCGCTCCGCGAACAGACACAGCCATCGGATCCAACGTCAGGCGAGGACAGAATGCCGAAGTCCAAGGTCCGCAAGAAGGACGTCTACACGCCGCCGGCGGACCGGCGCACGCCGGTCAAGCTGAAGGCCAAGGGGCCCTCACACCCGATCTACATCACGGTGATGCTGCTGGTGATGCTGCTCGGGCTGGCCTGGCTGGTCGTGTACTACCTCGCGGGTCAGGACATCCAGTTCATGGCCGACCTCGGCTCGTGGAACTTCGCGGTCGGCTTCGCGCTGATGATCACTGGTCTGCTGATGACCATGCGCTGGCGCTGACCTGCGCAAACACTGTGCGTATCGCGGCCCGGACGGGATCACACGTCCGGGCCGCACCCTGTTCACCACCCGTTTGGCGGAGGGTCACTGAACCACACGGATGTAAGTCATCCCCAGTGGGGACAACTCCTGTGGATAACTTTTTCCACAGGCACCCCATAGCCGGTCTGCGGCCACCGGGGCACACAACATGATGTGGTTGCGCCGCTGGGCGCAGCGGGGCTGACGGAACGCGCTCGAACGGGCAAGCTGGACTGGTGGAAGAGCAGATGCCCTGGTCAACGGGTCAGAGTCGACAACTTGCCTGGTCAGCGGACCCCGCGCTGGTGAGCGTCGGCTGGGTGCTGGCGGCCGGTGCGGCGGCGTGGCTGGTCTTCACCGCGGATCCGGCCGGACGGGTGATCGCGGCGATCACCGCGCTGGTCCTGGGCTTCGCCGCGTTGTTCGGCACCATCGCCCGGCCGAGGCTGGCCGCGGGCCCGATGGGGTTGTCCGTCCGTGGCCTGTTCCGGACCGAGGAATGGACCTGGGCCGAGGTCGGCACCAGGGTCCTGCACACCCAGCGGCTGGGCCGCCGGGTCGCGGTGCTGGAGATCGAGGTCAGCAAGGACGAGCTGGAGCGCCTGTTCGTGCTCGGCAGGCTGGACCTGGGCGCCGACCCCGAGGACGTGGCCGCGCAACTCGGCGAGCTGCGCGGCCCCGCCTAGTTCGGGTCGACCGGTCCGCACAGGATGCGCGCGCCCGGCGGATCGCACTCCTGCCGCGGCATCTCGTAGTACTGGAAGATCGCCAGCCCGATGACGGCCGCGGTGATCGCCACCAGGTTGATCGTCTGCCACAGCTTCCGGCTGGCCACCGGCACATAGATCAGCCCCGCCGCCACCAGCGCGCCGGTAACCAGGCCACCGGCGTGGCCGACCCAGGACACGTTGCCGATCACCAGGCCGAACACCACGTTGAGGCCGAAGACCATGAGCAGTGGTTGCAGGCTCTGCCGCTTCCGGATGAACACCACCACGACCGCGCCGAGCAGGCCGAAGATCGCGCCGGAGGCGCCGACCGCGCCCTCGGAGAAGAGGAACACGGCCACCGCGGAACCCACCGCGGAGAGCAGGTAGAGCAGCAGGAACCGGATCCGCCCGAACAGCGGCTCCAGCTCCTGGCCGAGCATCCACAGCGACAGCATGTTGACCGCGAGGTGCCACAGCGCCACGTGCAGGAACGCGCTGGTGATCAACCGCCACCACTGGTCACCGGCGACGGCGAGGTTCCACATCGCGCCGTTGTCATAGACCCAGGAGGCGGCGAGATTGTTGACGCTGCCCGCCTGGACCACGGTGATCGCGAACACGACGATGTTCAGCGCGATCAGCACCGGCATCACGATCGGGCGAACGTGCTCGTCCTCATTGCCGACCAGGTTCACCCCTCGGCGCTGGCTCTTCTTGCCCTCGGCCAGGCAGTCCGGGCACTGCTTGCCGACCGAGCCATCCGTCAGGCACCGGTAGCAGTACGGCTTCTCACAGCGGATGCAGCTCAGCCCGGTCGGCGTCTCCGGGTGCCGGGTGCAGCCGGGCAGCGTGTGCGGCTGGGTCATCGGCGCCGGCTCAGCGCTCGACCGAGACCGAGACGCGCTCGATGGTGATCTCCTTGATCGGCCGGTCCTGCCGGTCGGTCTCGGCCTGCGCGATGGTGTCGATCACCGAGCGGGAGGCCTGGTCGGCGACCTCGCCGAAGATGGTGTGCTTCATGTTCAGGTGCGGGGTCTTGCCCACGGTGACGAAGAACTGCGAGCCGTTCGTGCCGGGACCCGCGTTGGCCATGGCCAGCAGGTACGGGCGGTCGAAGCGCAGCTCGGAGTTGAACTCGTCGGCGAAGGTGTAGCCGGGGCCGCCGCGGCCGGTGCCGGTCGGGTCGCCGCCCTGGATCATGAATCCGGCGATGACCCGGTGGAACACCGAACCGTTGTAGAAGGGCCCGGACCGCTCTCCGGCGGCGTTCTCGGTGGTGTAAGGCTTGGAGCCGTCCGCCAGTCCGACGAAGTTCTTCACCGTCTTGGGTGCGTAGTCCGGGAACAGCTTGATCCGGACCTCGCCTTCGGAGGTGTGCAGGGTCGCGATCACGGTCGCCCCAACGAGCGATTCAGTGCTGTCAGCCACCGAACCATCGTGCCATCCACGGCGGGATCGTGTGAGAAGGGGCAGGATGGGGTAACGCGTTGACGAGGCTTTCGTCACGCTCGGGAGGCAGGCATGGACGAGGTACGGACCCTAGCCAGAGCCGGTGAGCAGGTCGGGCGCGCACTGGGCACCGGTATCCACGTGGTGCGCAAACGCGCTGAACGGGCAGGCGCCGACGGGCTCAAGGCCACCAAGCGGGCGAGCAGGCGAGCGGAGAAGAAGCTGGCCAAGCGTGGGCTCACTCCGCACCAGCTGGCCCAGAGCGTCGCGGGCACGGCCGAGGAATTCAGCCAGGAGATCGGCAAACGCGGTCGCCGGGCACGCAAGGAACTGGCCAAGGCCACCAAGCAGGCGCAGAAGGATCTGGGCCGTCGTGGCCGCAAGGCCAAGAAGCGCCTGGCCGACCGGCTGGACCCGAAACCGAAGCGCCGGAAGTGGCCCTTCGCCGTGCTGCTGCTCGGCGCCGCGGGCGCGGTGGCCGCGGTGCTGCTGGCCAGGCGGCCGCAGGAGGTCAAGCCGGTGGTCGAGGAGAACGAGGACAAGGGTGAGGAGCGCCCCGCGGGCAGCCCCTCCGACAACGGGCACCGGCCGGCGGCCGCGCGCCAGAAGTGAACCGAAGCGGTGGGGCCGGGCGAGACTCGCCCGGCCCCACCGTTGGTCACAGCTTCAGGTTGCCCGCCGTGACGGTGGCGATCCGCTTGGCCGCGATGGTGCGGTCCTGGTTCGTGGTGACCACGATCGCGTACTCGCCCTTGGCCACCGCGAACACCGCGCCGGTGTCGGTCTTCTTCGACCCGCCCTTCCACCCGCCGGGCAGATCGGCCGGTGACGAGCCTGCCACCGGCACCTGGGCGTCGACGAGCAGCTTGGCCACGTCGGCGGATCCGCTGTAGATCCACACCATGGCCTGCACCGACTTGTTGTCGGCCCGGTAGAAGAAGCAGGCCGGGTTCGGCTTGCCCTCGGAGATCCGGACCTTGCCGACCCCCTGGCCGTTGGCCGCCCGCACCTCCTCCTTGTCCAGGTACGGGCACGGGCCGTCGGCGGACGGCTCCGGCACCGGCGGTGGTTTCGCCGGCGCCGCCGAAGTGGGCTCCTGGACCGGGGCCCCGGAACTGGTCGGCGGAGTTGAGTCCGCCGGGGCGCCCCCACAGGCGGAGAGCACCGCGAGCGCGGGCAGCACGAGCAGCAGTGGTCGTCTCATAACGCGGCCCACCCTAGAGCCACTCGTGCCGCCACGTCAGCGCTTGAAGTCGATGATCACCAGGTGTCCCTGGTGCTTGACCGTGTAGCCGGCGTCCCGCTCCAGGCCGATCGAGACCTCCATGCTGCCGCCGTGCCCGGCCTCGTTCACCACCGCACCGCGCACCAGCGGCAGCGGGTAGTTGACCACCCGCTTGCCGATCACCTCGACATACGGTTCGGCCCCTGCCGGCGAGGGCAGGGCGAGCTTGAGGAACCGGTTGCCCCACAGCTCGGTGACCCGCAGGTCGCTCTGCCCCCAGTACGGCCGCTCCCCGTCCAGCTGCTGGAAAAGCACCGACCCCGGCGCCTTGGCGCCCACGAACTCGAAGACCACCCGGTCGAACCCGTCGTGCGAGCCCGCCCGGAACTTGACCCCAGGCGGCGCCGCCACGGCAGCCACCGCGACAGCCGGTGTGACCACCGCCACCACCGCGAACAACGACGTGACAACAACCGCCAACCGGCGGAGAACAGACATCGCTAAACACCCCTGTGAAGATCGTCAATCCCTGACGACTCCCAGACGCGAGATTCACCCACCAGGTTGCACACCGAAACCTCGAGAAACAAAGAAGGCGGCACCACGTTCGGTGCCGCCTAACAATGCGAGCGGGGGTCCGGGGGCAGAGCCCCCCGGGTGGGGTCTGGGGGCTTCGCCCCCAGTGTGATCACAAGACGATCCAGGCGAGCGTCCTCCGCGAGCAGGGATGACCCAATCGTCGGTGGAGACGAGGGGAATCGAACCCCTAACCCCTGCCTTGCAAAGGCAGTGCTCTGCCAATTGAGCTACGTCCCCGTGGGACAGTTGGCGAGGCCGCCGGTACCTGGACGGCCACGCCTAGTCCCTCGGTTCGTTCGACTCAGCCCTCGGTCGGAGCAGTGGCTTCACGCCACAGGTCCGCCTCAGCCTTCGCAGAACGGTTGCGCTTGACAAAGAAGAGCACGACGCCGGCAACAGCGGCAAGTGCCAGAAGCTTCTTCACGTACGTTCGCCTCCCAAAGCGGCACGCGGTTGGTGCCCGATACGGGTGCCCCTGAGGAGCAGCGGGCAGTGGGCCTAGGAGGATTTGAACCTCCGACCTCTTCATTATCAGTGAAGCGCTCTAACCAACTGAGCTATAGGCCCCCGTTGCGAGATGAACACTACCGGAAGGGGTGCCGCCCACCCAAATCGGGGGGCACCCCTCCCGGCAGTTCTACTCGCGTTCGGAGAGGGTGACCTCCACGCCGCCTGCCAGGTCGGCCGAGACGTTGTAGACGAACGCGCTGACCGTGGCCAGCGCGGTGAACAGCACGATGTTGACCACGCCCACAACCGCGGCGACGCCGAACACCCTGCCCGCGCTGATCAACGGCTCAGCGCCGCCGTCCGCGTTGGTCACCAGATCCTTGTAGGTGTTGTTCAGCGAGTCCCAGACGCCCATGCCCTGGAGCACGCCGTACAGCACACCGACCGCGACCAGCCACACGAAGAACAGCGCGACCGAGAGCACCAGCGCGAGCTTGAGCACCGACCACGGATCAACCCGCTTCACCTGCAGGGCGGCCCGGCGCGGGCCCCTGCCGGTGCGGCGGGCGCTGGGTGCGGCCACCGCGGGTCGCGGCGTGGTCGCCGCTGCGGAGAAGTTGACCGTTTCCCGGCCCAGCGCGCCCAGCCCGTTGTCGGGCTGGTGCACGCCCGCCGCGGTCCCGAACACCGTGGGTGCGTCGAGATCGGGCTGCGGCGGCGCGGAGTGCTCGACCGGAGCGGCTGGCCGGAACGCGGCCGTCGGCTGGTCGATCGAGTTCTCCTTGACGGGCTCGGGAGCGGGCGGTGCGCTCTGCTGGTTGGTCACGGTCACCCGTTGCCACGGCGGCGGAGCGGCCGATGCCTGCGCGAACTCCTCGGCCGGCGGTGCCGCGGGCGCGGGCTCGCCGGTGTTCCCCGACGCGCCCGCGGCACCGTCCGGTTGCTTCGGATCGGTGATCACGGTTGCCTCGTCAGCAGGCTTGTCAGCCTGCTGCCCGGGGGTGTCCGGTTGGTTCGGTGAAGTCATCAGCAGTCCTAACCGACGGTGGTGTCCGTCGAAGAGACGCGTTCAGGCGACTATTCGTTGCTCTGCTCGGTGTCGTTCTCGTTGGCGGAGCCGTTTTCCACCTCGGCGCCATCCTCCGGCGCCGAGCCGTCCTCCGGCTCAAGACCATTCTCCGGCTCGGCCTCCTGCTCGGCACTCCGGGCCACCGCCAGCAGCGTTGTGCCCTCACCGAGGTTCATCAACCGCACGCCCTTGGTCTGCCTGCCTGCCTTGCGGATCTCGGCTGCCGTGGTCCGGATCACACCACCCGTTGAGGTGATGGCGAAGATCTCGTCCTCCAGCTCTACCACGAGTGCGCCGACCAGGCGCCCGCGCCGGGAGTCGTGCTGGATGGTCAGCACGCCCTTGCCGCCGCGACCCTGCACCGGGTAGTCCTCGATCGGCGTCCGCTTGGCGTAGCCGCCGTCGGTGGCGACCAGCACGAACCGGTCCTCCTCCACCACGGCCATGGCCAGCAGCTCGTCCCCGGAGTTGAACCGCATGCCCAGCACACCGGAGGTGGCCCGGCCCATCGGCCGCAGCGCCTCGTCGGTGGCGTGGAAGCGGATGGACTGACCGCCCGCGGAGACCAGCAGCAGGTCCTGCTCTGCCGAGCAGAGCACCGCGCCGACCAGCTCGTCGTCCTCGCGCAGGTTGATGCCGATCAGGCCACCGCTGCGGTTGGAGTCGAAGTCGGCCAGCTTGCTCTTCTTGACCAGACCGTTCTTGGTGGCCAGCACCAGGTACGGCGCGACCTGGTAGTCCTTGATCTGGATCGCCTGGGCGATGTGCTCGTCCGGCTGGAAGGCCAGCAGGTTGGCCACGTGCTGCCCGCGCGCGTTGCGGTTGGCCTCGGGCAACTCGAAGGCCTTGGCCCGGTAGACCCGGCCCTGGTTGGTGAAGAACAGGATCCAGTCGTGGGTGGAGCAGACGAAGAAGTGCGCCACGATGTCGTCCTGCTTGAGCGCCGCGCCCTGCACGCCCTTGCCGCCGCGCTTCTGCGCCCGGTACAGGTCGGTCTTGGTGCGCTTGGCGTAGCCGGTACGGGTGATCGTGACCACCACGTCCTCGACCGCGATCAGGTCCTCAAGGGACATGTCGCCGTCGAAGGGGATGATCCGGGTGCGCCGGTCGTCGCCGTACTTCTCCACGATGGCCATCAGCTCATCGCGGATGATCCGCCGCTGCCGCTCCGGGTTGGCCAGAATGTCCTCGAGGTCGGCGATGGTCAGCTCGATCTCGCCGAGTTCGTCGACGATCTTCTGCCGTTCCAGCGCGGCCAGGCGGCGGAGCTGCATCTCCAGGATCGCGTTGGCCTGGATCTCGTCCACGTCGAGCAGCTCGATCAGCCCGGTGCGGGCGATGTCCACCGTCGCCGAGGAGCGGATCAGCGCGATCACCTGGTCGAGCATGTCCAGCGCCTTGACCAGTCCGCGCAGGATGTGCGCGCGTTCCTCGGCCTTGCGCAGCCGGTACTTGGTCCGGCGGACGATGACCTCGATCTGGTGTTTGACGTAGTACCGGATCATCTGGTCCAGCCGCAGCGTGCGCGGCACGCCGTCGACCAGGGCCAGCATGTTGACGCCGAAGGAGGTCTGCAGCTGGGTGTGCTTGTAGAGGTTGTTCAGCACCACCTTGGCCACGGCGTCCCGCTTGAGCGCGATCACGATCCGCATGCCGCTGCGGCTGTTGGACTCATCGGCGATGTCGGCGATCCCGGTGAGCTTGCCGTCCCGGACCAGGGTGGCGATGTTCTCCACCAGGTTGTCCGGGTTGACCTGGTACGGCAGCTCGGTCACCACGAGGATGGTGCGCCCCTTGGCGTCCTCCTCGACCTCGACCACCGAGCGCATCCGGACCGAGCCGCGGCCGGTGCGGTAGGCGTCCTCGATGCCCTGGGTGCCCAGGATCAGGCCCTTGGTCGGGAAGTCCGGCCCCTTGATCCGCATCATCATCGCGGCCAGCGTTTCCTCGTCGCCGGCCTCGAAGTTCTCCAGCGCCCAGACCACGCCCTCGGCCACCTCACGCAGGTTGTGCGTGGGGATGTTGGTGGCCATGCCCACCGCGATCCCCTGGCTGCCGTTGACCAGCAGGTTGGGGATGCGGGCCGGCAGAACCCGGGGTTCCTTGGTCTTGCCGTCGTAGTTGTCGGCGAAGTCGACGGTGTCTTCTTCGATGTCGGCCAGCATCTGCATGGCCAGGTTGGTCAGCCGGGCCTCGGTGTACCGCATGGCCGCGGCCGGGTCGTTGCCCGCCGAGCCGAAGTTGCCCTGGCCGTCCACCAGCGGGTTGCGCATCGACCACGGCTGGGCCAGGCGGACCAGCGCGTCGTAGATCGAGCTGTCGCCGTGCGGGTGGTAGTTGCCCATGACGTCGCCGACCACGCGTGAGCACTTGACGTAGCTGCGGTCGGGGCGCAGGCCGGTGTCGAACATCGAGTAGAGCACCCGGCGGTGCACCGGCTTGAGGCCGTCGCGCACGTCGGGCAGCGCCCGGCCGACGATCACGCTCATCGCGTAGTCGACGTAGGAACGCTGCATCTCCTGCTGGAGATCGACCGGTTCGACGCGGTCGCCCGTCGGCGGCAGGGTGTCGGTCACGACCAGAAATCCCTTCTAAACGGCGGGCAGGTGTTGTTGTGCTCGCCGAGATCAGACATCGAGGAAGCGAACGTCCTTGGCGTTGCGGGTGATGAATGCGCGCCGGGACTCGACGTCCTCGCCCATCAGCACGCTGAAGAGTTCGTCGGCGGTGGCCGCGTCGTCCAGGGTGACCTGGCGCAGCACCCGGTGGGCCGGGTCCATGGTGGTGTCCCACAGCTCGTCGGCGTTCATCTCGCCGAGACCCTTGTACCGCTGGATCGCGTCGTCCTTGGGCAGCTTGCGGCCGTTGGCGACACCGGCCTGGATCAGGCCGTCACGCTCGCGGTCGGAGTAGGCGAACTCAGGCTCGATCCGCGGCCACTTGATCTTGTAGAGCGGCGGCTGCGCGAGGTAGACGTGCCCGTGCTCGATCAGCGGCCGCATGAAGCGGAACAGCAGCGTGAGCAGCAGCGTGGTGATGTGCTGGCCGTCCACGTCGGCGTCGGCCATCAGCACGACCTTGTGGTAGCGCAGCCGGGCCAGGTCGAACTCGTCGTGGATGCCGGTGCCCAGCGCGGTGATCAGGCTCTGCACCTCGGTGTTCTTCAACACCTTGTCGATGCGTGCCTTCTCCACGTTGATGATCTTGCCCCGGATCGGCAGGATCGCCTGGAAGCGCGACTCCCTGCCTTCCTTGGCCGAGCCACCCGCCGAGTCGCCCTCGACGATGTAAAGCTCGCACTCCTCCGGGTTGTTGGAGCGGCAGTCCTTGAGCTTGCCCGGCAGGCCGCCGATCTCCAGCGCGCTCTTGCGCCGGACCAGCTCGCGCGCCTTGCGCGCGGCCGCGCGCGCCTGCGAGGAGGAGATGGCCTTGCTGATGATGATCTTGGCGTCGGCCGGGTTGGCGTCGAACCAGTCGGGCAGGTGTTCGTTGCAGGTCTTCTGCACGAACGACTTGGCCTCGGTGTTGCCGAGCTTGGTCTTGGTCTGCCCCTCGAACTGGGGCTCCTTGAGCTTGATCGAGACGATCGCGGCCAGGCCCTCGCGCACGTCCTCGCCGGAGAGGTTCGCGTCCTTCTCCTTGAGCAGCTTCTTCTCCCGCGCGTACTCGTTGATCACGCGGGTCAGCGCGGCGCGGAAGCCCTCCTCGTGGGTGCCGCCCTCGTGCGTGTTGATCGTGTTGGCGAAGGTGAAGACCGACTCGGAGTAGCCGGTGTTCCACTGCATCGCGACCTCGACCTCAAGGCCCTCCGCCTTGGCGCCGAAGGAGATGATCTTCTTGTGCACTGACTCGCGGGTGGCGTTGATGTGGGTGACGAAGTCCTCGAGGCCACCCGGGTAGCAGAAGGTCCGCTCCTTGATCGCGGCCTTGACCCCGTCGGCGTCGGCGACCTCGTCGGCCTCGCTGACCCGCTCGTCCCGCAGCGTGATGATCAGGCCCTTGTTGAGGAAGGCCATTTCCTGGAGCCGCCGGGAGACCGTCTCGGCGCTGTAGGTGGTGGTCTCGAAGATGTCCGGGTCGGCCCAGTAGGTGATGATCGTGCCGGTCTCGTCGGTGGGCTCGCCCTTGACCAGCGGGTGTGCAGGCGCGGACTTCTCATACCGCTGGTTCCAGACGAAACCGTCCCGGCGGATCTCCACGTCCAGCCGGGTGGCCAGCGCGTTCACCACGGACACGCCCACGCCGTGCAGACCGCCGGAGACCGCGTAGGAGTCGCCGCCGAACTTGCCACCGGCGTGCAGGGTGGTCAGCACGACCTCGACCGCGGGGCGCTTCTCCACCGGGTGCTCATCGACCGGGATGCCACGGCCGTCGTCGACCACCCGCACGCCGCCGTCGGCGAGCAGCACGACCTCCACCTTGGTGGCGTGCCCGGCCATCGCCTCGTCCACCGCGTTGTCCACGACCTCCCACACCAGATGGTGCAGGCCACGCTCACCGGTGGAGCCGATGTACATGCCGGGACGCTTGCGGACGGCCTCGAGGCCTTCGAGCACGGTGATGGACGACGCGCTGTACTCGTTGTTCGTATTGGCAGCCACAGGCCACTATCTCCTCAGCTTGACGGCGTGCGCTTGGGTGCGGAGCACAACCTCGTCAATCCTACCGGGCCACCCGGACAGGAATGACCCTAGGACACCCCTGAGACGGTCGCAGAGGACCGAAGAACAACTTGTTCGGGTCCGGAGCGCGGAGAATCACTGTCAAGGGTTCTGCGCGAAAACCAGCCGCGCCATGTCACCCATAGGTGTCGCGCGGGCCGCGACCGGACACGTGCCGGGGCCCGTAGCGCCAGCTCGGCGCGGCCGGACCCTGTACCCGCAGGCGTTTGACCACGTCTTTGCCCACCCCGGCGCGGATCTGGCTGAGCAGCTGACGCTGCAGCAGTTTGAGCTGGGTGGCCCAGGCGGTGGAGCTGGCCTGCACGGTCAGCTCGCCGTCCTTGAGCGCGATCGGGGTGGCGTGCTCGGCGACCTCGGCGCCGACCAGCTTGGCCCAGCTGCCGAAGACGGTGCCGCCGGAGAGCTTGTCGCTCCAGCCGCGGTCGCTGGCGATGCGGGCGGCCAGCGCACCCAGCGGCTGTGGGTCCCGGTTGTCCACACCCGGCCCGGACCAGCGGCGGCGGCGTTGCGCGTTGGCGCCGCCTGCCCGAGGGGCCTGGGCGGCCTTGGCCGCGTCCCGTTTGACCTTGTTGGCGGCGCGGGCCTCGGCCAGGGCCATCTTGGCCAGGTCGACCCCTCGCAGACCGTGTTCACCCTCCGCGTTGAATCCACCTGGAGAGGTGACGGAGGGTCGATCAGTACCCGGGTCAGGTGGTGGCAGATCCCCACGCGTGACGGAGTTATCCACATTATCCACAGGGTTGTCCCCAGGAGTGCGACGCGTCACACCCGGTTGACCTCTTGTCACCGGACACGCTGGACCTTCCCTTCACCCACCTCGTAGCGGGCGCCAGCCAGCTCGGTGGGCACGTCCTCGGCCACCGCGGCGGTGACCAGTACCTGCTCCGCGGCGGCGGCGACCTCGGCCAGCCGCTGCCGTCGCCGCCGGTCCAGCTCGGCGAACACGTCGTCGAGGATCAGCACCGGTTCGACGTCCTCCGCACGCAGCAGCTCGAAGGCCGCCAGGCGCAAGGCGAGCGCGAAGGACCAGGACTCGCCGTGGCTGGCATATCCCTTGGCGGGCGTGCTGCCCAGGATCAGCTCCAGCTCGTCCCGGTGCGGTCCGATGAGACTGACCCCTCGGTCGATCTCCTGGGTCCGCACCTTGGCGACCTCCTCCAGCAGCACCGCTTCCAAGGTCGCGATGTCCGCGGCTGGGCCGCCTGCCACACCGTATCCCGCCGGCAGGGTCGCACCCAGGCAACTGCGGTACTTCACCTCGGCGGGTCGCGATTCCGGGGCCACCCCGGCGTAGGCCGCGGACACCAGCGGCTGCAGGGCGGCGACCAGGTCCAGCCGCGCGGCCAGCAGCACCGCGCCGTGCCGGGCCAGGTGCCCGTCCCACACGTCCAGGGTGCGAATATCCCCACCCTTGCCCGCCCGGCGCGCCGCACCTGCGGTTTTCAGCAGGGCGCCGCGCTGCTTGAGCACTCGTTCATAATCCGCGCGCACTCCGGCGAACCGCGGCGCGCGCAGCACCAGCAGGTCGTCCAGGAACCGCCGCCGCTCGCCAGGGTCACCCCGGACCAGCGCCAGGTCCTCCGGCGCGAACAGCACGGTGCGCAGGATGCCGAGCACCTCCCTCGGCCTTGGCGCGGGCGCCCGGTTGATCCGGGCCCGGTTCGCCTTGCCGGGGGTGATCTCCAGCTCGACCAGCAGTTCCCGCCCGTGGTGCACCACCGCGGTGCGCACCACCGCCCGCGACGCGCCCTGGCGGACCAGTGGCACGTCGGTGGCCACCCGGTGCGAGGACAGGGTGGCCACGTAGCCGACCGCCTCGACCAGGTTGGTCTTGCCCTGGCCGTTCGGTCCGACCAGCACACTCGGACCGGGTTCGAAGACCAGGTCGGCGGACTCCCAGGAGCGGAAGTCGGCGACCTGGAGCGCTCGGACGTACAACGGTCAGTTTGTCGATCCGGCACCAGAGCTGGGACCGGCCTGGTGCACCGCGTGCCCGCCGAACTGGTTCCGCAGCGCGGCCACCGCGCGCATGGCGGGCGAGTCCTCCTGCCGAGAGGCGAACCTGGCGAACAACGCGGCGGAGATCACCGGCGCGGGCACCGCGTGGTTGATCGCCTCCTCGACGGTCCACCGGCCCTCGCCGGAGTCCTCGACATAACCCCGCAGGTCGTCCAGCTCCGGGTCCGAGTCCAGCGCCCGGACCAGCAGGTCCAGCAGCCAGGAGCGGACCACGGTGCCGCGCTGCCAGGCCTTGATCACCGCGGGCGCGTCGTCGACCACGGTGGAGGCGTCCAGCAGCTCGAAGCCCTCGGCGTAAGCCTGCATCAGGCCGTACTCGATGCCGTTGTGCACCATCTTGGCGAAGTGCCCGGCGCCGACCTTGCCCGCGTGCGCGAAGCCCTCCTCGCGCGGACCTTCCGGCCGCAGCGAGTCGAAGACCGGCATCGCCCGCTCGACGAAGGCCGACTCGCCGCCGACCATCAGGCCGTAGCCATTGTCCAGCCCCCACACCCCGCCGGAGACTCCGCAGTCCAGGTAGCCGATGCCGTTCTTCTCCAGCAGCGCGGCGTGCTTCTGGTCGTCGGTGAACCGGGAGTTGCCGCCCTCGATGATCAGGTCGCCCTCGGCCAGCAGATCGTTCAGCTCCTCCACGGTGGCCTGGGTGGGCGCACCGGCGGGAACCATGATCCACACGATCCGGGGAGCGGCCAGCCGCGACACCAGGTCGGCCAGCGACTCGCTGTCGCTGACCTCCTGGTTGCGGTCGTACCCGATCACCTCGTGGCCGGCGCGGCGCAGTCGCTCGCGCATGTTGAAGCCCATCTTGCCCAGGCCGACGAGTCCGAGCTGCACCACAGTTACGACCTTTCCTGACTACGAAGCGTTCGGGATGGAGCGGACTCAGCCGGGGAGCCGGACGGGCATCAGCAGGTAGATGTAGCCGGGCTCGACCTCGCCCTCGGCGTCCACCGGCTTGATCAGCGCGGGGCGGCTGGGCGTGGTGAAGGTCAGCTGCGCCCGGCTGGTGTGCATCGCACCGAGGCCGTCGAGCAGGTAGCCGGGGTTGAACGCGATGGTCAGCCCGTCACCGGTCAGCTCGACCGGCAGCTCCTCCTCCGCGCTGCCCTCGTCGTCGCCACCGGCGGACAGGCGCAGCGAGGACTCGGAGAACTCCAGCCGGACCTGGGTGCCGCGCTCGGCGACCAGGGACACCCGCTTGATCGCCTCGACCAGCGGGGCCACGTCGATGATCGCGGCCGCGGCGTGCTCGCTGGGCAGCAGCTGGCGGTACTTGGGGAACTCGGCGTCGAGCAGCCGGGTGGTGGTGCGCCGCCCGGAACCTGACAGACCGAGCAGGCCGTCGCTGTCGCCGAGGGAGAGTTCGATCTTGGAGCCGGAGCCGCCGAGGGTCTTGGCCGCGTCCGCCAGGGTCTTGGCCGGGACGAGCAGCGCGGTCGAGCCGACCTCGCCGCTGGGCTCCCAGGTGAACTCGCGCAGGGCGAGCCGGAAGCGGTCGGTGGCCACCAGGGTGACCTTCTCGTCCTCGATCTCCATCCGCACACCGGTGAGCATCGGCAGCGTGTCGTCCTTGCCAGCCGCGATGGCGACCTGGGCGACGGCCGGGCCGAAGCTGTCCGAGGGCAGGTGCCCGGCGAGCTGCGGCATGGCAGGCAGCTGCGGGTAGTCCTCCACCGGCATGGTGGGCAGGCTGAACTTGGCGCTGCCACAGGTGATCGTCACCCGGGCGCCGTCCACCGCGATCTCCACCGGGTGGTTGGGCAGCGCCCTGGTTATGTCGGCCAGCAGCTTGCCGGAGACCAGGGTGCGACCGGCCGCGGAGATGGTGGCCGGCACGCCGATCTGGGCCGAGACCTCGTAGTCGAAGCCGGAGACGGTCAACGTCTCCCCGTTGTCGCCGTCGGCTCCGCCCGCGTCCAGCAGCACTCCACCGAGCACCGGCACCGGAGGCCGGGAGGGCAGGCTGCGGGCGACCCAGGCGACGGCGTCGGCAAGGCCGTCCCGCTCGACGCGGATCTTCATGGCAGGTCCTTTCGGAAATTCGACGCGACCGTCATGGGCTCGGGCTGGGCTGGTCGTTCGCCGTCGGTCGTGGGCCACGGCGGCCCGGGGTTGGCGCAGCGACGCATCGAGGTCCGAGCGAGGCGGGCTCCACCGTAGAGGCTTCCGGGCCTGCTCGTCATCTCGGCCCGCCCTCGACCGCGAGCCGTCCATCCCCAACTTCGCGGCGCTTGTTCATCTTTTGATTTTTACTTCTTCGAAAGATCAAGACAGCAGTAGTAGTAAGGGCTGTGAGTTGTGTGGACAGAGTGAGTTTGCGCAGCTCAGGTGGTTTCTGAGGGTGTGGACTACGGCTGTGGGCAACTGGTGAGAAACCGGGGGTACCCGTGGACAACTCAGCTGTTGGCAAAGAGCATCCACATGATCTGCGAGCTGTCCACAAGGTTGTCCCCAGCTGTGGGTGCGTTCATACCCAACCTCTACACAGGCTGAGCGTGGTCCGGGTCTCCCTGGATGGGGGACAACTCGCCGAAACTTTCTCCAGAGTTGGTCCGATCGGGCGCTCCACACCGTCAGAAAAGTTCCGGACCCCAGCGCGGGGCCGACCGGTGTCCCGCCCTGGGTCGCCCGACTTTTCTCAGCTTGTGGGGCGCGCGGTGGGGCAACGCCGAGTTAGAAACATCGGCGTGCGGCGGCCATGCCAGGGCATCCCCGGAGTCATCGGCAGCGCGGGCGGGGCACACAAGAGAAGACGCCCGCCGGAGGGACTCTCCGACGGGCGTCTACGGCGTGCTGGGGGTCAGGCGCGGGCCCGCTGCTTGATCCGCGAGGTCAGCTCCTGGACCTGGTCGTAGATGCGGCGGCGCTCGGCCATCTCCTTGCGGATCTTCTTGTCCGCGTACATAACCGTGGTGTGGTCGCGGCCGCCGAAGGTCTGCCCGATCTTCGGCAGGGACAGGTCGGTCAGCTCGCGGCACAGGTACATGGCGATCTGCCGGGCCTGGGCCAGCGCCTTGGTCTTACCGGGGCCGCACAGGTCGTCGATGCTCACCGTGAAGTACTCCGCGGTGACCGCCATGATCGTGGGCGCGGTGATCTCCGGCGCCTGCGAGTCCGGGATCAGGTCGCGCAGCACGATCTCGGCCAGCGGCACGTCCACCGGCTGCCGGTTCAGCGAGGCGAACGCGGTGACCCTGATCAGCGCGCCCTCCAGCTCGCGGATGTTGCGCTCGATCCGGGCGGCGATGAACTCTAGCACCTCGGCGGGCGCGGCCAGCCGGTCCTGGGCGGCCTTCTTGCGCAGGATCGCGATCCGGGTCTCCAGCTCGGGCGGCTGGATGTCGGTGATCAGGCCCCACTCGAACCGCGTGCGCAGCCGGTCCTCCAGGGTCTCCAGCCGCTTGGGCGGCCGGTCCGAGGACACCACGATCTGCTTGTTCGCGTTGTGCAGGGTGTTGAAGGTGTGGAAGAACTCCTCCTGCGTGCCTTCCTTGCCCTCCAGGAACTGGATGTCGTCGACCAGGAGCACGTCGACGTCCCGGTAGCGGCGCTGGAAGGCGACCTTGCGGTCATCACGCAGTGAGTTGATGAAGTCGTTGGTGAACTCCTCGGTCGAGACATACCGCACCCGCATGCCCTGGAAGAGCCGCTGGGCGTAGTGCCCGACCGCGTGCAGCAGGTGGGTCTTGCCCAGACCGGACTCGCCCCAGATGAACAGCGGGTTGTACGCCCTGGCCGGCGCCTCGGCCACGGCCACTGCCGCGGCGTGCGCGAACCGGTTGGAGGCGCCGATGACGAAGGTGTCGAAGGTGTACTTCTCATTCAGCCTGGTCTGCGGGTTGCTCGGCGAGCGAGCGGGCTGACCGGCCGAATTACCGGAGTACTTGGGCCATATCTCGTGCACCGCGGCGAGCGCCTCGCGCTCCTCGTCCACCTCGTCCTCGGTGTCCCCGCCCTCGGTCAAGCCGGTGGGCAGCGAACCGAGTTGCGGCAACCCGGGGCCGGGAATCGGCGTGGTGGCCATCCCGTTGGGCAGCGGGGCCAGCGGCAGCGGGATCGCGGGCATCGTCGGCTGTTCCAGCGACGGGCCTGCGTGCGTTGGCGGGCTCACCGGCGGCGGGGCCACCGGTTTGGGCGGGGCGGGGCTCAATGGCGCGTTGTCCACCTTCACCGCGAGCGAGACGTCCCGGCCGAGATGGCGGGAGAGCGCGGCGGTGATCGGTTCGCGCAACGCGCGTTCGATGGCGTCCTTGGCAAAATCGCTCGGGGCGGCCAGCAGGGCCGTTCCGTCGAGCAGGCCGATCGGGCGGGTCACCCGCATCCAGGCTCGCTGCTGAGGAGACAGGGTGCCGGAGGACAACTCCTGCACCACACGCTCCCATACGAGTCCCAGCTCGGCGTGGGTGTCGGACACTTGCTCCGCTCCCCTCCCCTCGTGTCAGTGCCGCGCGGACACCAAACGTGAGATGTCCACAGAGTTGTCCACAACTGTGCACGAAGGCAGGACGGGCCGCACATGGACCCCCCTGTAACCGCGGAAGGGGCAACCTAACAACACTGGACACCGCCTGCAAGACCCGGATGGCGACTGCACTGGAGTGGGCGGCCTGCTTGCCCGTTGTGGTGGAACGGGGGGCGGATTTGAGATGACGGCGGGTGATAAGTACCCTCGAACGGTCTCCCGCGTACCGACGGGTGCGTTTGCCGTGCCTGTCATGGTCGTCTGATCTTGACGAACGCGACGGAGACAACCCTAGACCTGCTACACCCATGTACCGGGAGAACCGACCGTGAGCAAGCGCACCTTCCAGCCCAACAACCGTCGTCGCGCGAAGACCCACGGCTTCCGGCTGCGGATGCGCACCCGTGCCGGTCGCGCCATCCTGGCTGCTCGCCGCCGCAAGGGCCGCGACGAGCTGTCCGCCTGAGACACCCGCCGCCGTGCTCCCCGCGGCTGCCCGGCTCACCCGTAGCCAGGACTTCGGCCTGGTGGTACGCCGGGGCCGCCGCGTTGGGCGACCCCGGTTGGTGGTGCACGCGCAACTGTCGAACCCGCCCACCCCTGGCGAGTCCTGCTCGCCGCGGGTGGGTTTCGTCGTGAGTAAGGCCGTGGGCAATTCAGTCGTCCGGCACCGGGTCTCCCGCCGGCTCCGGCACCTGATGCGGGACCGGCTTGACCGGTTCCCGCCGGGCACCGCCCTCGTGGTGCGTGCCCTGCCCGACTCGGCCGAGGCCACCAGTGCCCAGCTCGGTGGCGATCTCGACTCGGCCTTCCGCAAGCTCGGTCTGCCCGTCCACGGTGGTGCGGCGTGAGCGCCGGGCGGGCCGGGCCGGTGGCCACCGTGTTG
Source organism: Crossiella sp. CA198 (assembly GCF_052078295.1). Taxonomy (NCBI): domain Bacteria; kingdom Bacillati; phylum Actinomycetota; class Actinomycetes; order Pseudonocardiales; family Pseudonocardiaceae; genus Crossiella; species Crossiella sp. CA198. The sequence goes on from NZ_JBQJIM010000016.1 coordinate 55,913, forward strand.
TTGTGGCCGGTCCGGTTCTATCGCCGGTTCATCTCCCCCGCTCTTCCCCCGACGTGCCGCTTCTACCCGAGCTGCAGCACCTACGCGGTGGAGGCGCTGACCACACACGGCGCCTTCCGCGGGTCGTGGCTCACCGTGCGCAGGCTGTTGCGCTGCGGACCCTGGCACCCTGGAGGCCTGGACCCCGTTCCGCCGCCCCGCGACCGTGCTTCGGAGCGGGCTTCGTGCAAATCCGCTGAGGAGTAGTTCGTGCTCGACTTCATCAACTACCCCGTGTCAGCCATCATGTGGTTCTGGCACAAGGTGCTCAGCTATGTCATCCCGGAGACCAGCGGGGTGAACTGGGCCCTGTCGGTGATGCTCCTCGTGTTCACCCTGCGCGGGCTGCTGTTCAAGCCGTTCGTCAAGCAGGTGCGCTCGATGCGCAAGATGGCGGAGTTCCAGCCCCAGCTCGCCAAGCTTCGCGAGAAGTACGGCAACGACAAGCAGCGCATGGCCCAGGAGATGCAGAAGCTCCAGGCCGAGGGCGGGTTCAACCCGCTGGGCGGCTGCCTGCCGATGCTGGTCCAGATGCCGGTGTTCCTCGGTCTGCTCAACGTGCTCCAGGGCTTCAAGCCCGGCGCCACGAGCAACTACATCTTCGGCCAGCCCGAGGTCAGCTCCTTCCTCGCCTCGAAGCTGTTCGGCGTGAACCTCTCCGCCGCGATCCGGATGAGCGGCGCGGACCTGGCCACCATCGGCACCGACCGCACCGCCCTGCTGCTGCTGGCGATCCCGCTCATGGTGCTGGCCTCGGCGCTGACCCACCTGACCGCGCGGCACTCGGTGGCCCGCCAGTCGGCGACCGCGGCGGCCAACCCGCAGTCGGCGATGATGAACAAGCTGATGCTGTACTTGTTCCCGCTCGCGGTGCTCGTCGGTGGCCCGTTCTTCCCGGTCGCGATGCTGCTCTACTGGCTGAGCAACAACACCTGGACCCTCGGTCAGCAGTACGTGGTGTACCACCGCATCGACCGCGAGGAAGACGAGAAGAAGGCCGCCGCCATCGAGAAGCGGCAGAACATCGGCCCCAAGCCCGGCCAGAAGCCGCAGCCCGGTCAGAAGCCGGTGCGCAAGCGCCCGGCCAACACCGCCCCGCCTGCCACCTCCTCGGCCGACAAGAACAAGGACACCTCCGCCTCAACCGGGTCGGAGAAGAGCACTGCCCCGCGCAACGGTTCGGACGCGGCCAAGTCCACGGACTCCGCCGCCCCCAAGCCCGGTGAGGTCCCCGGGATCATCCAGAGCCGGTCGACGGGCAAGAAGCAGACCCGCAAGCGCCGCTGAGGCGACTGCAATATGGAAGGAGACACCGTGTCGGAGACCTTGCAGGCGACCGAACAGGAAGCGGACGCCGCTACTCCGGACGCCGGTAACGACGAGAGCCTGCTGGTGCGCGAAGGCGACGTCGCGGGCGACTACCTGGAAAAGCTGCTCGACCTGCTCGACTACGACGGCGACATCGACCTGGACGTCGAAGCGGGCCGCGCGATCGTGAGCATCGACGGCGGCGAAGACCTGGAGAAGCTCGTCGGTCGCCGCGGTGAGGTCCTGGAATCCCTCCAGGAGCTGACCCGCCTCGCGGTCCAGCAGTCCACCGGCAGCCGCAGCCGCCTGATGCTCGACGTGGCCCAGTGGCGCGCCGACCGCCGCGCCGAGCTGAGCGAGCTGGGCAAGTCGACCGCGGAGAAGGTGCTGGAGACGACCAAGCCGATCCGCCTGCGCACCATGACCCCGTTCGAGCGGAAGGTCGTGCACGACGCGGTCGCCGCGGTCACCGGGGTGCACAGCGAGAGCGAGGGCGAGGAGCCGCACCGCCGCGTGGTGGTCTTCCCGACCAGCTGACCAAGCACACGCAGAACGCCCGGCCGGGGCTTCCTCGGCCGGGCGTTTTGTTTTGGGTGGGCGGGTTAGCGAGGTGGGGAGATCGACGGTTGGACAGCGGTGAGTGGGAGGCGCGGGTTGGTTGTGGGGATCCGGGGATGGGTGCGCGGCCGGGTGTGGCGGGAGCGAGTAGTGGTTCGTGGTCTTATTGGGCGTCTGGGTTTGGGTGGTCGTTTCACGTGAAACGGCGACTGAAGGGATGGGGAGTGGGCGTGGTTTCACGTGAAACGGTGCCGGTGCCGGAGCTGGCGGCGCGGGTGTTCGGGGATCGGCTTGAGCTGGCAGTGCGGTTCGCCGACCTGCTGATCGAGCACGGGGTGGAGCGGGGGCTGATCGGGCCTCGCGAGGTCGAACGGGTCTGGGATCGGCACATGCTCAACTCCGCCGTGGTGGCCGACCTGCTGCCGCCCTCGGTGTCCGTGGTCGACGTCGGCTCCGGGGCCGGGCTGCCCGGCCTGCCGATGGCGATCGCTCGGCCCGATGTGTCCATCACCCTGCTGGAGCCGATGGCTCGCCGGGTCGCCTGGCTGACCGAGGTGGTCGAGGAGCTGGACCTCGATGTCGAGGTGGTTCGGGGACGTGCTGAGGAGAAGGCCGTTCGGGAACAGCTCGCTGGTGCCGATGTAGTGACTGCACGCGCTGTCGCGCCGCTGGCGAAGCTGGCCGGGTGGTGTCTGCCGTTGGCTCGGCCCGAGGGGCAGCTGCTGGCGCTCAAGGGGTCGAGTGCGGCGGAGGAGCTTGAGCGGGACGAGCAGGCGGTGGCGGCGGTCGGGGGCGTGAACGGACGGATTGTGGTCTGCGGGGAAGGGGTTCTTGAGGTGCCGACGACGGTAGTTGTGGTCGATCGCGCTCCAGGGCGTGACGGGAAGCGCCGGAGAAGGAAGGATCGGGGATGAGGCCGGAGTCGCCCCAGTTTTCACATTCGGAGCGCGAAACGGCCCACGTTCCACGTGAAACACTCGCACCGGATTCGGTGACATCCCACGTGCCCGAGGAGATCCCCGTGTGGACCCCCATTGCCGAGGAAGCCGAGCGCGCTACTCGCGTGCTGCACCCCGACGCCCTGCAGTTGCCCCGCCCGGCCCGTCGCCGCGTGCTCACCGTGGCCAACCAGAAGGGCGGCGTCGGTAAGACCACCAGCACGGTGAACCTGGCCGCCGCACTCGCCCTGCACCACCTCAAGGTGCTGGTGATCGACCTCGACCCGCAGGGCAACGCGAGCACCGCCCTGGGCGTCGAGCATCGGTCCGGCACCCCCTCCATCTACGAGGTGCTGATCGGCGAGATCTCGCTCGCTGACGCGGCCGCGCCGAGCAACCAGACGGACAACCTGGTGTGCGTCCCGGCGACCATCGACCTGGCCGGCGCCGAGATCGAACTGGTCTCGATGGCCGCCCGGGAGTCCCGGCTCAAGGAAGCCCTCTCCCCCGAGGCGCTGGACTCCCTGCAGCCCGACTACGTCTTCATCGACTGCCCGCCCTCGCTCGGCCTGCTCACGCTGAACGCGATGGTGGCGGCGCAGGAGGTGCTCATCCCGATCCAGTGCGAGTACTACGCGCTGGAGGGGCTGAGCCAGCTGCTCGGCAACATCGAGCTGGTGCAGCAGCATCTGAACCCGGACCTGGACGTGTCCACCATCCTGCTCACCATGTACGACGGCCGCACCAAGCTGGCCGACCAGGTGACCACCGAGGTGCGCAACCACTTCCAGGAACGCGTCCTCAAGACCGTGATCCCTCGTAGCGTGAAGGTGTCCGAGGCGCCCGGCTTCGGGCAGACGATCATCACCTACGACCCGGGTTCGCGGGGCGCGATGAGCTACCTCGACGCAGCCAAGGAACTCGCCGTACGCGGCGCCGAGATGGGAACCACATGACAGAACGAAAGGGCGGGCTCGGCCGAGGTCTCGCCGCACTGATCCCCAGTGGCCCGCCGCCCGGCGCGGCGGGTGCCTCCTCCCCCGCCGCCACCGCGGTGGCGGCCAGGACCAAGGGTGAGGTGGAGCCGGAGACCTCGGTGGCCGGTGCGGTCTACCGCGAGGTGCCGACCGCGGCGATCAAGCCGAACCCGAAGCAGCCCCGGCACGTCTTCGACGAGGACGCGCTGTCCGAGCTGGAGCACTCGATCCGCGAGTTCGGGCTCATGCAGCCGGTCGTGGTGCGGGAGCTGGGCAAGGGTCAGTACGAACTCGTCATGGGTGAGCGGCGCCTGCGGGCGACGCAGCTGGCGGGGCTGGACCGGATCCCGGCCATCGTCCGGCAGACCGCCGATGAGGCGATGCTGCGGGACGCGTTGCTGGAGAACATCCACCGGGTGCAGCTCAACCCGTTGGAAGAGGCGGCCGCCTACCAGCAGCTGCTGGAGGAGTTCGAGGTCACCCACGAGGAGCTGGCCGGCCGGATCGGCCGCAGCCGCCCGGTGATCACCAACACCATCCGGCTGCTGAAGCTGCCCCTCCCCGTGCAGCGCCGGGTCGCCGCCGGTGTGCTCTCCGCCGGACACGCCCGCGCGCTGCTCGGCCTGGACGACCCTGGCCGCCAGGAGGACCTGGCCGCCAAGATCATCGCCGAGGGGTTGTCGGTCCGGGCGACCGAGGAGGCCGTGGTGCTCGCCAAGAGCGAGCAACCGGCCAAGGCCAAGCCCGCCGCGCGCAAGCCGATCCAGGCCCCCGGTCTGCAGGACCTGGCGGAGAAACTGTCCGACGCCTTCGACACCCGGGTCAAGGTTGAACTCGGCCGCCGCAAGGGCCGGATCGTGCTCGAATTCGGCTCTGTGGACGATCTTGAGCGCATCGTGGAGCTGATGGGACATAACGGGGCAAAACGGTCACAGCAGAGCGACTAGCCAGGGTATTGCCGACTTATGTCACGGTGACGTTTTCGGATGGAAACGCCAATCAGCTGCGGGCGAGCGCTCGCTCGACCAGGGTGCCGAACACCTCACCGAGCGAGCGCCCGGCGGCCTCCACCGCCATCGGCAGCAGTGAGGTCTCGGTGAGTCCCGGCGAGACATTCACTTCCAGGAAGTGCGCCGTGCCATCCGGCGTCACGATCGCGTCGGTCCGGGAGATGTCACGGAGGCCGAGCAACTGGTGCGCGGCCACCGCCAGCTCCCCCACCGTCCGCTGGGTCTCCGGCGAGAGCCGGGCCGGGGCGTGGAACGTGGTGAGTCCCGCGGTGTACCGGGCCGAGTAGTCGTACACGCCGTTCTCCGGCTGGATCTCCACCGCCGGCAGGGCCAGGGGCCCCTCGGCGGTGTCCACGACCGCCACGGCCACCTCAACGCCCGCAACGTAGGTCTCCGCGAGCACGGTGTCCCCGTAGGCCAGGCAGTCCACCATCGCGGCAGGCAGATCCGCGGCGTCCCGCACCACGGTCGCGCCCAGCGCGGAGCCGCCCTGGTCCGGCTTGAGCATCAGCGGCAGGCCGAGCCGGTCGACCAGCGCGTCCAGCACCGCCTGCGCGCCGAGCACCCGGAACGTGCTGTGCGGCAGCACCACCCAGTCCGGCGTGCTCAGCCCGGCCCTGGCCAGCTCGCCCTTGGCGGTCGGCTTGTCCCAGGCCCGGCGGCAGGCCCTCGGGTCGGTGCCCACGTAGGGCACACCGAGCATCTCCAGCACCGACTGCACCGCGCCGTTCTCGCCCTCGCCGCCGTGCAGCGCCACCACCGCGGCATCCGGCCGGTGCTGCCGCAGCCGCTCCAGCAGCGCGCCGTCGGCGTCCCACTCCTCCACGGTCAGCCCGGTCTCGCGCAGCGCGGCGGAGAGCCTGCGGCCCGACCGCAGCGAGACCTCCCGCTCATGGGACAGCCCACCGGCCAGTACCGCGACCCAACGATCAGACACTGCACAGCTCCTCGCCTGGAAAGTGCCGACGGTCCACTGTGATTGTCCACAGTGGACCGTCGGTGCGAACGTTGCGGGATAAGGCCGGTCAGGCCGTGTCCGGGGACGGCGACTGCGGGCCCGTCGGCTGGCGGCGGACCACCTGGCCGAAGGTGCTGATCAGCTCCAGCTCGCCCTCCAGCACGGTGGCCAGCCTGCGCACGCCCTCCCGGATCCGCTCCGGCGTCGGGTAGCAGAAGGACAGCCGCAACTGGCTGTTGCCGGTGCCGTCGCCGAAGAAGGCGGTGCCCGGCACGAAGGCCACCCGCTGGGTGACCGCGCGCGGCAGCATCGCCTTGGTGTCAATGCCTTCCGGCACGGTCAGCCACACGTAGAAGCCACCGTCCGGTTTGGTCCAGCGGCAGCCCGCTGGCAGGTGCGCCGCCAGCGCGCCGAGCATGGCGTCCCGGCGTTCCCGGTACACCTCGCGGTAGGTCTTGATCTGGCCCATCCAGTCGTGCTGGGCCAGGTAGCGGGACACCACGGCCTGGGTGAAGGTGGGCGGGCACAGCGTGGCCGATTCGGCGGCCAGCACCAGCTTCTCCCGCACCGCGTGCGGGGCCAGCGCCCAGCCGACCCGCAGGCCCGGCGCGAAGGTCTTGGAGAACGAGCCGAGGTAGACCACGTTCTCCGACTCCATCGAGCGCAGCGCCGGGTAGGTCTGGCCGTCGAAGCCGAGCATCCCGTACGGGTTGTCCTCGATCACCAGCACGCCGTGCCGGGCGCAGATCTCCAGCACCTCGGCCCGCCGGTGCACCGCCAGGGTCACGCCTGCCGGGTTGTGGAAGTTCGGGATCGTGTACAGGAACTTCACCCGCCGCCCGGCCGCGGCCAGCGCGCTCAGCGTGCGCTCCAGCTCCGCCGGGATCAGGCCCTCGTCGTCCAGCGGGACGTGCACGACCTCGGCCTGGTAGGCGGTGAAGGTGCCCAGCGCGCCCACATAGGACGGGGCCTCGGCCACCACCACGTCGCCGGGATCGCAGAAGATCCGGGTGACCATGTCCAGTCCGGACTGCGAGCCCACGGTGACCGTGACGTCGTCCGGGTGGGCCGAGATGCCCTCCAGGGCCATGATCTGGCAGATCTGCTCACGCAGTGCCGGGATGCCCTGGGCCGAGCCGTACTGCAGCGCGGTCTGGCCCTCGGTGGCCAGCAACTGCGCCACATCGGCGGAGAGCGTCTCCAGTGGCAGCGCGGCCAGGTAGGGCATGCCACCGGCCAGGGAGACCACCTCGGGCCTGCTGGCCACCGCGAACAGGGCCCTGATCTCCGATGCCGTCATGCCGGCCGTGCGCGCCGCGTAGCGCCGCAGGTGGGTGTCCAGGCTGCGCCCCGCTGCCGCCGCGGCCGGGACAGCGGACGGATTTTGCTGTTCGGGCTTGGGGGCAGGTAGGTTCATGGCGCGCTCCGGTATCGGCGATCGTCCGAGTCAGTCTAGGCCGCCGGCAGGAGCGATGGCGCCGAGTGTGATCCGGCCTCCCTGTCGAAGCCGGTGCGCTGCGCCTATGCTGGTTCACGGTGCCCGTGGTGCGCGGGCATGCCGTTCTTGCTGGGAGGTCAGGTGTCGCGACGCGTAGTCGGCGTCACGCTGGACAACCTCGACCACCTGTCCCGGCATTCCCGGGGCTGTGTGTTCTGGGAGCTGGCTCCGCATATGAAGGAGCAGTCGGAGGAGTTCGGCCAGACCGAGTTCGACAAGGAAGCCTGGATCTCCGCGGTCCTGCTGGAGTGGGGTTCCTGCGGCCGGATCATCTACGCCGACGGGGTGCCTGCCGGGCATGTGCTCTACGCCCCGCCCAGCGTGGTGCCCAGGGCCTCCACCTTCCCCACCTCACCGGCCAGCCCGGACGCGGTGCTGATCACCGCGTTGCAGGTGCTGCCCGAGTTCACCGGTGGCGGCCTGGGCCGGGTGCTGGTGCAGGCGGTGGCCAAGGATCTGACCCGGCGCGGGGTGAAGGCGATCGAGGCCTTCGGCGATGCCACCCCGGATGAGCCCAACTGCGTGCTGCCCGCGGACTTCCTGCTCAGCGTCGGGTTCAAGACCGTGCGCCCGCACCCGAAGTGGCCGCGGATGCGTCTTGAGCTGCGGACCGCGCTGACCTGGAAGGAAGACGTGGAGGCGGCGCTGGAGCGGCTGCTGGGCACGGTCTCCATCAGCGCCACCGCCACCAAGGAGCCGAGCTTCCGGCCCGTCTGAGACTCACGAGAAAGGCCCCCGACCGGGTTTCCGGGTCGGGGGCCTTTCTCGTTGGCTGGGTCAGGCCGTTTCGGCCTTGGACAGCTCGTACTTGAGCAGGTCGTCGAAGGTGAACGTGCCGGTGGGCTGGTCGTTCTTGCCCAGCAGGTACAGCCGCTTCACCGCGACCAGGATGCCCTCGGCCACCACGTCCCGGAACGCCGGGTCGAGCAGGCGGCGGCGGTCCTCCGGGTTGGTCAGGTAACCGGTCTCCACCCGGACCGCGGTGCAGCGGGTCAGCCGCAGCGAGTCCCAGGTCTTGGGGTGGGTGCCGCAGTCCAGCATGCCGGTGCGGGCGGTCAGCTCGCGCTGGATGAACCCGGCCAGGGCCTCACCGACGGTGGAGCTGGTGCCGTGGCCACTGCTGCCGAAGTGGAAGGTGGCCACGCCGCGGGCGTGCGGGGAGGCGTTCGCGTCCGAGTGCAGGGACAGGAACAGGTCCGCGTTGGCGTTGTTGGCGAACTGGGCGCGGTCGGACTCCGGCGGGCACACCTGCGGGCTCCTGGAGAGCAGGGCCTCCATGCCGGTGGCCACCATCCGGCCCTCCAGCCGCCTGGCCAGGTCCCACATCAGGTCGGCCTCGGCCACCCCGTCCACCACGATGCCCCGGTCGCCGCCACCGTGACCGGGGTCGATCACGATCCGCTTGCCGGACAGGCGCGGGCCGGACCGGTGCAGGTGTTCCTGTTCCCGCAGGAACACCGGACGTCCGCCGCGGACCTTCGGCGCGAGCTGGCGCAGCGCGCGCAGCGTGCCGGGTCCGCACATGCCGTCCACGGCCAGGCCGTAGTCGCGCTGGAAGTTGCGCAGCGCGTGCTCGGTCTGGTGGCCGAAGAGACCGTCCGCGCGGCCGGCGTTGAAGCCCAGCTCCAGCAGTCGCTGCTGCAGGGTGAGCACGTCGTCGCCGCTCATCGGCTGGGAGATCAGGTAGGCGAGGTTGCGGTCACCGAGCTGCCAGCGGGCATCGGTGAGCGCGCGGTAGGTGTTGGGGCCGACGATGCCGTCCGTGATCAGCCCGCGTTGCTGCTGGAAAGAGCGGACTGCGTGCTCGACCTCGCCATCGAAGTTCGTGGGCCTGGCGTGGCCGTTGGTGGCCGGTAGCAGGCCCAGCTTCACGAGAGTCGCCCGGATCTCGGCGACGGCTGGACCGTCATCACCCCGGCGGAGCAGCAGCATGCACCCCTCGCATGACTCGGGCGCCGGAAAATCATTTCGGCGCACAGTTAGAGACGTCCTATTGTGCCTTGCGGTCCGAGCAGCCACGTGCGGGGCTACTCCCAGCAGTCGTTCGGCCACCAAAAAGCACAACCCCGGATCTCGGATCCGTCGTCCTGGTGGCAGAACCACTCATCAGGATGACGAAGAACCGCGAACCGGGGTTGCACGATCCAGCAGGGGACTTTACGCCAGGTTCACCTGAACTGACTCATCGCACAGGTCAGGGCACGGGCGCGGGGTCCGGCATAGGACTTAGATCACGTCGCCGGGATGACGTCGACGAGGTCGTTGAGGATGGCCGCCTTCGGCTTGGCGCCCACGATGGTCTTCACCGGCTTGCCGCCCTGGAAGAGCATCATGGTCGGCACCGACATGATCTGGTAGTCCCGCGCGGTCGACGGGTTGGCGTCGATGTCGAGCTTGACGATGGTGATCTTGTCGGCGTGCTCGCCCGCGATCTCGTCGAGCACCGGGGCGACCATCTTGCACGGTCCACACCAGGTCGCCCAGAAGTCCACCAGCACTGGCTTCTCGCTCTGCAGGACGTCCTCGGCGAAAGTCGCGTCGGACACGACCTTGGTGTTGTTGCCCATCGTCACTCCTTGGTTGGGGGGCAGGTGAATCGGGTCTGCGGGGTGCTCAGTGGCTCGCGGCCGCCGTGACGGTCTCGGGTTCGGCCGCTTCCTGCCTGGCCAGCCAGCGCTCGGCGTCCATGGCCGCGGCACAGCCGGAGCCGGCGGCGGTGATCGCCTGGCGGTAGGTGTGGTCGACCAGGTCGCCCGCGGCGAACACGCCGTCCAGGTTGGTGGCGGTGCCGGGCGCGGCGACCTGCACGTAGCCCTCGTCGTCGGTGGTGATCTGGCCCTTGACCAGCGCCGAGCGCGGGTCGTGGCCGACCGCGACGAAGAAGCCGGTCAGCGGCAGTACGGTCTCCTCGCCGGTGACGGCGCTCTGCACCCGCACGCCGGTGACGGAGGTCTCCCCGAGCACCTCGGTGACCTTGGTGTCCAGCAGCCAGCGGATCTTCTCGTTGGCCTGGGCCCGCGCCAGCATGATCTTGGAGGCGCGGAACTCCTGCCGCCGGTGGATGATCGTCACCGACCGGGCGAACCTGGTCAGGAAGGTGGCCTCCTCCATCGCGGAGTCGCCACCGCCGATCACCGCGATGTCCTGGTCCCGGAAGAAGAATCCGTCGCAGGTGGCGCAGGAGGACACGCCGCGGCCGAGCAGGCGCTGCTCACCGGGCACGTCCAGGTAGCGGGCGGCCGCGCCCATGGCCAGCACCACGGCCTTGGCCTGGTAGGTGACCCCGTTCGCGGTGACCGTCTTGACCGGCCCGGACAGGTCGACGGCCTCGACGTCCTCGGCCCGCAGCTCGGCGCCGAAGCGCTCGGCCTGGGCGCGCATCTGCTCCATCAGGTCGGGACCCATGATCCCGTCCTTGAACCCCGGGTAGTTCTCCACCTCGGTGGTGGTCATCAGCGCGCCGCCGAACTGGGTGCCCTCGAAGATCAGGGGGTTGAGCTGCGCCCGCGCCGCGTAGGTGGCCGCGGTGTATCCAGCTGGACCGGAGCCCACCACGATCAGGTTTCGTACCTGCGATGACACCTGGGGACCTCCGTGCCCTGAGTCGACGTATGCCGGCTTCGTACCGGCACAACGCGATCCTAGGTGCGGCTGTTCCCAGGTGACTCCGACGTCACACCTGAACTACTTGCCGACCGTGATGTCCTTCAGCAGCGAGGGGCTCTCCGCCGAGCAGTCCGGGCCGACGACCAGGATCCTGGTCCGGCCGGGAACGGTGGTGAGCACCACCATCAGCACGCCCGGCTTGCCGTCCAGGGTGACCCGGCGACCGGCGATCGCGTCCTGGCCAGCCGGCACCTTGTGCGCGGCCAGGCAGGTCTTCCGCTTGGCCGGATCGCTCAGCGGGCCGAAGTCCTTGGCGCCGCCGACGCCAGGGGGCACCGACTTGCCGTCCAGGTCCGAACCCTTCAGCGCCAGCACCCCGTCATCCGGGGTGGATGGGCTGGTCACGCCGCTGGTGGGCTGGGCGGTGCCGACGGTGGGCTGCTGACCCGGCAGCGTGGCGAAGATCAGGCCGGTGGCCGCGGCCAGGCCGGCCACCGCGCCGATGCCCCAGCCGATGGTCTTGTTGCGTCTGCGGCGGGCGGAGGCAAGGTCGACCACCTGGGCCATGGGCTGCGGCTGCGGTGGCTGCTGGTGGAACTGTGGGGGTGCGGGCGGGGCCAGTGGGGCCGCGCCGGGGCGGGCGGCCATGGCCAGCCGCACCTCGTTCTCGATCGCCGCCTCGATCCGGCTCGCCACGTGCTCGGGCATGCGCAGCGGGGGCAGGGCGGCGAGTTCGGCCTGCGTCTCATCCAGCGCGGCCAGGATCTCCCGCGCCTGTGGGTCAGCTTCGATCCTGGGCCGCAGGTGCGCGGCCACAGCGGGGTCCAGGACCCCGGCGTGCAGATCGGCGATGAGATCAACAGACCACGGCGGGCCGTCCGGCACACCGGGCCGGCGCTCGTTGGTGGTCATCGTCCCTCCCGTGGACGCCGCGGTGCCATTGCTCCAGCGTCAGGTGAGACGTTCGCACTTGCATCGGGGTTCCGCAGGTGCCCGAGAAGTTTCGCCAGCTTCGCCCTACCGCGAGCACATCTGCTCTTCACGGTACCTTCGGCGATTCCCAGGATCTGCGCGGACTCGGCTACCGAGTATCCCTGCACATCCACCAGGATGATCGGCGCGCGTTGCTCCGCAGGCAGCTCGGCGAGGGCGTCCTGGACGGCCAGCGAGGTGACCCGCTCGTCCATCACGTCCCTGGGCGCCACCGGTTCGCGGTGCGGCTCCTCGGGCATCGGCACGGTCGGCCGGGCCTGGCGGCGCCTCACCCGGTCGAGGCATGCGTTCACCACGATCCGGTGCAACCAGGTGGACACCTGTGACTCGGCGCGGAAGGAGGCCGCGGCGCGGAAGGCGGAGATGAACGCCTCCTGCAGCGCGTCGGCCGCTTCCTCCGGATCACGCAATGTCCGCAGGGCCACCGCCCACATGCGATCCCGGTGACGCCGCACAAGTTCGGTGAACGCGTGTGGGTCGCCAGCAGCATGGGCCGCTATAAGGTCCCCGTCCGAGCTAGCCGCGGCTGTCACGCGGCAGAGAATAGCGTCAGCTCATCCGTGCCTATGACGGGCGTTCACCCGGCACGGACGAAGGTCAGTTCGGACAGCTCGGAGACGTTGCGGTCGCCGCTGCCACCCAGACCGGTGATCCACAGCAACACGAACTTCGTGGCGTCACCGGCTTCCAGGCTGATCTCGGTGTCGCCCTTCTGCAGGGTCCCGGTGCCCAGCACCGTGGTCTCGTCCAGATCGGCGCTGCCCGAGGGCGCGCTGCGCACCTCGATCTTGGTGCCGCCGCTGGGCGAGTCGATGACGACCTTGGCCAGCTTGGCCGCCTCGGCCAGGGTGATCATGATGCCCACGCCCGGCTTGCCCCTGGGGAACTGCTGGCGGTAGGTCATGGTCTTCCAGGTCGAGCGCGGATCGCCGTCGACCACTCGCTTGATCCGGTGCGGGTTGTCCGGCTCGCCCTGCACGTTGTAGACGTTCACGCTGGCCACGTCCACGGTGCCACCGGACTGGGGCTGCTCGCTGGTGGGCGTGCTCGGCTGGGTGCTGCTGGTCTGGCCCGGCGGCGGAGGCGTGGTGGGCGTGAGCGCCACGGTGGGGCCGGACCGGGTCTCCGGGGTGGAGAACATGCCGATCACCGACAGTCCGGCCCAGGCGAGGATGCCCGCGGTGGCCATGGTCAGCAGCGTCATGCCGACGGCGAGCTTGCGCCGCCTGCTCTTCTCGTCCCGCTTGTCGTCCTCATCGGTGGCCAGCGCCGGGTAGGACTCGGTGAGCGCGGCCTCCTGGGCACGCAGCGCGGCGGCCTCGGCCTCGGCGGCCGCGGTGTGCTCGAGCACCCGCAGGATGGCCGCGCCGGTGCGCAGGCCGCCGACGCTGGTGTCCTCCAGGCTGCGCACGGCGACCGTGGACAGCTCGTGCGGCACGGCCGGGTGCAGGGTCTGCGGGGAGACCACGGTGCCGTCCGGGCCGGTGGGCGCCGATGGCAGGCCGATGGGGCCGCCGTCCAGGGCCCAGCGGCAGGTCAGCATCAGGTACAGGGTGGCGCCGAGTCCGCGGACGTCCTCGCGGGCGGTCACCTCGGCCCTGGGGCCGGGGAAGGCCAGCCGCAGCTTGCCGTCCGGGGTGACCCGCAGCCGCTGCGGGTGGTCAACGCCCAGCACCAGGCCTGCGTGGTGCGCGGTCTCCACCGCGGCGGCCAGCGGCTCCAGCAGCCGGGAGGCGGTGCCCGAGGGCAGCGGGCCCTCGGTGATCAGGTCCAGCAGGTCGGTGCCCTGGGTCCACTCGGCCACCACGATGCCGAACACGCCGTCCCGCGGGTTGACCCCTTGGCCGGGCCAGAGCACGTCCAGGGTCCGGGAGACACCGGGGTGGGTGAAGCCAGCGGAATGGGTGGCGCGTTCCAGGGTGCGCCGGGCACGGGCGGCGGTGCGCTCGTCCGAGACGTCGCCGAGCAGCACGGTGAGAGCAACGTCACGTCCCAGCGCGTTGTCCCTGGCCCGCCAGAACTGGGCAGGGCCGCGCGGATCCTGGCCCGCCAGTGACAACAGGCGGTAGCGGCCGTCACCGAGCGTCGCACCCGGAACGAAGGCGGCAGCACCTACCGCGCCGCCGGCTGGATTCCCGTGCGGCGCCGTGTAATCCGGCGTCCCACTCACCGAGCTTTCTCCCGTTCCGCACGTCGTCTACGGTCGCGACCCCTGACCGCGTGCTGGTGCTCCCGGTCGAGGGTACGGGAAGCCGGGCGTCAACGGCGGCGCAAAAGTCGGGTGATCCGTGACATCGCCGGATTCAGTTCCGTCACCTTGAGTAGCATCATCGAGCCGAACGCGACGGCCAGTCCGAGGACGCTCCCGACAATCAGGACGATCCAGGCGATCAGCCGGGGCGAGGTGCCGATCGGGGCGAACTCCAGGGTCGCGGTGTGCACCAGGACCACGCTCAGCGCGCCCAGCAGCGAGCCCACCAGGGACAGGCCGAAGGTGCGGCCCAGCCGCCCGGACTCCAGCCTGCCGAGCCGGACCCGCAGCCAGATGTTGCCGGCCACCGCGCCCACCAGGAACGACATCGAGTTCACGAAGGCGAGGCCGAGCACCATGGTGTGCGGGTCGAGCACCTGCACGCACAGGATGGACAGGCCGATCTTCACCGCCACCGTGACCAGCTGCAGCATGGCCGGGGTGCGGGCGTCCTTCATCGCGTAGAACACCCGCAGCTGCATCATGGTGATCGCGTAGGGCACCAGCCCGAACGCGGAGACCGCCAGCGTGGTGCCGATCTGCTGGGCGCTGGAGAGGGTGTTGGCGCCGTAGAAGAACAGCGCGACGCCGAGCTGGCTGCCGAGCACGGTCATGCCGGCGCTCAGCGGCAGCAGCATGGTGGTCAGCAGGCGGCTGCCCAGGGACAGGTCGGCGACCACCCCGCGCACGTTGTTGTCCGCGGCCGCCTTGCTCATCCGCGGCATGATCGCGGTGAGCAGGGAGAAGCCGAGGATGCCGTAGGGCAGCTGGAAGAGCTGCCAGGCCAGGTTGTACGAGGTCATGCTGCCGGGCAGCGCGGCGGTGGCGATCCGGGTGACCACGATGACGCCGACCAGGCCGAGCACCACGTAGACCAGCATCCACAGCGCCAGGCCGCCGAACTCGGTGAGCCTGCGGTCCCAGCCCCAGCGCCACTTGAACCTGATCCCGGCCCGGCGCATCGCGGGCAGCACCACCAGCGACTGCACCACGATGCCCAGCGTGGTGCCGATGCCCAGCACCAGCAGTTTCGGGTCGCTCATGGCCAGCGGGTTGATCGTCGGGTCGCCAGGGACCAGCAGGTACACCCCGAGGGTGACCAGCACGACCAGGTTGTTGAACACCGGCGCCCAGGCGGGCAGGCCGAACACGCCGCGGGCGTTGAGGATCGCGGTGAACAGCGCGCCGAGGCCGAAGAAGAGGATCTCCGGCAGCAGCAGGAAGGCGAAGGCGGTGACCAGGTCCGGCCGGGCCTTGCTGGTGCTGCTGCCGTCGACGTAGATGGTGGTCAGCAGCGGGGCGGCCAGCACCATCACCACGGTGGCCACCAGCAGGATCACCGGCGCCATGGTCAGCAGGCGCTGGGTGTAGGCCTCGCCGCCGTCCTCGTCCTCCTTCTCCGCCCGCACCAGCAGCGGCACGATGATGCTGCTCAGCACGCCGCCCAGGAGCAGCTCGTAGACCTGCAGCGGGATGGTCATGCCGACCTGGTAGGAGTCGGTGATCACGCCGGAGCCGACCACCACCACGAGCACGATCCGGGACAGGAACCCGGTGATCCGGCTGGCCAGGGTGGCGATCGCCATCGAGCCGCTGGCCTTGGCCAGCGAGGGTTGGGCCTTGGCCGGAGCCGGCTTGTCCATCTGCCTCGTCTCGCTCACGCGGCGCGCTCCTGTTTGCCCGAGCGCAGGCGCCGGTACAGCCTGCGGGCCACCAGCAGCACCAGGGCCGCGCCAGCGGTGACCGTGATGCCGAGGGTGATCGTGCCGTACGCGGTGGAGATGAGGGTGATCCGGTTGGCCTCGCCGCCGCGGCCCAGCGGGCTGCCGTTGATCGTCTGCAGCAGGGCGTCCACGCTGAACTGGCCACCACGGGTGATCTCGGTGGGCACCCGGATCGGCAGGTTGCTGTTCGCGCCGATGGTCAGGTCGTTGACATCGCTGGTGCGCAGGCCCTGGGTGCTGCTGAAGGTCACCCTGACCTTGATCACCACCGGCAGCTTGTTGCTGATGGTCAGCGGCAGCGGACTGTCCGAGGAGGCCAGGTAGTACGGGCCGGGCGGGGTGACTATCCGCACCTGGGAGACCAGGTTCTCCAGCTGGTCGCCGACCAGCGAGCCTGCCGCGCCGCCAGCGGAGCTGTTGCCGCGCCAGGCGCCGGAGGCCGCCCGCACCATGCCCAGGTCCAGCGGGTCGATCAGCGCGGCCGGGGCGGTGCCCTTGACGCCGTCGCTGCTCATCGCCGCGAGCAGGTCCCTGGACCGGTCACGCATCGCGCGCAGCTCGCCGGTGGCGGTCGGGGAGATCTCCGCGCCGGTGGCCTCCACCGGGTAGGTCAGGCCCGCGGTGCGCCCGCCCGCCGCGGCGGCGGCCTGCTCGGTCAGCCCGCGCGGGGTGACCAGCCTGCCGCCGAGCAGCTGCTGCATGGACTGCAGGAACGCGGTCAGCTCGCCGACCGGGGCCTTCCACCGCCGGGGCGGGGCGACCACCAGCGAGCCGCCGGTCTTGCCCAGCGCGGTGGCCCGGTACAGCAGCGCGCCCATGCCGTTCTGCAGGTCCAGCGCGCCGTAGGTGGCCGCGCCGGAGGTGGGCGCGCGAGCGCCGCCGAGCGCGTTGTGCACCAGCGGGTCGATCGGCACCGCGGTGGAGCCCGCGGTCAGCGAGCCTGCCGGGGCGGCCAGTTTGACCGGGGCGGTCACCGTGCGGCCGTCCTGCAGCCCGCGCTGTTCCAGCAGCAGGTTGCGCCGGCCCAGGTCGGCCAGGGTGCGCTCGTCCAGCACCCCGCCCAGCGGCCACACCATGTCGCTGACGGTCTGCACCTGGAGCAGCTCGCCGACCGCCTTGCTCCGGCTCATCGCCTGTTCCTGCAGGTCGGTGAGCCCGGCCTTGGACAGGGCGACCAGATCGACGTCGGCGAAGGGCAGCGCGAGCACGCAGCGGCCGCGGGCGATGCCCTTGAGCCGCTCCAGCCACTTCTGCGCCGCGGTCGAGCCGGTGCCCTCCACGGTGGTCCGGCCACTGCGGATGCGGTAGACGCCGCCGGCGGTGTCGGCCATCGCGGCCACCGTCTGCACCAGGTCGGGGTCGATCACCAGGCACAGCGAGTTCGCCAGCGCCGAACCCGACGGCGCGGTCTGCTCCACCGCGGAGACCAGCTCGGAGAGCCTGCCGCCGGTGGTCAGCGAGCGGGCCAGGTCGTCGCTGGTCAGCACGGTGCTGCCGTCGCTGCTGGGCAGCCGCACCGGCTGGTCCACGATCGGCCAGAGCACCGTGGTCGCGGGTGCGTTGGGCGCGGGCGGCAACGAGGCTCCGCCGGGCACGCCGGTGACCGGCAGCAGGAAGCCGCGGGAGGCGATCCGGGCCCGCTTGCCGAAGTCCGGGGTGCCGTTGATGTTGAACAGCACCGGGTAGACGCCGGGCGCGGTGATCTGCAGGGTGCTCACCGCCACCTCGACCCTGACCTGCACGCTCTGTCCAGGGTCCAGGTCGCCCACGTTGGTGAACTTGGGTTCGGCCCGGTCGGTCGCCACCTCCCCCGCCAGCGCGTCGTTGATCTTGTCCTCGCTGGTCAGCGCGGCACCGGCCTGCAACCGGACGATCAGGTCGCTGAGCTTGCGGTCCCCGGTGTTGGTCAGCTTGCCGGAGGCCACGATCTTGTTGTCGCCGTCGGCGGTGACCACCCTCGGTTGCAGGGTGTCCAGCTCCAGGGTCGCTGGCGGGGCCGGCGACGGGCTGGTCGAGGCGGGCTGGGCCCGCACGTCATAGGTTTCCGCCCGCCCGGTGAGGGGCAGGGTCAGCACGGTGCACGCGGCGACCGCCGCGACCGTGAACAGCCTCTTCACGCCGGCTCCGAAGTCTCACTGGGCGCGCGCACGCGTTCGACCGCCTTGCGCACCAGGCGGCGTTCATCCACGTAGGCCAGCAGCCCATCCAGTTCACCCAGCGGCACCCACGCCACTTCGGTGACCTCCACGTCCTCGTCGGAAAGCTCTCCGCCCACCGCCTCCAGCAGGAAGTGGTGCACGGTCTTGTGCACTCGCCGGTCCCCGGCGACGAACCAGTAGTCGATCGCCCCGAGCACGGCCAGCACCCGGCCACGGATGCCGGTCTCCTCGGCGACCTCGCGAACGGCCGCTTCTTCGGCGGTCTCACCCTGCTCGATGTGGCCCTTGGGCAGCGACCACAACAGCCGTCCTTTTCGATCAAGTCTGCCAATGAGCGCAGCGTGTTCGCGCGCGGCATCCACAACCAGCCCGCCCGCGGACACCTCATCCACCGTACGCAGCCGTTTTCCCCGTTGGCGCCTGGTCCGTCTGCCCGATGCGGCGCCACCGGTGCTGCCGGAGGACGACGGGGGCATGGCGCCGATGGTAGTGCGACGTAGGGTGGCTCCTCGTGTCCAGCACCTCTGTACCGGCCCAGCCGAACCAGGTCGACCCCGCTCGCGGCGCGCAGCAGAATGCGGTCGTGGAACTCATGCGGATCGCCCCGGTCGCCGACGAACTCGCCCAGCGGTTCGCCGCCGCGGGTCACCGGCTGTACCTGGTCGGCGGCAGTGTCCGGGACGCGCTGCTGGGACGGCCGCTGACCGACCTGGACTTCACCACCGACGCGCGGCCGGAGCAGGTGCGCGCGCTGCTGACCGGGTGGGCGGAGGCGATCTGGGACACCGGCATCGCCTTCGGCACCCTGGGCGCGGTCAAGCACGGGGCCACGGTGGAGATCACCACCTTCCGCGCGGACAGCTACGACCGGGTCGGGCGCAACCCCGAGGTGGTCTTCGGCGAGACCATCGAGGCCGACCTGGTGCGCCGGGACTTCACCGTGAACGCGATGGCGGTCCAGCTGCCCGCGAAGACCTTCGTCGACCCGCACGACGGGGCCGCCGCGCTGGTGGCCCGGATGCTGGACACCCCTGCCACGCCGGAGGAGTCCTTCGCCGACGACCCGCTGCGGATGCTGCGGGCCTGCCGGTTCGTCGCCCAGCTCGGCTTCGAGGTGGCGCCGCGGGTGCTGACCGCGATGCGCGCGATGGCCGGTGAGATCCAGCGGATCACCGCCGAGCGGGTGCAGGCCGAGCTGTCCAAGCTGCTCTGCGGGGCGCAGCCGCGGCGCGGGCTGGAGCTGCTGGTGGACACCGGGCTGGCCGAGTTCGTGCTGCCGGAGGTGCCCGCGATGCGGCTGGCCATCGACGAGCACCACCAGCATAAGGACGTCTACCAGCACTCGCTGGTGGTGCTGGAGCAGGCGATCGCGCTGGAGGATCCGGACAACTCGCCGGACCTGGTGCTGCGGCTGGCCGCGCTGCTGCACGACATCGGCAAGCCGGACACCCGGCGGTTCGAGCCCGGCGGCGGGGTCAGCTTCCACCACCACGAGGTGGTCGGCGCGAAGATGGCGCGCAAGCGGCTGCGCGCGCTGAAATATTCCAAGGAGATCACCGAGGCGGTGGCCCAGCTGGTCTACCTGCACCTGCGCTTCCACGGCTACGGCAAGGGCGAGTGGACCGACTCCGCGGTGCGCCGCTACGTCACCGACGCGGGTCCGATGCTGAGCAGGCTGCACAAGCTGGTGCGCGCGGACTGCACCACCCGCAACAAGCGCAAGGCGGCCGCGCTGCAGCGCACCTACGACGACCTGGAAGTCCGGATCGACCGGATCGCGGCCGAGGAGGACCTGCGCCGGGTGCGGCCGGACCTGGACGGCAACGCGATCATGGAGCTGCTCGGGCTGCCGCCGGGTCCGCTGGTGGGCAAGGCGTGGACGTTCCTCAAGGAGCTGCGGCTGGATCGCGGTCCGCTGGCGCCCGAAGAGGCAGAGGCAGAGCTGCTCGCATGGGCAAAGGAACAGGGCTTGCAACCACCTGATCGGGGCTAGTTTCTGCCGGTTCAGTTGCCCTTTCGCTACGTTGGGTAGCGAAAGGGGGCACGGTGAAAATCTTGGGAAAAACCTTGTTCGGGCTGGTCACGGTAGGTGTGGTGGTAACGGGATGCAGTGCGCCACCACCCCGGGAAACAGTCACGGTGACGGCGACCCAGCCGCCGGTAAACCCGTCGCCAACCTCGGCGACTCGCGGTAAGACGGTGGCGGTGCCGAACGTGGTCGGCATGGTGCACCAGCAGGCGCAGGACACCATGCAAGCCGCTGGCCTGCGGAATCTCGCTGAGGAAGACGCCACCGGGCGTGGTCGGCTGCTGCTCAACGACCGGAACTGGAAGGTCGTGAGTCAGGAACCGGCCGCGGGCACGGTGGTGGCGCTGGACACGAGGATCCTGTTGAAGTCCAAGAAGGACGGTGACAGATAACGCGTTCAGCGGTTAGCGGGACGACAGGCCCGTCGGTCACCATGTGTGCTGGAGGGATCTCGTAACGCAGGGGCATGGGGGTGCGCCGTGTACAGGGTGTTGGTGAGTGCGGACGACCTGATAGTCGGGTTCGGGCTGCGGAGCATGGTGTCCGCGGGGGCGGACCTGACCTTGGTCGATGAGGGGGACCGGGCCGACGTGGTGCTGGCCGACCTGCCGGACCTGTCCGAGTGGCGGCTGACCAGACTGGCCAGGCTGACCACCAGGACGCCGGTGGTGGCGCTGCTCGGGGTGGCCAGGGTGCACCAGGCGATCGGCCTGTTGCGGCAGGGGTTCCAGGGGATTCTCTTCCACGAGACCTACACGCCGGAGAGCCTGGCCTCGGCAGCCCGTGCCGCGGCCGAGGGCAACCGGGTGCTGGACCCGCTGCTGGCGGTGCCCTCGCTGCCCGGTCCGCGTCAGCCCGGCTCGCGGCCGGTGGCCCCGGTCCGGCTGGCCTGCGCCTGACCACGGCGCTCGACCAGCAGGTAGCAGGCCGTCCCGATCAGGTAGACCACGACGACGCCGAGCATCACGCCGGTGGAGTGGCCGTCGGCGGGCACCAGCAAGGCAACGGTGCCCGCCGAGACCACCATGCTCACGTTGAACAAGGTGTCGTAGAGGGCGAAGACCCGGCCGCGGGTCTCATCGCCGATATCGCGCTGCGCGGCCGCGTCCACGCACAGCTTGACCACCTGGCCCGCGCCGATGATCAGGAACGAGGACAGCAGCAGCGCGGGCAGCGACAGGGTCAGGGTGAGCACCAGCTGGGTCAGCGCGGCCAGCACCAGCGAGCCGGTGATGGTGGCCCGGCGGCCGGCCTTGGCCACCAGCGGCGGGGTGATGAAGGCGGCGGCCAGGATGCTCGCGCCGCCGGCCAGCGCGATCACGCCGACCCCACCCATGCCCGAGGGCAGCCAGCCCACGTCGTGGAAGGAGTTGCGCAGCAGCAGCACGCCGAGCAGCACCAGCGCGCCGTAGGCCAGCCGGTGCGCGACCAGTGCGACGAACCCGGCGGCCACGCTGGTGGTGCGGGCGGCCGCCCTGGCGCCGTCGATCAGGCCGTGCGCGATCGCGACCAGCGCCCTGGACGGTTCGTTGACCTCGTCCGGGCCGAGCTGGCCGCGCCGGAAGCCGAGCATGATCAGCGCCGCGCCGATCGAGCCGAGCACCGCGATCGCGGTGACCGTGCCGGAACCCGCGTCCCCGGCGCCGAGCAGGGCGCGCAGGCCGATCGCGCTGCCCGCGCCGACCACGGCCATGCCCGCGCCCAGGGTGGCGGCCACCGCGTTCGCCTCGACCAGGTCCTCCTTGGGCACCAGGTGCGGCAGCGAGGCGGACAGACCGGCCAGCATGAACCGGCTCACGCCGAGGGTGAGCAGCGCGGCCACGTAGAGCGCGGGGCCGGTTAGTCCGCTCAGCACGGCCACCGCGGTGACCAGCACCAGCACCCCGCGGATCACGTTGGACAGCAACAACACCTGCCTGCGGTCCCAGCGGTCCAGCAGCGCGCCGGCGAACGGGCCGACCACCGAGTAGGGCAGGAAGATCACCGCGAACCCGGCGGCCGCGGCCAGTGGATCGGCCGCGCGCTCGGGGTTGAACAGCACCGCGCTGCCCAGTCCGGCCTGGAACACGCCATCGCCCCACTGCGCGGTGATCTTGACGCCGAGCAGGCGGAAGAACCCGGGATTGGTCAGGAGATGGCGCAGGCCGGCCCGTGCCTTGTGCGGGGTCTGGCCGCCACCGGCCACGCTGTCTTCGGCCGTCTGCACACACGCAGGGTACGGGGCCGGGTGCGCACCGCGTCACCCCGGACGGGCACCCCGGACTACCTGGTCTTGACCGCGCACGGTGCGGTGCGGCGAACGGCGCGGACGCGGGTGGGATCATGTGCGTCGTGTCTTCCGACGCCGAAGTCGAGCCGGGGTCCCTGCTCGTGGCCACCCCAGGGCTGCTCGACCCCAACTTCCGTCGCACAGTGGTCTACATCATCGACCACCGCGACGAGGGCACGCTCGGCGTCGTGCTGAACCGGCCGAGCGAGGTCGCCGTCCAGGACGTGTTACCTGGCTGGGCCGCGCACGCCAGCCGTCCGCCCGCGGTCTTCGTCGGTGGTCCGGTGGAGCAGAAGACCGCGCTGTGCCTGGCCAATCTCAAGGCGGGCGAGGACATCGACGCCATGGACGGGGTGATCGGCGTCCGTGGCCCGGTGGCCCTGGTCGACCTGGACTCCGACCCGGACGAGCTGGCGCCGCGGATGCGCGGGCTGCGCGTCTTCGCCGGGTACTCCGGCTGGAGCGAGGGGCAGCTGGAGGACGAGATCGAGCGCGGGGACTGGCTGGTGGTGCCCGCGCTGCCCGATGACGTGCTCACCCCGCCGCGGGTGGACCTGTGGGGCCGGGTGCTGCGCCGTCAAGGCATGCCGTTGTCGCTGCTGGCCACGCACCCGGTGGACATCAAGAGGAACTAGCCGCGCCCAGCTTCGAGCAGATCCCGCCGCAGCAGCCGCCGCAGCCCTTGGGCGCGGGCTCCGGGTCGGGCAGGGCGTCGGCCGCGCGGTGCCCGAGCATGCCACCGGCCGCGGTGATCAGCACCGCGCCCAGACCGCCCAGGATCAGCAGCGTCAGGTACAGCCCGGCCTCGGTCAGCGGCGCGGTGACCACGCCGGTCAGCGCCAGCAGCACGCCGGAGACCAGGGTCGGCAGTCCGGCCACCCGGTTGGCCAGCGCGAAGGCCTCGTCGCTGCGCATCGAGCGGGCGGTGCGCACGCCGACGTAGGCGTTGCGGGCCAGGGAGCCGCGCATGCCGCGCAGCCCGACCACGGCCAGCGCCACGCCGGCGATGACGAGCAGGAAGGTCACGCTGATTCGCGGCACGATGGCGATGACTGCGAGCTGCTGCACCCCTTGAGGGTAAGCGCCGTGAATCCGCGACTTGCTCGCTACCTTCTCGTCACCGTTGTGAGGTGTGCTGCACCCATGTCTGTACGTATCGGCGCCGCCGGTGTGCTCACCGGTGTTCTCGTGCTCGGCCTCGCCGGCCCCGCCATGGCGGAACCCGCAGGTCAGCGCGTTCGTCTTGTCTCCGAGCAGGTGCTCGGGAAGATCACTTTCCAGGGCACAACGGTCGGCGGTCTCTCCGGCATCGACTACGACCGGCGGACCGGGGAATGGGTGCTGATCTGCGATGACCGCTCCGACCGGCAGCCGGTCCGCTACTACACCGCGCGCCAGGGCAAGGACGGGTTTGAGCTGACCGGCACCAAGCCGCTGCTCCGCCCGGACGGCAGCACCTACCCGAAGCTGTCCGCGGACACCCCCGACCCGGAGGAGATCCGGTTCGACCCGCTCAGCCGCGACCTGTGGTGGACCAGCGAGGGCGACCGGCTGCCGCCGGTGCTCATCGACCCGGCCATCCGCCGGGCGCACCGGGACGGCTCCTACGCCGGCGCGCTGCCGCTGCCGGCCAACCTGCGGATGTCCGCGGGCGAGCAGGGCCCGCGGCGCAACGAGGTGCTCGAAGGGCTGACCTTCGCCGCGGGCGGCCACCTGGTCGTCTCCACCGTGGAGGGGCCGCTGATCCAGGACGGGCTCTCCCCCACCCCGGCCGCGGGCGCGCTGGGCCGGATCTCGGTGCAGCACCGGTCCGGGCGGCTGCTGTCCCAGTACGCCTACCCGATGGAGAAGGTCTTCGCCCAGCCGGTCCCGGCAGGCGCCTTCGCCAACAACGGTGTGGTGGCGATCCTGGCCGTGGACGAGCACGACCCGTTCCGGTACCTGGTGATGGAGCGCTCCTTCGTCACCGGGGTCGGCAACAAGGTGCGGATCTACGAGATCAACACCGCCGGGGCCACCGACGTCAAGAAGATCGACTCGTTGGCCGGGGCGAAGTTCCGGCCAGTGCGCAAGAAGCTCATCGCCGACCTGGGCAACCTCGGTCTGTCCACTGTGGACAACGTGGAGGGCATGACCTGGGGACCGCGGCTGCCCTCCGGTGAGCGCAGCCTGGTGCTGGTCAGCGATGACAACTTCTCCGCGACGCAGGTCAGCCAGCTGATCACACTCGCGGTGCGCTAACCTGGTAGGCGTGAGCACGGCCCACCTGCTTCTTAGCCAGCCGCGCTGACCGACTCTCCGGTCCGCGCGGCAACCCCTCATGCCCTCCCGGGCTGAGGGGTTTTTGGTTGTCAGGGGCAGGCAAACGCAGAGGACATGACATGAGCACGGACCAGGACGCCGTTCCGGCGCACCGTTACACCGCCGCCATGGCAGGCGAGATCGAGCGCCGCTGGCAGGAGCGCTGGGAGTCCAGCGGCACCTTCCACGCGCCGAACCCGGCCGGGTCGCTCGCGGGTGACGGCGAAGTGCCTGCGGACAAGCTGTTCGTGCAGGACATGTTCCCCTACCCGTCCGGGGCCGGGCTGCACGTCGGGCACCCGCTGGGCTTCATCGGCACCGACGTGTTCGCCCGCTACTACCGGATGACCGGGCGCAACGTGCTGCACACGATGGGCTTCGACGCCTTCGGCCTGCCCGCCGAGCAGTACGCGGTGCAGACCGGGCAGCACCCGCGCAAGACCACCGAGGAGAACATCAACACCTACCTGCGGCAGATTCGCAGGCTGGGGCTGGGCCACGACGAGCGGCGGCGGATCTCCACCATCGACCCCGGCTACTACCGGTGGACCCAGTGGATCTTCCTGAAGATCTACAACTCCTTCTACGACACCGCGCTGGGCAAGGCCACGCCGATCGCCGAGCTGGAGACCGAATACGCCCAGGGCAAGCGGTCCACCCCGGACGGCCGCGGCTGGTGCGAGCTGACCGTGGCCGAGCAGGCGAAGATCATCGACTCGCAGCGGCTGGCCTACCTGTCCGAGGCGCCGGTCAACTGGTGCCCTGGGCTGGGCACCGTGCTGGCCAACGAGGAGGTCACCGCGGACGGCCGCAGCGAACGCGGCAACTTCCCGGTGTTCCGCCGCAACCTGCGCCAGTGGATGATGCGGATCACCGCCTACGCCGACCGCCTGGTCGACGACCTGGACCGGCTGGACTGGCCGGAGAAGATCAAGTCCATGCAGCGCAACTGGATCGGGCGCTCGCACGGCGCCAGGGTCCGGTTCGCGGCCGGGGACAGCGCGATCGAGGTCTTCACCACCCGGCCGGACACCCTGTTCGGCGCCACCTACATGGTGCTGGCGCCCGAGCACCCGCTGGTCGACCAGATCGCTTCGGCGCAGTGGGCCGAAGACATCGACGCGCGCTGGACCTCCGGCGCGGCCACCCCCGGCGCGGCGATCGAGGCCTACCGGGCCGCGGCGGCCCGCAAGTCCGAGCTGGACCGGCAGGAGAACAAGGACAAGACCGGCGTGTTCACCGGCGCGTACGCGGTGAACCCGGTCAACGGCAAGCAGATCCCGGTGTTCATCGCCGACTACGTGCTGATGGGCTACGGCACCGGCGCGATCATGGCGGTGCCCGGCCAGGATTCCCGCGACTGGGACTTCGCCACCGCCTTCGGCCTGCCGATCATCCGCACCGTGCAGCCGGGCGAGGGGCACGAGGACGGGCCGTTCCTGGGCGATGGACCGGCGATCAACTCCGAGTTCCTGGACGGCCTGGCCGTCGGCGAGGCGAAGAAGACGATCATCGAGTGGCTGCAGGAGCGCGGCGCCGGTGAGGGCACCGTGCAGTACAAGCTGCGCGACTGGCTGTTCTCCCGGCAGCGCTACTGGGGCGAGCCGTTCCCGGTGGTCTACGACGAGGACGGCCGGGTGCACGCGCTGCCGGAGTCGATGCTGCCGGTGGAACTGCCCGAGGTCGACGACTACTCGCCGCGAACCTTCGAGCCCACCGACGCCAACTCCGAGCCCTCGCCGCCGCTGTCCCGCGCGACCGAGTGGACCACGGTCGAGCTGGACCTGGGCGACGGGCTGAAGAAGTACCGCCGGGACACCAACACCATGCCGAACTGGGCAGGTTCCTGCTGGTACCAGCTGCGCTACGTGGACCCGGACAACAGCGAGCGGTTCGTGGACCCGGCCAACGAGGCGTACTGGCTGGGCCCGCGCCCGGCCGAGCACGGCGCCACCGACCCTGGCGGCGTTGACCTGTACATCGGCGGCGTGGAGCACGCGGTGCTGCACCTGCTGTACTCCCGGTTCTGGCAGAAGGTGCTGTTCGACCTGGGCGAGGTCAGCTCGGACGAGCCCTACCGCAAGCTGTTCAACCAGGGCTACATCCAGGCCTACGCCTTCACCGACGCGCGCGGCAGCTACGTCAACGCGCACGAGGTGGAGGAGATCGACGGGAAGTTCTTCTGGCAGGGCCAGGAGGTCAACCGCGAGTACGGGAAAATGGGCAAGAGCCTGAAGAACGTGGTCACCCCGGACGAGATGTGCGACGGCTACGGGGCCGACACCTTCCGGCTGTACGAGATGTCCATGGGCCCGCTGGAGGTCTCCCGCCCCTGGGCGACCAAGGACGTGGTCGGCGCCCAGCGCTTCCTGCAGCGGCTGTGGCGCAACCTGGTGGAGGAGAGCACCGGCGAGCTGCGGGTCACCGATGACGCCCCGGACGAGACCGCGCTGCGGCTGCTGCACAAGACCATCGCCGGGGTCCGCGAGGACTACGCGGCCATGCGCTACAACACCGCCGCGGCCAAGCTGATCGAGCTGAACAACCACGTCACCAAGGCGTACTCGGCCGCGGCCGGCACCCCGCGCACACTGGCCGAACCGCTGGTGCTGATGCTGGCCCCGCTGTGCCCGCACCTGGCCGAGGAGCTGTGGTCCAGGCTGGGCGCGGACACCTCACTGGCGCACGGCCCGTTCCCGCAGGCCGAAGAGCGGTACCTGGTCGAGGACAGCATCGAGTACCCGGTGCAGGTCAACGGCAAGCTGCGGTCCAAGGTCGTGGTGGCCGCCTCGGCCGGTCAGGACGAGATCAAGGCCGCGGTGCTGGCCGATGAGAAGGTGGTGGCCCTGCTGGACGGCGGCGCACCGCGCAAGGTGATCGTGGTGCCCGGCAGGCTGGTCAACCTGGTCGTGTGATCGAGACTGGTCAGGAGGTCGGCTCTGGCAGGCCGACCTCCCGGCCCAGTTCGGCGATCATCGACTCGAACAGGGTCTCGGCGTTGTTGAGGGCGAACGGGAAGCGGCCGAAGACCTCCAGCGCCACGTGCCCGTAGAGCCGGACCCAGCACTGCAGGATCAGGTAGACCGTGGACAGGCCGAGCTGGTCAGCGGTCAGTTCGACGCCGGTCTCGGCCAGGGATTTCAGCAGGTCCTCGCGGTAGCCGCGCAGGTCGTCCACGAGTGCGGCAGGCACCTCGTTGGTGCCTGCGGCCAGTGACTCGTTCTCGGCCAGCATCTTGCCGGCCACGCCGAGGAAGACCTTGCCGAACTGGTCCTCGCCCAGGGTCTTGCGGCCGCCGCGGGAGCTGTTGTTGACCTCCACCTCGGGGGAGGCGAAGACCAGCGCGAACTCCTGCGGGTGGGCCAGCGCCCAGTGCCGGAAGGAGCGGAAGACGGTGAAGACCTTGCCGACCACGTTGCCCTCGGGCACCGCGGCGAGCTGCGGGCGCAGGTCCTCGGCCAGGTCCGCGCAGATGTCCTCGACCAGTTGACGGAGCAGGTCCTCGCGCGAGTCGTAGTAGCGGTAGAGGGCCGGTGCGGTGATGCCCAGCTCGCGCGCGATGGCGCGCAAGGTCACCGCGTCTCGGCCGTGCCCCACCAGCAGGCGACGGGCCGCCGCACGGATATCACGCTCGGTGTGAGCGCGCAGCCGTTCTCGGCGGGTGGCCTCCGTCATAGTTCACCCCTTCGGGTTGTAAACACCGTTCACTCTCGCCTATGGTCACCGACGGTAGGTGAACACCGTTTACTGACCTCGCGTTCAACAGGCACGGTAGCCGCTGGCTACGCCACCCGACCAGTTTTGCCGGAGGGCCGGAAATGTTCCTTTCCTGGGGATCGGTGGTGCATCGGCGCCGCTGGGTGGTGCTCGTCGCCGCCGCACTGCTGACCATTCTCGGCGGCGCGTGGGGCAGCGGCGTCTTCGACAAGCTCACCCAGGGTGGTTACGAGGACCCGACCAGCCAGGCGATCACCGCGGTCAAGACCGCGGACGCAGCGCTGGGGCGGCAGACCGGCGATGTGGTGGTGATCTACGAGGCCCCCAACGGCGGCTCGATCGACGATCCGGCGCTCGGCCAGAAGATCAACGACAAGCTCAAGGATCTGCCGAGTTCCGAGGTCAGCCGGGTGGTCTCCTACTGGATGATCCCGGACCCGGCCATGCGCGCGGCCTTCGCCGACACCGGGCACAAGCGCGGCCTCGCGGTGATCACGCTGACCGCGGGCGATGACTCGAACAAGATGCTGCGGGCCTACGAGAAGATCAAGGACAAGCTCGCCGTCGACGGCGTGACCAGCCAGATCGGTGGCTTCGCGCCCACCGGTGCCGCGATCAACACCAGCTCGCAGAACGACCTGATCACCGCCGAGCTGGTGGCGGTGCCGATCACCCTGCTGCTGCTCGTGCTGATCTTCGGCGGCCTGGTCGCCGCCGCGCTGCCGGTGCTGGTCGGCGGCCTGTCCATCCTCGGTTCGCTGGGCCTGCTCAACCTGCTGACCAGCTTCGTCGAGGTGAACACCTTCGCGGTGAACGTGGCCAGCCTGCTCGGCCTGGGCATGGCGATCGACTACGGGCTGTTCATGGTCGGCCGCTTCCGCGAGGAACTGGCCACCGGCCGCGAGCCCAAGGACGCGGTGCGCCGCACCGTGGCCACCGCAGGCCGCACGGTCGCCTTCTCGGCAACGCTGCTGGTCATCGCGCTGGCCGGACTGCTGCTGTTCCCGCAGGGCTTCCTCAAGTCGGTCAGCTACGGCGGCATGGCCGCGGTCGCCATCGCCGCACTGGTCTCGCTGACCCTGCTGCCCGCGCTGCTGGCCGTGCTCGGCCGCAAGGTCGACGCGCTCGCCCTGCCCTGGCGCAAGCGGGCCGCGACCAAGTCGGTGGAGGAGGAGGGCCGGGGCTGGCGCAAGCTGGGCCTGGCCGTGATGAAGCGCCCGCTGCTGTTCGCGGTGCCGATCATCGCGGGTCTGCTGCTGCTCGGCACGCCGTTCCTGTCGGCCAGCTTCGGCGAGGTCACCGAGAAGGTGCTGCCCGCTGGCAACCCGGCCAGGGTCACCGCGGAGACGCTGAACCGGGACTTCCCCTCGGTGAGCAAGGACGCGGCGCAGATCGTGTTGCAGGGCAAGGACGGCAAGGCCCCGGACCAGGCGGCGGTGCAGAAGTTCGTCGGCGAGGTCGGCAAGGTCTCCGGCGTCACCAACGTGGCGCCCTCGGGCGCGGGCAAGGACGTGGTCACGCTGACCGCGAAACTGCCCGGCGACGTGCTCAGCGACCAGGCAAAGAACGCGGTCAAGGAGATCCGGAACCTGACCCCGCCCACCGACACCAAGGTGCTGGTCGGCGGCATCAGCGCCCGGGTGCTGGACAGCCTCAACGCGATCACCGCCGGCCTGCCCTGGATGGTGCTGGTTATCGTCGGCGCCACCCTGGTGCTGATGTTCCTGGCCTTCGGCTCGGTGCTGCTGCCGATCAAGGCCGTGGTGATGAGCGCGCTCAGCCTCTCCGCCACCTTCGGCGTGCTGACCTGGGTCTTCCAGGACGGCCACGGCGCGGACCTGCTGAACGTGACCCCGGGTCCATTGGAAGCGGGCATCGTGGTGCTGATGGCGGCCGTGGTCTTCGGCCTGTCCACCGACTACGAGGTCTTCCTGATGTCCCGGATGGTCGAGGCCAAGAGCAAGGGCGCCAGCAACGAGGAGGCGGTGGCCACCGGCCTGGCCCGCACCGGCCGGGTGATCAGCTCGGCCGCGGTGCTGCTCATCGTGGTGACCGGCGCCTTCGCCTTCGCCGAGGTCACGATGATGCGCTTCGTCGGCGTCGGCATGATCCTGGCCCTGGCCCTGGACGCCACCGTGGTGCGGATGCTGCTGGTCCCGGCGGTGCTCAAGCTGATGGGCAACGCGGCCTGGTGGGCCCCTGGTCCGCTGCGCCGGTTGCAGCAGCGGGTGGGCATCCAGGAGAGCGACGACATCGAGGAGAACCCGAAGTCCCAGGCGCCGCAACCAGTGCGCTGACTTGTGATC
Organism: Crossiella sp. CA198; assembly: GCF_052078295.1. Classification (NCBI taxonomy): domain Bacteria; kingdom Bacillati; phylum Actinomycetota; class Actinomycetes; order Pseudonocardiales; family Pseudonocardiaceae; genus Crossiella; species Crossiella sp. CA198. The sequence goes on from NZ_JBQJIM010000016.1 coordinate 86,554, forward strand.
GCGGCGCCCGGACACCTCTGTCCGGGCGCCGTCGCGTCTGATCAAGATTCACGTGAAACCAGCTCAGCGGAACAACGCGGCGCCCAGTGGCCGGTCCGGGCTGAAGCCGGGCAGCACCAGGAAGGTGCCGGACGCGGTCGCGGTGGCATAGCGCATCAGCGCGTCGCCCTCGTCCAGCCGGTGCTGGGTGGCCACGAAGGTGCGCAGTTCGCGCTGGAAGCAGACGAAGAGCAGGCCGCGGTCGGCCGGGCCGTCGTCGTAGCTGTAGGAACGGCGCAGCATCAGGCCGGAACCCGAGGTCAGCGGGTGTGCCCGGCGGACGTGCGAGTCGGCGGGCACCAGGTACTCGCCGTCGGCGGACTTCGCGGTCAGGTCGATCTCGGCCGCGGGCCCGCCGCCGGAGAGCGGTTCCGAGCTGTCCCGGCGCCGCCCGAACACCGCTTCCTGCCGCGGCACCGGCTGGGCCAGGAAGCCGGGGACGTCCAGGCGCAGGCGGCGGATGACCGCGATGGTCGCGCCGGAGTCGAGCCAGACCTCGCGGCGGAGTTCCTCATCCCCGCGCGGGACCACGATGCCGTCGGTGAAGCCGAAGATGTTGCGGGCCGCGCCGTCCGGGCGGGACTCGCCGCGGAAGGCGGTCTGCCGCCAGCGGGGGCGCAGGTCCAGGCCGCGCAGGAGTTCGGTGACCGCGAGTGAGACGACCAGCGGGTCGCCGGCGCAGACCTGGAGCATGAGGTCGCCGCCGCGGTGGCCGGGGCGGATCTGTTCGCGGGCGAACGCGGGTAGGTCGGTCGCGCCGGGCTGACCAGGGGCGATGGTGGCGATCACGCGCGGGCCGATGCCGACGGTGATGGTGAGGTCAGCGGGGGGCAGGCCCGCGAGGGCGCCGGGGACGGTGGCCAGGGCCGCCGGGGTGCTCGGGGCCGGGGGCAAGGGCGCTGGTGTGCCGGGGGCGTCGGCTGCTGTGGCGGGCGCGGGAGTGGGATTCGTCATCGCTGTGATGCGCTCGCCGAGGGTGCGCAGGAGTGCTCGCCAGTCCGCGCCGGGGGCGTCCCACACCGAGAAATCGCAGTGCCGCTGGGCGATCGCCGGGCTGGCCACGCCTGCCTGGTGCGGGCCATGCGTCCGCGGGCCACTCGCCGGGGTGGCCGGTGCGTCCGGGAGGTGGCAGCCGGCCAGCAGGCCGGTGGCGCCCAGGCCCAGGAGCAGGCCGCGGCGGGACAGCGGTGGCGTCACGGGGCGCATTGTGCCGGGGGGAAATGGCTACTCCGGGCTACTGGGCGGGAAAGTCGCCCGACCGTGGTCCCCCTTCGAGTGAGGCTTGCGGTGGAAGGGGGTTTCCGGGGCTTTGCTGGCCCTAGGATTCCGGCGCTGTGCGAGCCGTTTTCCTGCGTGCCGCCGGTCTGCTCGCGGTTATCGTGCTCGGCTCCGGATGTGCTTCGGGCACTGCCGGTCAAGGCCCGGTCCGCCCCGCCACCGACGGCCCGACCACTGTCCGGGTGCCCCGTGACGCGCCCACGATCCAGGCCGCGGTGGATGCCGCGCGCGAAGGTGATCTGGTCCTGGTCTCCCCCGGCGTTTACCGGGAGACGGTCCAGATCAAGCGGGCCAACCTGGTGCTGCGCGGGGCTGAGCGCAATGCGGTGATCATCGACGGCGAGGTGCGGCGGGCCAACGGGATCGTGGTCACCGCGCCGGGTGTCGCGGTGGAGAACCTGACCGTGCGCAACCACACCCTCAACGGGGTGCTGGTCACCGGCATGTCCGACACCGCGGGCGGGGTGGCCAGGGGCAGCACCGGGTACCGGCGGCTGGACACCTCGGTCTTCCCGCCGCTCAAGGGTTTCCGGATCTCCTACGTCACCGCGGGCAACAACGCGCTCTACGGCATCTACGCCTTCGACGCCCAGCACGGGATCATCGAGAACAACTACGCCTCGGGCAGCGCGGACTCCGGCATCTACGTCGGCCAGTGCAAGCCCTGCCACATCGTGGTGCGGGACAACGTGGCCGAGCGCAACGCGGTGGGCTACGAGGGCGCCAACGCCTCCACCGGGATGTACGTGCTGCGCAACCGGTTCGTGGCCAACCGGGTCGGGCTGACCAGCAACTCCGACTACCAGGAAGCCCTGGTGCCGCAGGAGAACGCGGTGATCATGGGCAACCTGATCGGCAACAACGCCGAACCCGCCTCGCCCGCGCAGGCCGACGGTGGCTTCGGGCTGGGCATCGGCATCGCCGGGGGCAGCCGGAACCTGGTGTCCCGCAACCGGATCGTCGGCAACCCGGCCGCCGGGCTGGTGCTGGCCTCCAGCGAGGACCTGCCGCCCAACGGCAACCGGATCGAGGGCAACGTGTTGTCCGCCAACGGGATCGACCTGGTCTACGCGGCCTCCGCCCGCGCGCCCGGCGCGGGGAACTGCCTGCGGGACAACCGGATCGGCGTCACCCTGCCCGCCAGGCTGGACACCGTGCTGGCCTGCCCGCAGCCGGAGACCGCCCGGCCAGGGGTGCCCGCGCCCCGGCTGCCCGCGCCGAGGGGCATCTCCTTCCGCGCGGTGGTCCAGCCACCGCACCTGCCCGACCTGCCCTCGGCCGCCACCGCACCGGGTGTGCCCGCCAGTGCCGAACTGCCGCCGGTCGACCTCGATCGGATCTCGGTGCCCGAGACCGCCTTCCTCGCCGACTGCTCTGGAGTTCGACTGTGAAACCCCGCCGGGTCCGGCTCATCGCCGCCATCATCGTCTTCGCGCTGCTCCTGGTCCCGCTGCTGGGTGTGCTGATGAGCTGTGCCCGTCCCGGTGAGGCCATGCCGCGCTCGCTCAGCGGCGCCGAGGCCGAACGGCTGGCCCTGGTGCGTTTCATCAACTACGAGTCGCGGACCTCCTCGGTGCGCGCGGCGGTGCCCAGCGCGGCAGGCGTGCTGGTGCTGGACGGGCGGGTCGACTTCGTCGAGCACATCGGTTACGCCGCGATGCGCACCGAGGGTCGCTCCGACGCCGCCTCGGCCGGACTGCTCCAGTGGAACCCGGAGGTGCTGGCCTTCCGCGCGGGCACCGGTCAGGTCGCGGCCGATCCGGTGCCCGGCAACGGCTGGCAGGTCCGGCCGGTCCAGCGCGCCGGCAACGACCTGGACACCGCGCTGAACCTGCTGGTCAACCTGGCCGCGGACCGGCCGGACAACGCTCAGCTGCTGCAGCAGAGCAGTGCCCGCTGGCTGCGTGCGGACAAGGTCGGCGACACCGCGGTGGATGTGTTCGAGGGGCCGCAGCAGCCGGGCAAGGAAGCCACCGGGCGGCTGCGCTACTGGGTGGGCGGGGACGGACGGCTACACCGGCTGGAGGCCCGGATCGGGACCAGCGAGCAGCCCGCGCTGATCGACTTCAGGCCCAATGCGGCGCCGATCACACCGATTCCGGCGATTCGGGCTTGAACCTGACGCGACGTCAGCTCCTACCGTCATCGACGTGAACGGGGAAACCAAGCGGTGGAGCGTCGGGGAACTGGCGCGGGCCACCAGACTGACCGTCCGCACGCTGCACCACTACGACCAGATCGGGCTGGTGCGGCCGAGCGAACGGACCTCGGCAGGCCACCGCCGGTACACCGCCGCTGATCTCCAGCGGCTGTACCGGGTGCGCGCGCTGCGTTCCTTCGGCCTCTCGCTGGAGGACGTGGGCGCCGCGCTGCAGGGGGCCGCCGCCGATCCCGAGGTGCTGCGCGAGGTGCTGCACACCCAGCTCGGCCAGCTCGACAACCAGGTTCGCGCCGCCCAGCGGCTGCGCGAGCAGGTGCGTTCGCTGCTGGAACGGCTGGACGGATCGGTCTCCCCGGACGCCGCGGAGTTCCTACAAGTGCTGGAGTCGATGACGATGATCGAGAACTACTACACCGAGGAGCAGCTCGACCAGCTGGCCCGCCGCCGGGAGGAGATCGGCGAGGAGACCATCAAGGAGGCCGAGAACGAATGGCCACGGCTGTTCGCCGAGATCGACGCCCTGATGGCCGAGGGCGCCGCGCCGACCGACGAGCGCGCGGTGCGCGTGGTCGGGCGGATGGACGAGCTGATCTTCGCCTTCCACGGCGGGGATGAGGGCATCAAGGCCGCGGTGGAGAAGATGTGGGCCGAGCAGGGCGAGCAGATGCGGGCGCAGCTGCGTGAGCAGCAGTGTGGCCCGTCCGCCGAGACGGCCGCGTTCCTGGACGCGGTGCGCGCGGCCAGGGGCTGAAGTTGTGCACCGATCCCCGGACAAGCTGTGGACAACTGGGGATCAGTTGTGGAGAAACCTGCTGGCAGGTTGCTCCTCGTGGGTGAAAATTGCCGCTCTGAGCTGCATGTTCTAGTTATCCACAGCTTGGTCGCGGCCAGTTTGTAACGCGGACTGAGTAGTCCTGCGGATTTACCAACGTGTGCCCAGGCCGCACCCTGTCGCACATGACCGCTCAACCGGTGTTGCGTGTGGCGCAGGAACTCCGCGAGATGGGCCTGCGGCTGCAGGCGCTGGAAACGGAGCTGCGCTCCGCGGTGCAGGCAAGCACGGGACAGGCGCCGCCCGTGCAGGCCGCCCCGCCGCCACCGGCTCCGACCAGGCAGTTCCCGGCTCCGGCCGGGCTGCCGCCGACGATCCAGGCCCCCATGCCGATGCCGGTCCCGATGGGGCCGCCGCCGGTGCCGATGGGCCTGCCGCCGGGCGCGATCCCGCCCTGGCAGCCCCCGCCACCACCCCCGCCGATGGACCCGGCCGCGCGGCAACGCCGCAACAGCCGGATCGTCACCTGGGTCGGTGGCGGCGTCACCCTGCTCGGCCTGGTGTTGTTCCTGGTCCTGGCCGCGCAGCGGGGCTACTTCGGGCCGGTGCCCAGGGTGGTCGGCGGTGCGCTGCTCGGGCTGGCGCTGGTCGGGCTCGCACTGCGGGCCTACACCCGGCCCGGCGGGCGGACCACCGGGTACGCGCTGGCGGCCACCGGCTTCGCCGCGCTCTACCTGGACATCGTCGCGGCCACCTCACTGCACGACTTCCTGCCCGCGCAGGGCGGACTCCTCGCCGGACTCGTGGTCACCGCGGCCGGGCTGTGGCTGGCGGTGCGCTGGGACGCCCAGCCGCTGGCCGTCGGCGTGGTGCTGGGCGCCGCGCTCAGCGCGCCGATGCTGACCATGGCCTTCACCCCGCTGCTGGTCGGTTTCCTGATGGTGCTCGCCCTGGCCGCCGCCCCGGTGCAGCTGATCCGGCAGTGGTCCGGACTGATCGCCGCGGCCACGCTGCCCGCGCTGCTCGGCTCGGTGGCCGCCAGCCTGCGTGCCATCCTCACCGCCGAGGAGCAGTACGCCACCATCGCGGTCGGCTTTGGCGCCGCGGTGCTGGCCATGCTGCTGGCCGCGGCCGCCGCCCGGCTGCGGCCCAGCGACCCGGTGCCGCTGGTGGTGCTGGCCTCGGCCGCGGTGCCGCCGCTGCTGTCCGCCGGCATCCTCAACCAGGTCGGCGCGACCAGGGCCGCCATCGGCTTCGCCCTGGTGGCCTTCGCCTTCGCCGCCGCGGGCAAGTGGCTGACCAGGCGGTTCGCCATCACCTCCGCCGCACTCGGATTGATCGGCATATTCCAAGCGATCATGACCTACGCCGAGGGCAACTCCCGCTCGCTCACCCTGCTCGGCTGCGCGCTGCTGCTGGCCGGACTGGCCTGGTGGCAACGCAGCAGGCTGCCGCTCTTCGGCGCCCTCGGCTACGCCTGGACCGGGCTGTTCGCCGCGCTGATCGGCACCATCCCGGTCAAGCTGCTCATCCGCGAACCGCTCGCGCCGGTCGAGGTGAGCACGCCGGTGGCCGGGCTGCTGCTGGCCGCGGTGGCGGTGGCGGTGCCGGTGGCCGCCTACCGCAGCGGGCTGCTGCGCGGTCCGGCGGAAAGCGCGGACCAGCGGCCACTGTGGCTGATCGCGGCGGTGATCGCGCTCTATGGCACGGCCACCGCGGTGCTCGGCACGGCGCTGCTCGCGCTGCCCGACCGGGACGGCTTCCTCACCGGGCACGTGCTGGTCACGCTCAGCTGGACCGCGGCCGCACTGGTGCTGCTGCTGCGCGGCATCCGCTCGGCGCACCTGCGGGTCACCGGGATGGTGCTGCTCGGCATCGCGCTGGCCAAGCTGTTCCTGTTCGATCTGGCCGCGCTGGACGGACTGGCCAGGGTGGCCGCGGTGCTCGGCGCCGGACTGGTGCTGCTGGTGGTCGGCACCCGGTACGCCCGGCTGGTGGCCGCGGTGAAGGAAGAGGGCGAGGTCGCGAGCTAGAACGGCACGCCGCAGCGGAGCAGGATGTTGGCGTACGGGCCTGGCCTCGCCGGTCCGCACGACCAGCTTCGCGCCGGAGACCCGGCGCTTGAACTCCTCGTGGTCCACCCGCTCCAGCTCGGGCAGCCGCTCGGCCATGGCCACCGCGCAGCTCGGGTTGGCCGCGCTCATCTCGCTGGCCACCAGCGCGCTCTCCACGACCAGCTCGCGCAGCAACCCGTCCAGCACGTCCAGGAAGGTCGGCACGCCGAAGGAGAAGGCCAGGTCGATCAGCTTGGGGCCGTCCGGGATGGGCAGGCCGCAGTCGGCGATCACCAGTTCGTCGGTGTGACCGAGCCGGGCCAGCGCGGCACTCAGCTCGGCGTGCAGGATGCCGCCGCGTTTCACGCGTGCACCTCGCCGCGGGTCGGGTAGGAGGGCTGCGCGCCGGGGCGGGTCACCGAGATCGCCGCCGCGTGCACCGCGAAGGTGGCCGCGGCCAGCAGTTCCTCCCCGGCGGAGAGCCGGGCGGCCAGCGCGCCGGCGAAGGCATCGCCCGCACCGGTGGTGTCCACCGGGCTGACCCGGGGCGCGGCCACCGTGGACACGCAGTCCGGGGTGGCCACCACCGCGCCGCGGCCGCCGAGGGTCACCACCACCGAACGCGGCCCGAGCGCGAGCAGCGCCTCGGCCAGCGCCGGACCGTCCGCGCTGGTGGTCTCCGCGCCGAGCAGCCAGCCTGCCTCGTGCTCGTTGACGATCAAGGGGTCCAGCGCGGCCAGTGCGTCCGCGGTGAGCGGGCCGGGCGGGGACAGGTTGAGCACCGTGCGCACCCCGGCGGCACGGGCCAGTTCGATGGCGCGCAACGCGGCGGGCATGGGCACTTCCAGGGACACCAGCACCACGGTGGAGATGGCGATCACCGAGGCGGCGCGGTCGATGTCCGCGGTGGTGAGGGTGCCGTTGGCGCCGGGTGAGACCACGATCGAGTTCTCCCCGTCCGGGGTGACCGTGATGTGCGCGATGCCGGTGGGCCGGTCGGGCGTGCGCACGTGTTCGGTGCGCACCCCCGCCGACCGCATCGACTCCAGCAACAGCTGGCCGTGCTCGTCATCGCCGACCGCGCCCAGGAAGGCCACCCCGGCGCCGAGCCGGGCAGCCGCGACCGCCTGGTTCGCGCCCTTGCCGCCGGGTGAGACCCGCAGGTCAGAGCCCAGCACGGTTTCACCGGCGGCAGGGCGCCGAGCCACCGTGGTCACCAGGTCCGCGTTGGCGGACCCGACCACCACGATGTCGGTGAGCGCGGTCAGCGATGTGATCACTTCTTGAACTCGGCCAGGTTGTCCTTGGTGATGACCTTGACCGGGACGGAGATCTTGGCCTCGGTCTTCTCGCCCTTGGCCGCCTTCACCGCCTGCTCGATGGCGAGCTTGCCCAGCTCGGCGGGCTGCTGCGCCACGCTCGCGGAGAGCTTGCCCGACTCGATGGCCGTGATCGCGTCCGCGGTGCCGTCGAAGCCGACGACCTTGACGTCCTTGCCCGCGCGGTCACCCAGTGCCTGCACCGCGCCAAGGGCCATGTCGTCGTTCTCGGCGAAGACGCCCTTGGTGCCTGCCTGCGCCTGCAGCAGGTCGGTGGTCACCGACATGCCCTTGGCCTTCTCGAACTCCGCGGTCTGGGTCGCGGCGACCTTGATCCCGGCGGCGTTCTTGATGTTGGTGGTGAAGCCCTGGCCGCGGTCGCGGCTGGCCGAGGTGCCGAGCACGCCCTGCAGGTGCAGCACGTCGCCGGCGCCGACCAGCTTGGCCAGGGTGTCCGCGGCGAGCTGGCCGCCCTGGACGTTGTCCGAGGCGATCGAGGCGGCCACGGTGGCGTTGTTGATCGTCCGGTCCACCGCGATGACCGGGATCTTGGCGTTCTCCGCGAGCTTGGCGGCCGGGGTCGCCTGGTCGGAGTCGACCGGGTTGATGATGATCGCCTTGACGCCCTGGCTGACGAAGTTCTGCACCTGGGAGAGCTGGGTGGCAGCGTCGTTCTGCGCGTCCTGGACGACCAGCTTCACCTTGGCGCCGTCCGCGGCCTTCTGGGCCGCGTCCCGCAGGGTGGTGAAGAAGGTGTTGGACAGCGTCGACAGGGTCACGCCGATCACGGTCTCGCCGGAACCGGAGTTGCCGGTGCCTGCGCCGCCGCCGCATGCCGCGGTGAACGCCAGGGTCGACGCCGCCAGGGTGGCGAACACGGCGCGGTTGAGCATCTTCATTCGGGGTTACCTTTCCTTGCCTACCGGGTGGGGGCCGGTGGAATCAAAGGGTGGTGCTCAGTTGTTCAGGAACTCGCGGACGTTCGCCTTGGTGACGACCCGGACCGGGATCTCGATGAGGTTCCGGACGGTCTGACCCTTGAGGTAGCGAACCGCCTGCTCAACCGCCTGACGGCCCAGTTCCCTCGGCTGCTGCGCCACAGTGGCGGCCATCTTGCCGCTGTCCACCGCGGCCAGCGCCTCGGGCGTGCCGTCGAAGCCGACGATCTGGAAGTCCTTGCCCGCGCGCTCGCCCAGTGCCTGCACCGCGCCAAGGGCCATGTCGTCGTTCTCGGCGAAGAGGCCCTTCACCCCGGACTTGGCGGTGACCATGTCGGTGGTCACCGACATGCCCTTGGCCCGGTCGAACTCGGCGGTCTTGGACAGCGCGATGCGGACACTGGAGCGCAGCGCCAGACCCTGCTGGAAGCCCTCCCCGCGGTCCCGGCTGGCCGAGGTGCCCAGCAGGCCCTGCAGGTGCAGCACCTCGCCGGGACCGGTGGCCTTGGCCAGCGCGGCGGCCGCCTCGACCCCGCCCTGCACGTTGTCCGAGGAGACCTCCGAGATCACCCGGCCACCGGTGACCGCGCGGTCCACCGCGACCAGCGGGATGCGCGCGTTCTCCGCCGCGATGGCCGCGGGCTTGGACTGCTCGGTGTCCACCGGGTTGAGCAGGATCGCCTTGACCCGCTGGCTCACCAGGCTCTGCACCTGGGTGAGCTGGGTGGTCGCGTCGTTGTTGGCGTCCATGTAGATGACCTTGACGCCCTGCTCCTTCTCGCCCTGCTGGACGCCCTCCTTGAGCTGGAGGAAGAAGGGGTTGGTCAGGGTGGAGGACGCGAAACCGATCACGATCTCCCCACCTGGGGCTGGGGTGTTCGCGTCACTGCTGGGATCGCAGGCGGCGATGAACACGAGTGCGGCGGCGGTCGCGGCGGCGAGGATGGCCCGCCTGGAGTGCCTCATTGCGGAGTGTCCCTTTCTGCTGGTCCTCATCGGTCAGCGACTGCGGCGGCGAAGGGTGTCAACCAGGACGGCCACGGCGATTACCACGCCGATCACGACCTGTTGCCAGAAAGGAGAAACCTGGACCAGGTTGAGCCCGTTGCGCAATACCGCGAGGACCAGAGCTCCGACGAAAGCGCCGCTGGCCCGCCCAACTCCGCCCGAAAGGGAGGCTCCGCCGATGACCACGGCGGCGATCGCGTCCAGCTCGTACCCCACAGCGGCCTGCGGCCCGGCGGAGCCGAGCCGGCCGGCCAGCAGAATGCCCGCGATGCCCGCGAACAGCCCGGACAGCGCGTAGATGATCAACTTGTTCTTGCGGACGTCGATGCCGGAGAGCATCGCCGCCTCCTCGTTGCCGCCGATCGCGTACATCGTGCGGCCCGGGTAGGTCCGGTTGAGGATGAAACTTGTGAGCGCCAGCACACCGAGCATCACCAGCAGCGGCACGGGCAGGAAGGCGCCGATGGTGGAGCCCAGGAAGGTCACCTCGTCCGGGGTGACCTTGGGCGCGCCCTGGGAGACCACCAGGGTCAGGCCGCGGGCCACGCTGAGCATGGCCAGGGTGGCGATGAAGGCGGGCAGCCTGCCGTAGCTGACCAGCACGCCGTTGATCAGGCCGGCCAGCGCGCCCACGCCCAGGCCGGCGATCAGCGCCAGCCAGCCGGGCAGACCGGTCTCGGCCGCGGTGTAGGCGGCCACGATGCCGGACAGGGCCGCCACGCTGCCGACCGAGAGGTCGACGCCGGCAGAGACGATCACGAAGGTCTGGCCGAAGGCGAGCACCGCGACCACCGCGGCCTGCACACCGACGTTGAGCAGGTTCTGCGCGGTCAGGAAGGTCGGGGTGAGCAGGCTCAGGGTGACTACGAGCAGCAGCAGGCCACCAAGCGCGCCGTTGTCCGACAGCAGCCGCCCGAGGTCGGGACCCTTCCGCCGCTGGGTGGTTCCGGTGGTGGTGGTCATGCCCGCTGCTCCCGTGTGCTGTCGACGGTGATCCCGCCGGTTTCGTCCTGGTCCTGCCGGTTCTGCGCTTCGAGCTGCTCAGCCTGCTCGGCCTCGTTCCAGGCCGCGCTGAAGCTGGGCACCCGCCGCCGGGCCGCCGGGTCGGAGACGGCCAGCGCCATCACCGAGTCCTGGGTGGCCTCGGCCGCGCTGAGTTCGCCTGCCACCCGGCCACCGGCCATCACCAGCACCCGGTCGCTCATCCCGATCACCTCGGGCAGGTCGCTGGAGATCAGCACCACCGCACGCCCGTTGGCGGTCATCTGGTTGATCAGCTCGTAGATCTCGACCTTGGCGCCCACGTCCACGCCGCGGGTCGGCTCGTCGAGCACGAGCACCTGCGGGTCGGCCAGCAGCCACTTGCCGATGGCGATCTTCTGCTGGTTGCCGCCGGAGAGTTCCTTGACGGTCTGGCCCAGCCCGGCGCAGCGCACCCGCAGCTTGCCGGAGATCTCCTCGGCCTTGCGCGCCTGCCCGCGCCGGTCGATCAGGCCGAGGTGGCTGGTCCCGCGCAGGGTCACCAGGCCGAGGTTCTCCCCGACACTGGAGGTCAGCACCAGGCCCTGGCCCTTGCGGTCCTCCGGCACCAGGCCCAGCCCGGCCCGCATGGTCGCCTGCACGTTGCCTGCCGGCAGTTGCCGTCCGGCCACCTCGACCCGGCCCGAGTCGTAGCCGTCCACGCCGAAGACCGCGCGGGCCACCTCGGTCCGGCCGGAGCCGACCAGGCCGGCGATGCCGAGCACCTCACCGGCCTTGACCTCGAAGGAGACATCGGCGAATGCGCCCTTGCGGCACAGCTTGTGCACCTTGAGCGCGACCGCACCGCCCTCTTCGGCCCGGCGCGGGTACTGCTCCTCGATGGTCCGCCCGACCATCAGCTGGACCATCTCGTCCTCGGTGGACCCGGCGGGCAGCACGCCCACGCTGCGCCCGTCCCGGAGCACGGTGATCCGGTCCGCGATCCGGCGGATCTCCTCCAGGTGGTGGGTGATGAACACCAGGCCGACGCCCTGCCGCCGGAGCTGGTCCATGATCTCCAGCAGCCGGTCGGTCTCGCTCTCGGTGAGCACCGCGGTGGGCTCGTCCAGCACCAGGATCCGGGCATCCTGATCCAGCGCGCGGGCGATCTCCACCATCTGCTGCTGGGCGATGCCCAGCTTGCTCAGCGGGGTGGCCGGGTCGACCTTGAGCCCGACCCGCTCCAGCAGCGGCACCGCGTCCCGGCGCATCCGCCGGTGGTCGATGACGCCGAAGCGGCGCGGCTGGCGGCCCAGGAACAGGTTCTCCGCCACCGAGAGCTGCCCGACCAGGGTCAGCTCCTGGTAGATCACGGCCAGGCCGAGCGAGCGGGCGTGCAGCGGCGAGGTGATCTTCACCTGCTCGCCGGCCAGGAACACCTTCCCTGCATCCGGCTTGTGCACCCCGGCGAGCACCTTGACCAGCGTGCTCTTGCCAGCCCCGTTCTCCCCGAGCAGGACGTGCACCTCGCCCGCGCGCACCTCGAGATCCACATCGGCCAGCGCGAGCGCGCCGGTGAACCGCTTGGTGACACCTTCGACGCGGAGCAGGACGCTCATGCAATTCCTCCGTGTTCGCCACACGAGCCGCGGGCGATCAACTTGGCCGACAGACTCACGTTCTTCGCGCGCTCGCCCGAGATGAGCCCGAGCAGTTCGCGCACTGCCGCGCTGCCCATCTCCTCGGTGGGCTGGGCGACCACGGTGATCGGCGGCTCGAACAGCGGGAACCAGGCCAGGTCGTCGTAGACGGCCAGGCCGACGTCGTGGGGCAGCCGCAGCCGCCGCCTGCGCAGCTCTTCGAGCGCGCCAAGGCCCATCAGGTTGTCCATCGCCACCAGCACGCTGGGCGCGTCCGGCAGGTCCAGCAGCTCACCGGCCGCGCGGGCGCCGCTGGCCCGGCGGAAGTCGCCGTGCGCGATCTGGGTGGCCTGCGCGGCCAGGCCCAGCTCGGCCAGTGCCGAAGTGAACGCGGCCAGCCGCTCCCGGCCGGTGCTGGTGTTCTCCGGCCCGGCGATCACGCCGATCCGCCGGTGCCCCAGGCTCAGCAGGTGCTTGGCCAGCTCGCGCAGCGCGGCCACGCCGTCGGCCCTGATCACCGGGGCGTCGCTGGCCGGCACCGCGCGGTCGAGCAGCACCAGCGGCACGCCGCTGTCGGTGATCTCGGCCAGCCATTCCGGATCGTCGCTGGCCGGGCACACCAGCAGGCCGTCGACCCGGCGGTCCAGCAGGGTGCGCACGTAGCGGCGCTGCTGCTCATCGCTCTCATCGGCGTTGCCGAAGACCACGCAGTAGCCGTGCTTGCGCGCCTCGTCCTCGACCGCCCTGGCGATCTCGCCGAAAAAGGGGTTCAGCAGATCGCTGATCACCAGCCCCAGGGTCTGGGTGCTGTGCATGCGCAGGGACCGGGCCAGCACGTTGGGCCGGTACCCCAGTTCCGCGACCGCGGTGAGCACGCGTTCGCGAGTGGCGTCAGTGGGCGCGGCATGGCCGTTCAGTACCCGGGACACCGTGGCGGTGGAGACGCCAGCACGTAGTGCGACGTCCTTCATGGTCGCCAACGACCCGATCCTCCAGACGTGGGTGGGGAAGTCCCCCGTCGTGTATCTGACTTACTACGTTCCGTTGTGTATTCGATTACATGCCAAGGTTATTCGATTACACAAGCCGCCGAAAGTTCTGTATCGCTTCAGTAGCCAACAGATCACGAAGGGTTAACCCGTGCGAGATGTAGGTATTCGCACGGATGTCTCGGCGGGTCCGTACCGGGCAGAGTGTGTGTCGTGGGAGCCGGAAGTGCGCCTCCCCCGCCACTCCCGCGGTGTGGCTGGCGGAGGCGCATCCAGGTCTTTTCCGTGCACAGGGTGCCTGCTCCGCCGTCGCGGGCAGCACGAGGGGGTGGACGGGAGAGAACAAGTCAGTGTCAGGGGCGGGTCGAGGGGGCCTGCCGGGGGACGACTGACAACAGAAGGGCCGCCATCTGGGGAGATGGCGGCCCTTCGGCTTGTGTCAGCTAGCCCAGGTCAGGCGCTGTCGGTGCGCCGGCGTCGCCGGTTGGCCAGCAGCATCAGCCCGGCGCCGCCGCCCAGGGCCAGCAGGCCCAGTGCGATCAGCCACCCGACGTCGGCGCCGGTGTCGGCCAGCTTGCCCTGGTCCGCCACCGGAGCGGGCCACGGACCGGGACCGGGCCCAGGACCGGGACCGGGTGCGGGTGCGGGCTTCGGCGCGAGCAGGCCCGCGTCGATGGTGAGGTTCTCCCGCTGGCCCGGTCCGAGGGCGACCGGCTTGGCGCAGCCGGTGGCCGGATCGGCGTCGGAGTCCTTCGCCGGATCCCCGGCCGCCGCCTTGGCCGGCAGGTAGCCGGCCAGTGCGGACGGCAGGCTCTTCAGCCCGAAGCAGACCGTGTAGCTGCCGTCCGGCACTCCCTCGACCAGGTACTTGCCGTCCTTGCCGGTGCTGGTCTCCTTGACGGTCTTGCCGTCCTTGTCGACCACCTTCACCGGCACGCCGGGCACCCCTGGCTCATCCGGGTCCTGCAGGCCGTTGCCGTTCTTGTCCACCCAGACGTAGTCGCCGAGCCGGTTCACCGGCGCCGCGATGCCCGCGTCCAGGGTCAGGTCCTCCGGCTTGTCCACACCGAGCGTCGTGGTCTTGGTGCACCACGTCGCCGGGTCGACATCGGAGTCGGTGTCGGCCGTGCCCGCGTTCTGCACGGTGACCTGGAAGTCGCCGTAGGGCGCGGGAAGCGACTTGCCGTCGAAGCACACCTGGTAGGTGCCATCCGGCAGCTTGCCGAAGAGGTACTTGCCCTGGGCATCGGTCTTGGTGGTCGCCAGCTGCTTGCCGCCGGCGTCCTTGAGCACCGCGGTCACCCCGGCCACCGGCTTCTCCCCGGCCTCCTGGATGCCGTTGCGGTTGGCGTCCACCCACACGTAGTCACCGAGCCGGTTCGGCACCCGGAGACCCGCGTCGACGGTGAGCACCTCGCGCTTGCCCACACTCAGCTCCACCGGGTTGGTGCAGCCGTCGGCGTTGGCATCGGAGTCCTTCGCGTCCGCCGAACCCGCGTCCTGCCTCGTGGTGAGGTAGCCCGCGTTGGCCGCAGGCAGGTTCTTCAGGTCGAAGCACACCTGGTACAGGCCGTTGGGCAGTCCCTCGAAGAGGTACTTGCCCTGCTCGTTCGTCTTCGTCGTGACCGTTTCGCCGTTGCGGTTGCTGACCTTCACCGGCACGCCGGGCACCGGGGATTCGCCCTGGTCCTGGACGCCGTTGCGGTTGGTGTCCACCCAGACGTAGTCGCCGAGGCGGTTCACCGGGGCCACCAGGCCCGCGTCCAGCGTCAGGTTCTCCCGCTTGCCGGTGCCCAGCCCGACCACCGGCGTGCACCCGGTGACCGGGTCCGCGTCGGAGTCCTTGCCGTCGTCACCGGAGTTCGCCGTGGTCAGCGTGTAGTCGCCGACGTTGGCCGGGAGCTTCTTGACGTCGAAGCACACCTGGTAGCTGCCATCGGGCAGATCGGTGAACAGGTACTTGCCCTGGGCGTCGGTCTTGGTGGTGGCCACCTCGGCCCCGCTGGCGGTCCGCAGCACCGCGGTCACCCCGGACACGGGGGTCTCGCCCGCGTCCTGGACGCCGTTCTTGTTCGCGTCGACCCAGACGTAGTCGCCGAGCCGGTTCACCGGGCGGATCAGCCCGGCGTCCAGGGTCAGGTTCTCCCGCTTGCCCGGTCCGAGGTCCACCGCTTCGGTGCACCCGGAGGCCGGATCGGCGTCGGAGTCCTGGCCGTCGTCACCGGCGTAGCGCTGGGTGACCTGGTAGTCGGCGAAGTCGCCGGGCAGGCCCTCGATGCCGAAGCAGACCGAGAACTTGCCGTCGGGCAGCTTGTCGAAGAGGTACTTGCCCTGCTCGTCGGTGGTGGTGCGACCCACCTCCGTGCCGCCGCCGTCCTTGACCACCACGGTCACCCCGGGCACCGGTAGTTCGCCGGCGTCCTGGAGACCGTCCTTGTTGCTGTCCACCCAGACGTAGTCACCCAGCTTGTTCGGCGGGTTGACCAGACCGGCGTCCAGGGTCAGGTTCTGCCGCTTGCCCGGACCCAGCTCGACCACCTCGGTGCAGCCGGTGACCGGGTCGGCGTCGGAGTCTTTCGCGTCATCTGCTCCGGTGTTGGCCTTGGTCGGCACGTAGTCACCGAGGTTGGCTGGCAGCTTGGTCAGGTCGAAGCAGACCTGGTAGACGCCGTCCTTCAGCTTGTCGAACAGGTACTGCCCGCTCGCGTTGGTCGTGGTGTTGCCGAGCACCGCGCCCGCACCGTCCTTGAGGATCACCGGCGCGCCGGCCACCGGGCTCTCCGGCGCGTCCTGGACGCCGTTCTTGTTCGCGTCGATCCAGACGTAGTCGCCGAGCCGGTTGCCCGGCCGGATACCCGCGTCCAGGGTCAGGTCCTCCCGTTTGCCCGGGCCGAGCGTGGTGCTCGCGGTGCAGCCGGTGGCCGGATCCGGGTCGGAGTCCTTGGCGTCCGCACCGCCGGCGTTCGGCCTGGTGAGCAGGTAGCCCTGGTACTCGGGCGCGAGGCCGGAAAGGTCGAAGCAGACCGAATAGGCGCCGTCGGGCAACGGGCTGATCAGGTACTTGCCGGTGGCGTCGGTGGTCGCGGTGCCGGCCGCGCTGCCGTCCGGCTTCTTCGCGGTCACCTTGACTCCTGGCACCGGCGGTTCACCGGTGTCCTGCACGCCGTTGCGGTTGGTGTCCACCCAGACCAGGTCACCCAGCTTGTTCGGCGGGGCGGCCGTGACACCGGCGTCGATGCTGTGGTCGTCCGCGCCCGCCGGGCCGACGGTGACGGTGGCCGCGCCGGTGGCCGGGTCGACGTTGGAGTCCACGGTCCGGCTGGACCCGGCCTCCTTGCCGGTCCAGTTCAGGGTGGCCGGTGGTGGCGCACCCGGCAGGCCCGAGGTGTCCGCGGCGGAGTAGTCGAACTTCACCGTGTAGCAGCTCTCCGGCTGCACCCCCTCGGCCGCGCCGAAGTAGTACTGGCCCTTGGCGTCGGTGGTCCTGGTGCCCAGCACCGTGGTGCTGCCGCAGGCCAGCAGGGTCGCCTTGACCCCGGGCAGCGCGGGCTCATCACCGTCCTGCACGCCGTCGGAGTCGGCGTCGAACCAGACCCGGTTGCCGATCTGCACCGGGGCCTGGTCGCAGAGCGCCTCCAGGTCGCCGAGGCCGTTGGCCTTGCCCCAGCCCTCGCTGGTCTCGTCCAGGACCTGGTAGGCGTTGGAGTGCTCCTCGTTCTGCATGGTGCCGTTGGTCCGGTCGAACCAGCCGATACCGCCGGAGCGGAAGTCCAGCGGGTCCATCACGGTCGCCGGCATCCGGCTCGCGCCGGGCACGATCGCCACCGCGCCCATCGCGGTCTCGGCGTGCCTGCGGAAGAACTCGCCGGGGTAGTACTCGACCACCGAGGCCGGCTCGTTGCCGTTGTCCGAACCGGTGTTGTTGTTCGGGCAGTTGGCCGCGGTGCCCTCCCAGGAGAAGCTGCCGCCTGCCTGCCTGCAGACCCGGTTGTAGTCACCGCCGATCACCGCGTTGTAGGTGGTGCCGCGGGCGCTGCCGTCCGGGGACGGGGTCTGCTGGCCGAGCTGGTCGCCGAAGCGGTCCCGGAAGCCGAGCACCAGGTCGCCGTCGGTCTCCACGCCGATGTCGGTCATCAGCGGCTGCGGGTAGGCCACGTTCTCCGACTCGCGGTCGAACTGGGCCTGCCGGTGGGTGATCCGGTTCAGGTCCCAGGTGTCCAGCCAGGGGTGCCAGGTGGTGCCGGAGTCGATGAAGGCCTCACCGCGCTGGAAGTCCAGCGTCTTGTTCACCACCGCGGCCCCGAAGGCGCCGCCGGTGAACGGGAACACCGCGGCCTTCACGTCGGCCAGCCGCTGGCTGGACCCGCCGGAGCAGACCCCGCCGACGTAGACCACGCCGTCCCTGGCGCCCAGTGCGCCGGGCCGCCAGTCCGCCGCACTGGCGCAGGCCGTCGCCGGGATGGCGTAGGAGCCCTTCGGCGCGCTCGCGGTGGCCGCGGTGGCGTCGTAGACGTAGAGCTTCTTGTCCGCCATGTTGACGACGTAGAGGTCCTTGCCGTCCTCGGAGATCTCCAGATCGCCCAGGCTCTCCTTGCCAGGCACGCCGAAGAACTTGCCGTCGAAGTCGGCGTTCATCGCGTGCGCGGTCGAGCCCGCGTTGGGCACCGTGGCGAACTGGCTGGTCGCGCCACCCACCGTGGTCACGTAGATCGCGCCTGCGCCGCCGGGGCCGTAGAGCCCGAGCCGCTTGGCGAAGGCGCCGGAGAACAACCGCTTGTCCGACTTGCGGTAGGCCATGCCGTAGACCGTGCCGGTCTGGCCCTGGTTGGCCAGCTGAGTGGGGGCCGGGGACTGCGCCCGCGCGGTGAAGGGGAAGCTCACCAGGGAGCGGGCGCCCGGGTTCTGCCCGACCAGCAGCGCGTCCCGTTCGCAGGCGGTGGCCAGCGTCGGGTTGGCCTGGCAGTAGTCGGCCGGGTTCCACACGCCCATGGTCAGGGCGACGTTCTTGCCCGCGGTGACGTCGACGAATTCGGTCAGCGAGGAAAGGCCCGTTCCGGCGGGTGCCGGCTTCAGGTAGGACTTGTCCGCGGGAATAGTCGCCTCAACGCGGTACTTGCCGCCGGTGACGCTTCCCAGTGCCACGGTCACCGCACCGTCGGCGCCGGTGTTCCCCGATGCCGAGCCGCCACTCGGATCGGTCACGGTCACCGGAATTCCGGCGACTCCCAGTTCCAGCGCAGGCTCATAAGTGCCATTGCCGTTGAGATCACGAACGACGCTCACGCGCAGGGTGCCATCGCCCGGACCCGCTGCCGCGGGTGCCGGGTGGACGAGGACAGCCGCGCTGGTCGCCGCAAGGGTGGCTGCTGCAACCAGCCCTATCGGTCTTCTCACGTCACGCTCCCGGGAATACGGTCACAGGAATTAGCTGAGTCGAAGATCGGCTCGCGCGCACGGTATTGCTCGGGAAGAGTGATGGGGGGTCACCAGCCAAGGTGAACTTTGCTCGCGGGGAAGCACTGAGCGCGGTCCGGTCCCCCGAATTCGCGTGGTTCTCGGGTTTTACCGACTACAGCCAGTAGGAGAAACGGGCTATCGTTAGGGGCGGGACACGATCTGGTCGCGAAATCCGGGTTCGGCCAGCGGATCGCGGCCAACGCGGAAAGCGATGGCTGTCGACTCGAACGAGAAAAGGGGTCAGGCGATGGTGTTGATCACCGATGCCAGGCTGGTCACCTTGCGTGATCCGCGTCACGGAGCCGGGAACCCCTACTTCTTCGGTATGGTCTAGACCATGTCGGGAACCCAGCTGGTCGGTGTCGGAGTCAGCCCAGGTCAGGCCGCTGGGCCGGTGGTCAGGGTGGCCGAGCCGCTGCCGGAGCCGTCGGCGAGCCCGGCGCCAGCGGACCCCGTGGCCGAGGCCGCGCGGATCAAACCGGCCGCGGACGCGGTGGTGGCCGAGCTGAACCGGCGGGCCGCCGCGGTGCAGGGCGAGTCCAGGGTGGTGCTGGAGACCACCGCCGCGATGGCCGCCGACCCGGCGCTGCTGGCCGAGGCGGAGAAGCTGGTGCGTGAGCGCGGCCTGCCCGCGCCGCGCGCGGTGTACGAGGCGGCCAACGGCTTCGCCACCATGCTCGCCGCGGCAGGTGGCTACCTGGCCGAACGGGCCAGGGACGTGCACGACGTGCGGGACCGGATCGTGGCCACCCTGCTGGACGTGCCGATGCCCGGCGTGCCCGCGCTGACCGGACCGAGCGTGCTGGTGGCCCGCGACCTGGCCCCGGCCGACACCGCGGGCCTGGACCCGGAGCTGGTGCTGGCCCTGGTCACCGAGGAGGGCGGCCCCACCAGCCACACCGCGATCCTGGCCCGCTCGCTGGGCATTCCCGCGGTGGTGGCCTGCCGCGGCGTGCTCGCGCTGGACCCGGCCGGGCTGGTCGTGGACGGCGGCACCGGCCTGGTCACCGCGCCGGGCGGGACGGTGGCCGCCCAGGCGGTGGCCCGCGCGCCCAAGGTCGAGTGGAACGGGGTCGGCAAGCTCGCCGACGGGCACCGGGTGAAGGTGCTGGCCAACGTCGGTTCGGCCGAGGACGCCAGGACCGCGGTGGCCACCGGCGCGGAGGGCGTCGGCCTGTTCCGCACCGAGTTCTGCTTCCTCTCCGCCACCGAGGAACCCACGGTGGCCGCCCAGCGCGAGGCCTACGCCGCGGTGCTCGCCCCGTTCCAGGGCAAGCCGGTCATCGTGCGCACCCTGGACGCGGGCGCGGACAAGCCGCTGCCCTTCCTCAACACCGTCGAGGAGCCCAACCCGGCACTGGGCGTGCGCGGTCTGCGCATCGCCAGGGAATCCGCCGGCGTGCTGGACCGGCAGCTGGAGGCCATCGTCGCGGCCGCCGCGGACACCGGGGCCGAGGTCTCGGTGATGGCGCCGATGGTGGCCACCGCCGAGGAGGCCGCCTGGTTCGCCGGGCGGGCCAGGGCCGCCGGGGTGACCAGGGCCGGGGTGATGATCGAGATCCCGGCCGCGGCACTGGCCGCGCGGGAGGTGCTGGACGCGGTCGACTTCGTCAGCCTTGGCACCAACGACCTGGCCCAGTACGTCTTCGCCGCCGACCGCATGCTCGGCGCGCTGGCCACCCTCAACGATCCCTGGCAGCCCGCCCTGCTCCGGCTGATCGCCCTGGTCGGCGAGGCCGCCACGGCCACCGGCAAACCGGCAGGGGTGTGCGGTGAGGCCGCCGCGGATCCGGACCTGGCCTGCGTGCTCACCGGGCTCGGCCTGACCAGCCTGTCCATGAACAACGCCGCGCTGACCCAGGTCGGGGCCAGGCTCGCCGGGGTCCGGCTGGACGCCTGCCAGCTGGCCGCGCGGGCCGCGCTGGCGGCCAAGGACCCGGCACACGCCCGGACCGCCGCGCACGCCGCCCTGCACTGAGCCGGATTCCGCGCGGGCCCGGGGGTCAGCGGCGGAAGAACCGGGACTTCCGGGCCGGGCGCTTGATCTCCACCGAGCCGAAGCGGACCGTGCCGGTGAGGATGAAGTGCGGGTCACCGGGGCGATCGCCGCCGCCGACCTTGTCGGTGACCGCGCCCGCGGTCATGGCCAGCGAGTCCACGTTCACCGTGGCCCCCTCGGGCAGGATGAGCGTGGTGCTGCCCAGCGCGTTGTGCAGTTCGATGGTCACCACCGGCTCGGCGATCACCGCCTCGGTGAAGTCGAGCAGGGTGTGGCCCGCGGTGCCGCGCAGCACCAGCCTGCCGGGCACGGTCCACCGGCCGCGGCGTTCCAGCGAGGACATCGCGTTGTGGCCCAGCACCAGCTCGCCGCGGGCCACCGACTCGTTGAGCACCATCCCCGGCACGTCGATGAGCACCGCGTTCAGCTCGCCGCGGGTGCGCGCGGTCAGCGCGCGGTCGGAGCGGGTGGTGAACTCGGCCAGGCTGATCCGGCCCTGGCCGGTGGCCCGCTCCAGGAGTTGCACCACGTGCATCCGCTCGGCGTCGGAGACCAGCAGGTGGCGGTGCTCCAGCTCTCCGGCCACCCTCACTCCTCGACGTCCAGGCCGTGTTCGATCGCGTAGCGGGCCAGCTCCACCCGGTTGTGCAGCTGGAGTTTGCGCAGCGTGGACTGCACGTGGTTCTCCACCGTGCGGTGCGAGATGACCAGCCTGGTGGCTATCTGCCGGGCGGTCAGACCCTTCGCCACCAGCCGCAGCACCTCGGTCTCCCGGTCGGTGAGCTGCGGCGCGGCCGGTCCGCCGTCGGGCGTGGTGGCCATCCGCCGGTACTCGCCGAGCACCAGCCCGGCCAGGCCGGGGGTGAACACCGCGTCCCCCGCGGCGGTCCGGCGCACCGCGTCGATCAGCTCCTCCGCCGAGGCCGACTTCACCAGGTAGCCGGAGGCCCCCGCCTTGACCGCCTCCAGCACGTCGTCGTGCTCGCCGCTGGCCGAGAGCACCAGCACCTTGGTCTCGCGCAGTTCGGCGGTGATCAGCCCGGCCGCCTGCACGCCGGAGGTCTCACCCATGTTCAGGTCCATCAGCACCACATCCGGGCGCACCGCCCGCGCGATGCGCACCGCGGCGTCCCCGTCGCCCGCGGTCGCCAGCACCTCGAACCCGCGTTCGGCCAGGTCGCGCGCCACCCCGTCGCGCCAGATCGGATGGTCGTCGACGACCATCACCGTCACCTTCGGCTCACTCATCGCCGTCCCCCCTTTGTCGTCTGCCTCGGCACTCGGACCTCCCACTCGGTGCCCTCCCCGGCCCCGGTGTGCAGGGCGAGCGTGCCATGCAGGTCCTGCACCCGCCCCCGGATCGATTGCGCGATGCCCATTCGTCCCTCCGCCTCGGCCGCGGTGATCCGGCCGTCCGGAATGCCCGGCCCGTCGTCCCGGATGCTCACCACGACCTCCTCGCCCAGGTCCTCCACCAGCACCCAGGCCCGTGCTTTGACCCCGGCATGTTCGTCCACATTGGACAGTGCTTCCCTGGTCAGCGCGCACAGCTCGGCCGCGGTGTGCGCGGGCAGCAGCACCTGGGTGGCCGGCGCGGAGACCTGGAACCGCGGCGTGGCCAGCAGCTGGAGCTGCGGGCGCAGATCCACCTCACCGTCCACAGTGGACTCAGGCGGCTGGCTGGAGACCAGCGCGCGCAACGCTATTTCCTGCTCACCGGCCAGTTCGGCCAGTTCCGCGGTCTCCCCGCCCAGCTCCCGGCCGCGGCGGCGCACCCTGGCCAGCACCTGGAGCACCCCGTCGTGGATGGACCTGGCCAGCCGCTCCCGCTCCCTGGTCGCCGCCTCCGCCTGCAGCGCCCGGTGCAGCTGTTCGGCCGAACGCCGGGCCACCGAAGAGGCCAGTCCGAGCACAAAGCCGACCCCGACCAGCAGCACGGTGTCCCTGGCGATGTCGGTGTCGAAACGGGCCCGGATCAGCCAGCTCATCCCGGACACGATGGCCCCGGCCAGCATGCCAGGACCACGCCCGTGCAGCACCGCCATGGCCACCACGCACCCCGGCGCCCACACCGTGACCACGGTCGGCGCCGAGGAGAGCATGTAGGTCCGGTCGTGCACGAACCAGCAGGCCAGCATCAGCCCGGCGGTGAGCACCACATCGGCCACCACCACCGAGGTCCGGCGGCCGCTCTCCCGGGAGTAGCAGTAGACGGTGACCGCGGTCCAGGCCGCCATCACGCCGAAGACCACCCAGCCGAGCCACTCCCGCTCGTACTGCGCGCGGTGTACCAACACCCCGCCCAGCGCGAACAGCAGCGTGACCACGCGCAACCACACGAGTGCGCGCCACAGCGGCATGACCGTCTCTCCCACGGATGACATCCTGCCTCACCAACCGCATACCAATCCCCCCGCTTGGACGCAGTCCCACGCCGGTATCTGTGCCACCCTTGAGCGGGGGTGACGGTCGGCAGGGGGCCGGCTACGCATCGCCACGGGTTTCTGGTGTCCGCACCATGGGGGAGGCCGTCTTGCGTGACTGGCCACTGTGGACACTGCGTGGACCGGCGCTGGTGTACTGGCTGGTGATCGACGGTTTCGCAGTGTCCGCCGCGGTTCTGCTCACCGTGCTGGGGCATGCCCCGCGCACGGAGGATCTACCCAGGTTCATCGTGCTGGTGCTGACCGCCGCCCTGGTGGTCATCGGCACCAGCGTGGTCGGCGCGTTGCGGGTGGAACCCCAGCGCAGCCCCTGGGCCGTGCACGTGTCCTACCTGCTCGCCGGGGTGTTCGCGCTGCCAGGCAACCTGCTGGTGGTGCTGATGCTGGGGCCCGCGCTGCACGGCGCGCTCAGTCCCCGGCACCGGCCGCACCAGTGGTTCTTCACCACCTCGGCCACCGTGCTGGCCACCATGGCCGCCCGGACCGTGGTCGGCTGGTCCGAACCGCGCACCGACCTGTTCGCGATGGTCGCCGCCGGTGCCACCCTGCTGGTGGTGCGGGCGCTGATCGTGGCCATCGGCCTGCGGCTGCGCAATCCGTCGGCCCGGCCGGAACAGGTGGTCGGGCAGCTGCTGGACGTCACCGTGGGCGTGGTCGCGGTCTGCCTCGGCGGCCTGATGGCCATGGCCATGACCGACGACCCGCTGCGGGTGCTGCTGGCCGCGCCGCCGTTGCTGCTGCTGGAGGGCGCGGCCCAGTTGCCACAGTGGCAACGCTCGGCCCAGCGGGACGCCAAAACCGGCCTGGCCAACTCGATGCACTGGGACCGGCTGGCCCGCGACGCCCTGGACCGGGCCCGCAACCGCAAGGCCGCCGCCGCCCTGCTGCTGCTCGACCTGGACCACTTCAAACGGGTCAACGACCGGGTCGGCCACCTGGCAGGGGACGCGGCGCTGGCCGCGGTGGGCAGGCTGCTGCTGGGCAGCGTCCGGCACGGCGAACTCGTCGGCCGCTTCGGCGGCGAGGAGTTCGTGGTGCTGCTCCCCGACACCACCCCCGGCGAGGCGGAACAGACCGCGCAACGGGTGCGGGCCGGCGTGGCCCAGCTGCGGGTGCCCACCACCGCCACCGACGGCCGCGACCACGAGCTGTCCGGGCTGACCGTGAGCATCGGCGTGGCCACCTCACCGCGCTACGGCTACGTGCTGCCGGACCTGATGGTGGCCGCCGACTCCGCGCTGCTGGCCGCGAAAAGCTCCGGCCGCAACCTGGTCACGGTCGCCTAGACCGCGATCCCGTACTGGTGGATCAGGTGCCGGAGGGTGCGCTCGACCTGCTCGTCGCCGAGCGCGACATCGCAGAACACCGCCGCCGCCAGTTCGCTGTAGGTCGTGCCGTAGAGCGCGCTGCCCAGCCGGGGTTCGGCCCACCGCACCGGCCCGACGTCATCCCGCCGGGCCAGGTCGACCCGCCGCAGGTTCGCCCAGGTCTCCAGCAGCCGCACCGCACCGCTGTTGTACCGCGCGGCGTAGACCACCCAGTCGGTGTCCGAGGTGGCGGTGTTGGCGTACATGCCCAGGCTCACGTGCCAGCGCGGTCCCCTGGTGTGCAGGCCCTGGTTGTGGTCGCCGGGGTTGCTCTCGAACCCTGGCAGGTACTTGCCGACCAGGAAGACCGTCGCGGCCCCGGAATCGCTGCGGATGCCGGGGAAGGAGTAGTGACCGTCGTTGAACCGCACGGCCGAGTGCCCGTGCACCGCGTCGGCCACGAAGTGCGCGGGCCGGTTGAGCGGCCTGCCGTGGTTGCCCGCTCCGCTGTGGTCGGTGAGCTGGGGCACGGGTGCGCCGTCCCGTAACGGCATCGGCCCTACCCCAGGGCTGCCGAGGTCGTGCAGCCCGTCGGCGCGGAAGTGGCAGCGCAGGCCGGGCAGGCCCGCGATCAGATCCTCACCGGTCAGTGACACCGGCGGCAGGGACACCGGTGGCGGCACCTCGCGCAGGCCGATCCGGGCCGACCCGCCGGGCGTGCTGGTGTTGAGCGCCAACGGCACGGTGGCAGGCGGCAGTCCCTCGTAGCGACCCTGCCAGACCGGCCCGTCCGTGCCGACCAGCGCGAACAGCCCCCGCGCCTGGTGCTGGGTGAACGAGCGCTCGATCGTGCACCAGCCGTCGGTGGCGCCGGAGTTCGGCAGCCCGGCGTTGGGCTCCAGCGCCACCAGCCGGACCCCGACCGTGCCCTTGTCGATGGTGCCGACCTGGCAGTCCCGGATGACCAGCTGGGTCGGCCCGCCGATGTGGTGCCCGACGCTGGCCCAGAAGTAGCTGTCCCGGGGCGGCCGCTCGGGCCGCTCCATGTCGATGGTCCAGTTGTCGAAGGTGCCGTGGGTCTGGAACAGCCGCACCACCGACTCGGGGTTCTCCTGCGCGTCGGTGCAGAACACGTCGCGGTAGGCCAGCGTGGACCGGTTCGCCTTCAGCGCCGTGCGGCCCCAGTGCTTCAGCGCCAGGTAGTGCGCCCGCCCGATCTGGAAGTAGCTGTAGATCGCGGTGTCGGTCTGGAACTCGAACCGGCATCCGGTCAGGTCCACCGGGTAGTTCGCGTCCACCTGGAAGCAGCTCAGCCCCTGCGCGCCCGCGACCACCACGAGGTCGGTGAACGAGCAGCCGATGGCCAGGCCGAGGCCGATCACCTGGCCATAGTGGTCGGGCAGGTGACCGGGGCTGCCGCTGTGCAGGGTCAGCCGCTCGACCGAGTTCCCCACGATGCTGTTCAACGCGTCCAGCACCGGCGCCACCGTGCCGTACCCGAGCAGGTTGCTCGCCGAGCCGTGCTCGGTGAAGTGCACGGCCGCCCACGGCAGCTGCAGATCGGGCAGCCCGGCCGGGTTCTTCGCCGGCGGGCTGGTCATCGGCAGGAAGCAGCCGAATCCCGAGGCGGGCCCGTTGCGCCAGGTCAGGTCGGTGACCGGGCCGGCGGCGGTCTGCTGGTCCGGCAGGTCGAGGTACTGGGCGGTGGTGCACATCCGCAGCGCGCCGAAGGTGAGGTCACCTGGGATGCCGAGCCCGATGTCCTGGGTGTTGTCCTTGATCTCCGTCGAGGCGTTGTCCTGGACCCGCACCATGCCGAGGTGGAACGAGGCGCACCAGTTGACACCGAAGGTCAGCCCCGGCTGCCCGGGGCGGTCCGCGGCAGGCCAGTTGTGGTTGATCAGCCGCAGGTCCGGGCTGACCCGCCGCCGGTTCACCCAGGCCCGCACCATGCCCTGACCGGCGCGCATGTCCAGCTCCAGCGAATACCGCAGCACCGGGTCGTCCTGGTCGAACGGGATCCGGATCTCCCGGCGCAGTCCGTCGCCGGTGACGAAGACGAACAGCACCGAGACCCCGTCGGGCTGGGTGTCGATGCGCGCGTAAAACGGTGCAGGCCGGTTGAACTCGTCCAGCAGCCCGAACAGTTGCTGCCGCGTCCACGGCAGCGCGTTGTTGCGCACCAGGAAATCCAGGCTAAGCACCGAGGTGCCGCCCCAGAACCGGCGGTCGGGCGGGCCGAAGGTGAACGGGGAGCAGGGCAGCGTGAGCAGCGCCGGGTCCGTGGTCCCGGTGCGGAAACCCCAGTGCTGCCCGGGAGTGGTGACCGTCGGATCCTCGAAGCGCCCGTGCAGGTCCGGCCAGTGCTCGTCGCTGACCGGCCGCCCGAACGGCGCCCGCGGCATGCCGATGATCAGCGCCGGGAACGCCTGCGCGGTCCGCAGCATGGTGTCGGCCGCGTGCTCCCCGGCCAGCCGGATGTGCGGGCGGTCGAGCATGATCGGGCGCCGCAGCAGGTAGTCGCCAGGGCGCAGCCGCAGCGTGCCGCCCGCGGCCAGCTCGGGTGAGTCGACGGCCTGCTGGAGGATCGCCGACCAGTCCGGGTCGGGTCCGTGCGCGCCGGGGTCGATCGTGACGGTCGCCATGGCCGGACGGTATGCGCCGTCAGCCATTGACCAGCGAGATCACGCCCTGCTGGGCGGCCGGAACTGCCCGGACGGGCGCCTAGGCGGGCTCGTCGCCCTTGCCGCCTGCCACCGCGTCGGCCCGGTTGGTCGGGTCCACCGACTCCGGATCCGGATCGTCCTCGTTGACCAGCGAGCGGATCGCCGAGTTCAGCACCGCCAGCACCGGCACGCCCAGCAGCGCGCCGGGGATCCCGGCCAGCGACAGGCCACCCATGATCACCAGGATCACCGCGAGCGGGTGCAGGGAGACCGCCTTGCCCAGCAGCAGTGGCTGCAGCACGTGGCTTTCCAGCTGCATCACCGCGATCACGATGATCAGCACCACCAGCGCCTCGATCGGGCCGTTGGCCACCAGGGCCACCAGCACCGCCACCGAACCGGCGATCAGCGAACCGATGATCGGCACGAACGCGGCCAGGAAGACCAGCGCGGCCAGCGGCACCGCCAGCGGCACGCCCACGATGGCCAGGCCGATGCCGATGCCCACCGCGTCCACGACGGCCACCACCACGGTCGCCCGCACGTAACTGACCAGCGAGGCGAACCCGCGGCGGCCCGCCACGTCCACCCGCTTGCGGGCCCGGATCGGCACACCCCTGGTGAGGAAGCTCCAGATGTTGCTGCCGTCGTGCAGGAAGAAGATCAGCGTGAACAACAGCAGCAGGAAGCCGGTGAGCAGCTCGCCGACACCGACCGCGGTGGTCACCGTGGTGTTCACCGCGTTGGTGGCGATGGTGGAGACGTTGCTCTTGAGCATCTCCACGAACCGGCTCACGTACTGGTCCAGGTCCTGCGGGGTCAGCTGCAACGGGCCGTGCACCAGCCAGTCCCGGATCTGGTCGATACCGACCACGACCTTGGCCTGCAGCTCGGGCACACCGTTGACGAAGGCCGCGACCACCGAGACCAGCACGCCGACCACCAGCAGCAGCCCGCCGACCAGGACGATCGTGGTGGCCGCCCAGCCCGGCACCTTCCAGGCCACCAGGTGCTTGACCGCGGGCGCCATCAGCGCGGCCAGCAGCAGCGCGATGCCCACCGGGATCACCAGGCTGGCGAAGTAGCCGATCAGGAACACCAGCACGGCCAGCGCGCCGCAGAGGGTGAGGAAGCGCCAGGACAGCGCGGCTCCCACCCGGAGTCCGTAGGGGACCTGCTCGACAACCTCACGCCGGATCGGAGTCGGCGGCACCCCTCTGCTGCTGCTCACGTCGATCACGGTAGCCGTGACCGAGTCGTCATGGGGCGAACCGCGCGGACCGTCCTCCGGTCTATTGCCCATCCGGCCCCGTGCGGGTGAGATCGACAGCAATGGACCCGTATCCCAAGCCCTCGGACTTCACCGAGGTCGAGCGCGCGGTCTGCCGCGCCTTCGCGGTCGGTCGGCAGCTGGTCCTCCCACTGGCGGGAAGTCCGGACACCCGGGTGCGGGCCAGTCTGCTGGCCGGGCTGCTCACCGGGCTCTACCGGCTGCGACCCGCCGGGGTGCCCGCGCTGCGGCTCACCGGGGCGAGCATCACCGGCCGCCTCGACCTGGAGGCGCTGGACATCCGCACCCTGATCGAGCTGACCCGGTGCAGCTTCGACACCACGCCCGACCTGCGGATGGCCCAGCTGATCGGGCTGCGCCTGCCTGGCTGCCGGCTGCCCGGCCTCAAGGGCCGCAACCTGCAGATCGACAGCGACCTGGTGCTGGAGGCCGGCTTCACCGCCACCGGCTGCGTCGACCTCACCGACGCCACCGTGCGCGGCACCCTGCGGCTGGCAGGCGCGGTGCTGCGCAGCCCGCAGGACCACGCGCTGCTCGGCGCCCGGCTGCGGATCAGCGGTTCGCTGCAGGCCACCTCGCTGCGGGCCACCGGCGAGGTGCGGCTGCGCGGGGCCACGGTCAGCGGCAACGTGCACCTGGGCGGCGCGCACCTGAGCAACCCGGGCGCGGACGCGCTGGAGGGCTCCGGGCTGGTCGTCTCCGGCAACCTGTTCTGCGACGGCGACGGCGGCCGGTTCACCGCCAGCGGCCGGGTGGTGCTCTCCGGCGCCCGGATCGGCGGCGACGCGGTGTTCACCGGCGCCCGGCTGCAGGCCGAGGACTCCGCGGACTCGCCGATGCCGATCCTGCCGCACGGCCAGGCGCACGACGCCGCCTCGCTGGTCGCCGACCGGATCACGGTGGACGGCAACGTGCAGCTCGACGACGGCTTCACCTCGCTGGGCTCGGTGCGGCTGCCCAACGCCAGCATCGGTGGCTACCTGCGCATGGTCGGCGCCACCCTCGGACCGGAGTCCGCGCTGGCCGAACTGGAGAAGGAACACGAGAAGCAGCCGGTGCAGCGGTTCCCGGTGGCCCTGTTCGCCGACGGCATCGAGGTGCGCGGCGACCTGGAGGCCAGGGGCAAGGCGGTCCGGCTGCCCGACGGCCGGTTCGAGCGGCAGGGCGGCATGCGTGCCTACGGGCAGGTCCGGCTGGTCGACGCACACGTGCACGGCAGCGCCAGCCTGTCCGGGGTGACGCTGCACGGGCCCGGCATCGACGTGCTCTTCGCCGACCGGCTGCGCGTTGGCGGCACTCTGTTCCTGCGCGATCTGGCCGCCCGCGGCTCGGTGCGGCTGCAGAACGCCGCCATCGGCTCCACCCTGGACTGCTCCGGCGCCAAGCTGGTCGACCCGCGCCGCCGCAACGACGGCTCCATCAAACCCTCGCTGGACGCCCGGGTGGCCACCGTCGGCAAGGACCTGCTCTGCAGCTGGGGCATGGTGGCCGAGGGCGGCGTGCGGATCCGGCTGGTCGAGGTGGGCAAGATGGTCACCTTCACCGGCTCCGAACTGGGCGCCAGTGATGACGGCATCGCGCTCAACGCCTATGGCCTGACCGCGCAGCAGCTCGTGGTGCGCTTCGGCCGCAAGCCGCTGGGCCGGGTGATCCTGAGCCGGGCCAAGGTGGTCACGGTCACCGACGGAGAGCTGCTGTGGCAGGCCACCGGCGGGCTCGACCTGGAGGACTTCTCCTACCAGGGCATCGCCGCCGACCCGGACGTCGACGTGCGCACCCGGCTGACCTGGCTGCGCACGGTGGCCCCGGACTACGCGCCCGGACCCTACGAGCAGCTGGCCAACGTCTACCGGGACGGCGGGCACGAGGAACGCGCGGAACGGGTGCTGCTGGAGAAGCAGCGGCACCGCTACACCGAGCTGGGCGTGGCCGGGCGGTTGTGGGGGCTGCTGCAGGAGGTCACCGTGGGCTACGGCTACCGGCCGTGGCTGGCGCTGGTGTGGCTGCTGGTGTTCTGGGCGGCAGGCGGCATCTGGTTCAACGAGATGTACAGCGCTGCCCCCGGCCCGCACCAGTATCCGATCGAGCGCCTGGACTCCGACCAGAACCCGGTGTGGAACCCCTGGCTGCTCGCCGCGGACATGTTGCTGCCGATCGTCACCCTCGGCCAGGACAACATGTGGCGGATCACCGGCGCCTCGCAGTGGATATCCGTGGTGCTCACCGCGGTCGGCTGGATTCTCGCCTCCACCGCGGCGGCCGGCGCGACCCGCGTGTTGAAGCGAAACTGAATCAGCTTTAGCCAATTAACTCGATAGAGGGTATTCGGCCGCAGAGTTTGCGGACGGGGTTCTTGATCTGACATGTTCTGCGTTGTCCAGCTCAAGATTCTCCAGACGGAGGCGTGCACGTGCCGGGTACGGACCAGAATGTCGCGGGGGGTGGCCGAGTGCGTCGGCTGCTGTCCCGGGCGCTCGTGGTCTCCGGTGGCACGCTGATCGGCTGGCTGATCGCGGCTGGTTCGGCCAACGCCGCGGACCTGGTCCCGGTCGAGCCGGTGACCGACCCGGTGCAGAGCGTCACGCAGGCTCTCGCCACCTCCACTGATCAGGCCACCGGCCTGGTCGGCGAGGTCAGGCACGCCGCGGACGAGGGCGTTCGCAGGGCGATCAGCGAGGCAACCTCGGTGATCAGCCAGCCCGCGCGGCAGGTCAAGGTCGATAGCCCCATCGAAGACGCGATGCACAACGTGGCCAAGCTGTTCGAGCAGGCCCCGGTGCTCAGCGAGGTGGCCGAGGCGGTCACCACCGGTTCCGGGCCGTCCTCCCGGATGTATGCCAGGGACGCCGCCTATTTCGAGGGCGCCCCCGCCGCCGACGCCGAATCCCGTGTGGTGCAGGCGGCGACGGCCCCGGCGGCGAGTCAGCCCGATCGCCACCCCGTTCCGCCTGCGCCTTCCACGGCGCCGGTGCAGCAGCCAGGCCAGGTCGAGGACGCGCCCCGGCAACAGCCGCAGCCCGTCCAGCCTGGCCTTCCACTCCTCCCGCTGGTTCCGTTGCCGATGCCGGTGCCGACCAGCAACCCCGGTTCCTGCTCGTGCGGACACGACGGAACCGACGCGGCCATGGTCGCGCTCGGCGGCTACCTGCCGATGCACTCTCTGATGGACACCACGCGTGGCCAGCTGGCGGACTCCGCCGCGGCCGACTGCGTGCTCGCCGGGCAGGCCAAGCAGCCCGGCATCACCCCCGACTGACCACCCCGGCGCGGTAAGCGACCTCTGTCTTGAGGTCGGCGTGCTGCCGGGGCTTTTCTCTCGGCGCTCCGCTCGCCGTTCTCGCAGGTCGCAGAAATCGCGCCATTCCGGTGCACGTCGATTTTATTCGGCGTGCCGGAAATACCCCCATAGACCCGGGTGGCCGATTGCCCCGACGTGAATTCACGTCCGGCCATCCGACCCCATTCCCCCTCCCGCCAGGGGGAACAACAAAAGGAGATCCACAATGCACATCTGGGCGAAGCGCGGTCTGAAGACCGTACTCGTCACCGGTGGGCTGCTCGCCCTCGGCACTGGCGTCGCCAGCGCCGGCGAGCACCCCGACGGCGAATCCACTCCCCTGGGCGCCTCGGTCAGCATCCCGGTTCACTTCGACAACAACGCCGTTGGCACCGCGCTGGGTGAGGTTGACCTCCCGCCGCTGCACAACGAAGCGCTGACCGTCGACACCCGCAAGATCATCCCGAACCTGCCCTTCGGTGGCGCTGCCACCGAGGCCGGCAAGTCGGTGAAGCTGCCCCAGCTCGGCGGCAAGGGCAAGACCGCGACCAAGGCCGACGACGCCCCCAAGCTGGGCGAAGCCGACCTGCTGCGGGCGAACCAGATCCACGCTGACGCCGTCGTGCCGGTGATCATCGAGGGCAACGCGATCGCCGCCACCGGCGACGCGGACGTCGAGAACGTCAGCGAGTACAGCTACAGCAAGCCCGAGGTCGTCGTCACCAACGGCGACAGCGGCAGCATCGCGGGCAACGTGGTCGACGTCGACGGTGTCGCGCCGATTCTGGTGTCGGGCAACGCGGTCGCCGCGGCGGGCCACGCCGAGGCGCAGAGCGTGTCCATGCTGGAAGCCCAGTCCGGCGGCGACGTCGAGACCTCGGGCAAGGACTCCTCGCTCTCCGGCAACGCGGTTGTGGTCCCGGCGGCCGTTCCGGTCCAGCTGACCGGCAACGCCATCTCCGGCGCCGCGGGTGTCGCCGACACCCACAACGAGTCCTCGATCGCCGCCGACGCCGGTGGCAACGTCGACTCCGACGGTGAGGGCTCCACCCTCGGCGGCAACATCGGCCACGGCCAGATCGCGCTGCCGGTCGAGGGCAACAACAACGCCCTCGTGGTCTTCCCGGTCGGCAACTCCAACGCGACCGGCGCCACCACCGCGGACGCCATCGCGGGCGGGGACAGCGTCACCTCCGGCTACGACAGCGGCATCGGTGGCAACCTGATCACGCCGAACGTCTCCGGCCCGGTCACGGTCGCCGGCAACGCCCTCGCCTGGGGCGGCCTGGCCGACTCGGTCTCCGAGTCCACCAGCACCGCGCAGACCGGCGGCCTGCTGATGACCAACGGTGACGAGAGCACCGGCGGTGGCAACATCGTCGACGCCGCGATCGCCGAGCCCGTCCAGGTGCTGGGCAACTCCGGTGGCTGGGTGTCCAACACGGACTCGCAGCACACCCAGGTGACCGAGTCCATCGCCGGTGGGGACGCCTTCACCAACGGCGACAACGGCATGGTCGCCGGCATCATCGGCTCCGCGCCGCTGACCCTGCCCGCCGAGGTCTCGGGTGTGGCCGGTGGCTGGATCGCCAACGCCGACGCCGCCACCAACACCGACACGACCACCGACGCCGGTGGCATGATCGGCACCCGCGGCAATGACTCGCTGGTCGCCGGTGACGGCGTCCAGATCCCGGTGGCCGTTCCGGCCAACGTCGAGGGCATGACCGCGGGCTGGATCGTCAACGGCACCGCGCAGTCCACCAGCACCACGGACAACGAGGCCGGCGGCGACAACACCGCGACCGACGACGACGCGCTGGGCAGCGGCAACGCCGTGTCCACGCCGGTCTCCGGCCCGGTTGCCCTGACCGGCAACACGCTGGGCTGGATCGTCCGCGGTGAGTCGTGGAGCGAGTACACCGCCGACGTCGTCTCCGGTGGGGACGTGACCGGCAACGGCACCGACGGTGGCCTTTCCGGCAACGTCGTGCAGACCCCGGTGGCACTGCCCGTCCAGGGCCAGGGCCTCTCCGGCGGCTGGATCGTCGTGTCCGAGGCCGAGTCGGAGAACACCGTGTCCTCCGTGGCCGGTGGCGACTCGACCTCCGAGGGCTCGCACGGCGTGCTGACCGGCAACCTGGTCACCCCCGCGGTGGCCGGACCGGTCCAGGCCGAGGGCATCGGCGGCGGCTGGCTGGTCAACTCCAGCGGCGCCGCGGAGAACACCACCGACGTGGTGGCCGGTGGCGACAACACCACCGCCGGTGACATGGGCGGCCTGGCCGGCCTGGTCGCGACCGCTCCGGTGGCCGTGCCCACCAACGTCGGTGGCATCGGCGCGGGCTGGATGGTGCTGGCCGACGGCGCCGAGTCCTCCGCCGTGACCTCTGAGGCCGGTGGCGACACCGAGACCAGCGGCATCAAGGGCACCGGGACCGGGACCGTCGCGAACGTGCCGGTCGCCGCTGTGCTCGAAGCCTCGGGTGACTCGGTGAACTGGATCGGCACCACCTCCGGTGTGGCCGACAACAGCATCTCCTCCGAAGCCGGTGGCGACACCGTGACCGACGGTGTGAGCAGCTTCCTCGGCGGCGACATCGTCACCGCTCCGCTCAGCCCGGTCGTCGGGGCCAACGGCCTCGCCGCCTCGCTGAACGGCACCGCCGACGCCGTGTCCGCCTCCGCGGTGGAGACCGAGTCCGGTGGCGAGCTGGCCACCGCCGGTGACGGTGGCTCGGTGGCAGGCAGCATCGTGAACGTGCCCGTCGGTGCGGCTGCCCAGCCGTTCGGCGACTCGGTCGCGGCGCTGGCCGTGGCCGACTCGCTGGCCGACAGCACGGTGGACAGCACCGTCGGCGGCCAGGGCACCACCTCGGGCTCCGAGGGTGGCAGCCTCTCCGGCTTCAACCTCTTCGCCCCGATCGGCGCCATCGCGCAGGTCTACGACATCCCGGCCGAGATCGTCGGCCAGGCCACCACCAACGCTTCTGAGGCCACCAGCATGGAGGTCGGCGGTGCCCCCGCCGAGCTGCAGATCCCGGTGACCGACATGGAGCTGGGCAAGAACCTGCCCGGCGTGACGGACGTGCCCTTCGGGTTCTCCGGCGCCAAGGGCCGCACCGCGGCTCCGGTCAACGGGCCGCTGGGCGTCTCCGGTGGCAAGTTCGGCCTGCCGAGCCTGCTCGACGGTGGCCTGATCCCGGCTCTGCCGACCCTGCCGAAGGTCTCGGTGCCCACCCTCCCGGGTGTGCCCGCGGTCCCCGGCGCCGGTCGCTCGGCTGACCTGCCGGGTGTGGGCGGCCTGCTGCCCACCCTGCCCGCACTGCCCAAGGTGGGCGTTCCGGCCATGCCGAAGCTGCCCTCCGCCTGATCAAAGGTCCAGGGCCTCTTCCAATTAGTGGGTGCAGGGAGGCCGTAGACCGGTAACACAACTCGGGTAGGCCCGGGACGCAGCCAGCGTCCCGGGCCTACCTTTGTCTTATGCGGATCGTGTCCCTGCTGCCCGCGGCCACCGACATCCTCGCCGTGCTCGGCAAGGTCCCGGAGCTGGTCGGCCGCACGCACGAATGCGACTGGCCCGCCGGGATCGCCGCGGTGCCGGTGGTCACCAGCAGCGCGATCGAGGCGGATCGGATGAGCAGCCGGGAGATCTCCGCCGCGGTCGGCGGGCAGCACCGGGGTTCCTCGCTGTACGGCCTGGACACCGCCCGCTTCGCCGAGCTGGCCCCCGATCTGGTGCTCACCCAGGACCTGTGCGAGGTCTGCGCGTTGTCCTACCGCCGGGTGGCCGCCGAACTGCGGGTGCTGGACACCGGCACCAGGGTGCTCAGCCTGGAACCACGCACCCTGGCCGAGGTGCTCGGCTGCATCCGCCTGGTCGGCGCGGAACTCGGCGTCAGCGCACTGGCCGAGACGCGGGTGGCCGAGCTGACCGACCGGCTGGACGCGGTGCGCGCGGCGGTGGCCGGGCGGCGCAGGCCCCGGGTGGCCGCGATCGAATGGCTGGATCCGCTGTGGCCAGCCGGGCACTGGGTGCCCGAGCAGATCAGCGCCGCCGGTGGCCTGCCGCTGCTGGCCACGGCAGGCGAGCACACCCGCGCGATGACCTGGGACACCCTGATCGCCGCCCGCCCGGACGTGATTCTGCTGCTGCCGTGCGGATTTCCGCCGACCCGGACCATGGCCGAGCTGCCGCTGCTCACCGACAATCCACAGTGGACACACGTGGGTGCGGGCGAGGTGTGGGTGCTGGACGGTCCTGCCTACTTCAACCGGCCGGGCCCCAGGGTGGTGCGCGGCGCGGAGGTGCTCGCCCAGGTGCTGCACGGGATTCCGGCCGGCGAGCCGGTGACCGCGGCGGAGGCCCGGCGGATCAGCTGACCGGCCCGCACAACGCGGTCTCGGCCACCGCCAGCACCCGGCCGAAATCGGCCATCCCGGCCGGTCGCCCGGTGGCCAGCGTGGTCACCGCGCCGCCGAGCCCGCCGTCCGGCCGCACCAGCACCCCGGACAGCCCGGAGAAGCCGTGCATCTCACCGCCGTGACCCACGTAATGCCCGCAGGAGAGCGGAAACCGCTCCAGCCCGAGCCCGTACTCCGGCGCGGTCGGCCCGCCCGGCACCATCCTGGTCAGCTCCGCCTGCACCGAGGGCGGCAGCAGTTCGCCGCCGAGCACCGCGCGGAAATAGCGGTTCAGCTCGGCCGGGGTGGACACCACCGATCCGGACGCGCCCATGTAGGAACTGTCCAGTTCGGTGACGTCGGCGAGTTTCCCATCCACCGCCAGGTAACCGCGCGGGTGCGGCCCGCGCAGCGCGATCTCGTGCGGGCGCGGGAAGTAGGTCCGGCGCAGCCCGAGCGGCCGGATCACCTGCGCGGTGGCCACCTCCGCCCACGGCTGCCCGGTGACCCGCTCGATCACCTGACCCAGCAACAGATAACCGGTGTTGACGTAGGCCCAGCCCGCACCGGGCCGGAAGAGCTGCGGCCGGTCCAGCGCGTGCCCGATCAGCACCCTCGGGTCGTGCCAGTGGAACCGCCGGGCCAGGAAGTCCGCGCCACTGGGCAGCGCCGGTCCGTAGTCCGGCAGCCCACTGGTGTGCTGCAGCAGCTGGCGGACCCGGATGTCCCGCCGTCCGCCGCCGTCGTCCCCGCGCAGCACGCCCGGCAGGTAGTGCTCCACCCGCTCGTCCAGCCCGATCCGCCCGGCCGCGACCAGCCGCAGCACCGTCAGCGCGAGGAAGGACTTCCCGATCGACCCGGCCCGCAGCTCACCCGGCCACGGGACCGGCGCGCCGGAACGCCGATCGCCGACCCCGCCCCGGTACAGCCGCTCTCGATCACCCGTGCTGACCGCGGTCAGCACCCCTGGCAGCCCACCGGCCACGATCCGGTCCACTCCGCGCTGCACCGCCGACCCCGCGGCCGCGGGCAGCGCGAGCCCGGTGAGCAGCGCCGCGACCACCGGTAACACCAGCCATTTCCGCATGCCTGCCACCGTGCCAGCGATCCGCTGGCCGGTCAGGAGCGGCAGAACCCGTGCGGTGGTGGGCTTTCCCCCACTGCTGACAGGATCGGCGCATGCAGCAGGTCATGATCGTCACCGGCGCGTCCGGCGGCATCGGCGCGGCCACCGCCCGGCTCGCGGCGCAACGCGGCTTCCGGGTGGTGCTCGCCGCCCGCTCGGCCGGGCCGCTGGCGCGACTCGCCGCCGAACTGGACGGCCTCGCCGTGCCCTGCGATGTCGCGCAGTGGCCGCAGGTGCGGGAGCTGGTGGCCCGGACCGTGCACCGGTTCGGGCGGCTGGACGTGGTCTTCGCCAACGCCGGGTACAGCGTGTCCACCAGCTTCCGCACCGAGGCGGGCGCCCCGCCGGAGCAGTGGCGGGACATGGTGCTGACCAACGTCTACGGCGCCGCGCTCACCGCCAAGGCCGCCCTGCCGGAACTGCTGCGCGCCAACGGCCACCTGGTGCTCACCGGCTCCGCCGCAGGCCGCGGCATCCGGCCCGGCAACCTGTACTCGGCCACCAAATGGGCGGTCACCGGCCTGGCGCAGAACATCCGGGCCGAATGCGTGGGCAGCGGCGTGCGGGTCAGCCTGCTCCAGCCCGGCCTGGTCGACACCGGCGGTATCCCGCCGGAACGCGCCACCGAACCCAAGCTGACCCCGCACGACGTTGCCCGC
The DNA here is from genome assembly GCF_052078295.1 of Crossiella sp. CA198. Lineage (NCBI taxonomy): Bacteria > Bacillati > Actinomycetota > Actinomycetes > Pseudonocardiales > Pseudonocardiaceae > Crossiella > Crossiella sp. CA198. The sequence goes on from NZ_JBQJIM010000016.1 coordinate 124,342, forward strand.
GCGGTGCTCTACGCGGTCGAACAGCCGTCACACGTCAACGTGGACGAGATCGTCCTGCGCCCGGCCTAGCGGATCGGCGGCCGGTAGTTGCGGGCGTAGCTGCTGGTCAGGTCGAGGTTGCGCAGTGCCTCCTCGACCATCGGCAGCGTCTCGGCGCCCGGTTTCGCCCGCAGCACGGCGGACTGGACCTCGATCCGCTGGGCCAGCAGATCGGTGCGCCGCTTGGCGGTCTGGCCAACGCAGATCGCCAGCGGGTCCAGGGTGGTCACCCCGGTGCCCGCGGCGTTGCAGTGCTCGCCGTCCAGCACCGCCTGGCCCGCCTGCCAGGACGCGGCCGGGTTCCTGCCCGCCCGCAGGTCCAGCGAGGCCCGGTAGTAGGCCGCGGCGAGCTGACCGGGATCCATCGGCAGCCCGGCCGGGCCGAACAGCATCGAGCGCAGTGAGTCGTCCGAGCGCACCGCGCGCGGGAACCCGGTCTCGGTGTAGGCGCGCAGCAGCCGCAGGTTGTCCTGCAGCTCCAGCGCCCTGGGCAGCTCGTTGTGGTTGAGCTTGGTCCTGACCACCTCGAAGTAGTTGGCCCGCCGCTCGTTGAACAGCTCGATGGCCTGCCGCTCACCCGCGCCCTCAGTCCGCCACACCGTCACCGGGGTGAAGGTGGTCGAGGGCACGTAGCTCTCCAGGTGCTGCGGCTGGGCGCAGTTGTCCGGGGTCCGCAGGTCGACAACCTCATCCCGCTCCCAGCTGCACAGCGTGACCACGCCCCTGGCGTGCAGCTTGCGCGCCAGCACCGGGCCGAGCCCGGCGACCCGCACCCACTCCTGCACCTCCACGTGCAGTGGGGCGGAGCGGTTCATGTGCCGGACCGGGACGTCCCAGCAGTGCCTGGCGTGCGTCTCCGGGTCGACCTCGCACACCCGGCGGATGGAGCTGCCGGTGTGCTGGTTGGTGAAGGGCTCCAGCACCGGCAACGTCCAACAGGAGTGCGTGTACTTGAACTTCTCCCAGTCCAGGTACATGCCCGCGGTCAGCGTCTTGGGCAGATCCCGGCCGGTGGCGATGAACCGCGCCGAGGTGCCCTGGCCGCCGCCCTGGCACCGGGTGGTCTGCTCGGGCACGTTGTGCAGGTACCGGGTGCCGTCACCCGCGGTCCAGCCCATCCGGTCGACGTCGATGTCCTGCCAGTTCGGCGCGAACAGGGCGAACGGCCGGTGCACCACGTCCTGCACCTGCGGATCGGCCTCCAGCGCGCGCAGGTCGTTGAGCAGTCCGGTGGTCAGCTCCTGGTTGCGCCGCACCAGGTTCGCGAACAGGGTGTTGGTCGCCGGACCGGCGCCCGGTTTCGGCTTGCTGAACTCCTGGGCGGTGGCCAGGATCCCGCGCCCCTGCTCGGCGATGACCCGCGCGTTGGCGCTCATCCCGCCGGGGCCGATCTCCTGCTTGGCGTAACCGGGGTTCTGCAGCGCGGTCAGCGTGTACGCCCGCGCGGCCTCGGCCCACAGGTCCGCGTTCGCCACCGGCTTCTCGGTCGGCGCGATCGGGTGGTCGTAGTAGGCGGCCCGCTTGGCCAGGTAGCTGATCGCCCCGGTCGCGCCGTTGGCCGCAAGCGCGGTGGCCACGTCGTCGCCACCCGGTCCGGCGTAGGCGAAGTTCGGGCCGCGCGCGGTGTTGCTCGCGGTGAAGCCGAAGCGGTCCACCGCGGTGATGTAGCTGCCGTCCCCGCTGTTGTAGGACGGGATCGGGGCTTGCTTCTTGGCCGCGTAGTCCACGTAGGTGTAGGCGGTGGACAGGAACGGCTCGCCGGCGATCTCGGACAGCCGCTTGTTGAGCTGCTCGTTGAACTGCTGGGACCTCGAAGCCAGCGCGAGCAGCTGGTCGTGGATGGCCTCCAGCTTGTCGTGCTGGCGCCGCAGCAGGTCCACCACGGTGCCGAAGCCGCGCATCATGTCCTGGTAGATGGTGTTCAGCGCCTTGTCGATGCGGTCGAACCGCTCGTTCATCCGGTCGCTGATCAGCTTCAGGTTGTCGTTGGTCTGCTTGAACCCGGCGTGGATCTCCTTGAGCACCAGCTCGGCCAGGGTCTGCTCCACCGACGGTCCGCTGCCGCCGCCGAAGAGCCCGCCGAAGATCTGCACCGCGGCCATGATGATGCCCACCGCCGCGCCCGCGATCGCGCCGAAGGCGCCCAGCGTGCTGCCGATGGCGGTGCTGGTGGCCAGGGTGGATGCGGCGGTGATCAGCGTGCTGACCGCGGTGGCCACCTGGTAGGCGGCCGAGACGAAGGTGGCCAGGTACTGGGCGACCTTCTTGTCCGCCATGCCGACCAGCCCGACCACCACGTCGAGCGCGCCCTTGACCTGGTCGATGGTGTCGCGGCGCTTCTTGTCCAGCTCGAAGGCCCTGGCGATCTCGGCCTCGCTCGCGCCGGAGTTCGGCCGGTCGGCCACCCCGGCCTTGCGCAGCAGCTCCTCCAGCGTGCCGCCCAGTTCGGTGGGCTTGCCGTTGGCCTCGTTCAGCTTGGTCCGCAGACCGATGAACTGCGCCGAGACCTCGGTCATCAGCTCCTTGGCGCCCAGCTTGGCCGCGGCCACCAGCTTGTCGACGTCGACCAGGTCCTTGAGCTTGGCGACCTGTTTGAGGTCGGCCAGCGTCCACTTGGGGTCGACGCCCCTTGGCTGCTCCGCGGTCGGCCTGCCGAACTCGCCCTTCCAGGCATCAGCGACGGCCTGGTCGGTAGCCGCCCGCGCCCGCACCACCGACCACAGCTTGCTCTGCGCGTGCCCGTAGGCGGTGTCCACCGCGAACAGCTGCTGCGCCCCGGACAACCGCCGGGTCACATCCAGCGCCGTCACCTCCGGCGCCAGATCCCGCACCGCCAGCGCGGCGAGCAACTGCCCCAGCTGCGGCCCACTGGCTTCCACCCCCGGCGCGCCGTGGACCAGCTGGATCAGCTTGCCGAGCACCTCGGCGGTGGAGCGGCGCGCGTCCACGCTGGAGAACCCGGCGGTGACCACCTTCTCCACCCCGTCCACGTGCGCGGCCACCGCGTCAGCGCCCGCGGACGCGCCCTGGGGACTGGCCCGCCAGTCCATCAGCTCGGCGGTCAGCACCACCCGCTTGTCGTACTCGACCCCGGGGTCCTTGACTCGCACCGCCGCCCCGAACAGCGCATCGGTGAGCTGTTGCTCGTTCACCGGCACCGGCTCGGCGGCCAGCGCGGGCCGCACCTGCCCAGCCAGCAGGCTGGTGGTCACCGCGAGCGCGATGGCGCCCCGGATCCCCCACTGTCTTGATCTACCCATGGTGCGGAGCGTAGGTACGCGGCCCTGCTCAGCACTCTGCTCGCCGTATTCAACAGAGGTTGAATACGGTCTGTCCAGGCACTTTGCCGCCGGTGGGTCAGCCCTGGGCCAGGTCGGTGAAGCGGCTGTAGTGCAGCTGGTGCGCGACCACGATGGTGGCGGTCGGGCCCGCCCGGTGCTTGGCGATGATCAGGTCGGCCTCGCCTGCCCGCGGGTCGTCGCGTTCCCAGGCGTCCGGGCGGTGGATCAGCATGACCATGTCCGCGTCCTGCTCCAGCGAGCCGGACTCGCGGAGGTCGGAGAGCATCGGGCGCTTGTCCGTGCGCTGTTCCGGGCCACGGTTGAGCTGGCTCATCGCCACCAGCGGCACCTGCAGCTCCTTGGCCAGCAGCTTGAGGTTCCGGGAGAACTCCGAGACCTCCTGCTGGCGGGACTCGACCTTCTTGCCCGAGGTCATCAGCTGCATGTAGTCCAGCACGATCAGCTTGAGGTCGTGCCGCTGCTTGAGCCGCCGCGCCTTGGCCCTGATCTCCATCATGGTCATGTTCGGCGAGTCGTCGATGAACAGCGGGGCCTCGCTGATCTCGCTCATCCGCCGGGCCAGCCGGGTCCAGTCGTCATCGGTCATCCGGCCACCGCGCATGTCGGCCAGCCGGATCCGGGCCTCGGCCGAGAGCATGCGCATGACGATCTCGGTCTTGCTCATTTCCAGCGAGAAGATGACGCTGGACATGCCGTGCTTGATCGAGCAGGAGCGGGCGAAGTCCAGGCCAAGGGTGGACTTGCCGACGCCGGGCCGGGCCGCGACGATGATCATCTGGCCCGGGTGCAGGCCGTTGGTCAGCTGGTCCAGGTCGATGAAGCCGGTGGGCACGCCGAGCGCGCTGCCGCCCCGGCTGGCGATCGCGTCGATCTCGTCCATGGTCGGCTGGAGCAGTTCCTCCAGCGCCGTGTAGTCCTCGGTGGTGCGCCGCTCGGTGACCTCGTAGATGGCCGCCTGCGCCCGGTCGACCACCTCGGTGACATCCGAGCCCTCGGCGCCGTGGTGACCGAGCTGGACGATCTTGGTGCCGGCCTCGATCAGCCGCCGCAGCACCGCCTTCTCCGCCACGATCTCGGCGTAGTAGCCGGCGTTGGCCGCGGTGGGCACGGTGGCGATGAGGGTGTGCATGTACGGCGCGCCGCCGACCCGCAGCAGTTCGCCGCGGCGCTCCAGCTCGGCCGAGACGGTGATCGCGTCGGCCGGTTCGCCGCGGGTGTAGAGGTCGAGGATGCACTCGTAGACCGACTGGTGCGCCGGGCGGTAGAAGTCACCGGGCCGCACCACCTCGACCACGTCGGCGATGGCGTCCTTGGACAGCAGCATGCCGCCGAGCACGGACTGTTCGGCCGCGAGGTCCTGCGGGGGTTGACGGTCGAAGCCACCGGAGGAGTCGCCGCCCCGGAAATCACGGTCGTCCACCACGGCCACGGTCGTGCACCTCCACCAAGCTCGGAACCCACCAGGATTCTGCTCGCGACCCCTGACAGATCAGGACTGATCTCTCGTCACCGAGGGCGCGCAGTGGCGACGCTAGGTCCCCCGTCTGGAGCAGGCAAACCAGCCTGTGGATCAACTTGTGGGCAGCCTGGGGATGGTTGCCCGCGACTGGACACAGGTCCCCTGTGCCCTGTGGACAACTTGGGGAGAACCTGCGAGGAAAAATCTAAGCGCGCTGGTCAGAGCCTGTGTGCGCGATGTGGAAAAACTAACCTGAAACTGGTTCGGCGTGTCGCCTGTGACCGTGCCGACGGCGTGTCGCGGGCCGGGCGTCACAACTCCAGATTTGTGCTGTGACGCTGAGACAAACGAGCACAGGCGCCGCCCGTATGGAGTAGCCCCGTCCGGGCGGCGCCTGTGCTCGTAGTCGAGCAGAGCGTGCTCAGCCCGCGGCAACCACGAGGTTGACGCTGGCGATGACCTCGGGGTGCAGGCGCACCGCGACGGTGTGCTTGCCCGTGGTCTTGATGTGGCCGGAGGTCTCGACGGAACGCTTGTCGAGCACCGGGCCACCGGCGGACTTGATCGCGGCAACGATGTCCGCGGTGGTCACCGAGCCGAAGAGCTTGCCGCCACCAGCCGCGGCGCGGCCGGCCAGCTGCACGGCGCCAAGGCCGTCGAGCTTGGCCTTGACCTCCTTGGCGTGGTCCAGGTCGCGGATCTTGCGACCCTCCTGGGCCCGGCGGATGGTCTGCACCTGCTTCTCCGCACCCTTGCTGGCCACGATGGCCAGGCCGCGGGGCAGCAGGAAGTTGCGGCCGTAGCCGTCCTTCACCTCGACGATGTCACCAGGACCACCGAGGCCGGTCACGTCAGCGGTGAGAATGAGCTTCATCGCCAACTCCTCTCTAATGGTCTCTGGGTCAGCGAGCGGTCGAGGTGTAGGGCAGCAGCGCCATCTCACGCGAGTTCTTCACCGCGATGGCGACGTCCCGCTGGTGCTGGGAGCAGTTGCCGGTCACCCGGCGGGCACGGATCTTGCCGCGGTCGGAAATGAACTTCCGGAGCAGCGCGGTGTCCTTGTAGTCGATCAGGTGCGCGGTCTTGTCCTTGCAGAACGCGCAGACCTTCTTCTTCGGCTTGCGCACAGGCGGCTTAGCCATGTGTCGTCCTCCTGGAGCTGGACGTGGTCGTGTTCGGAGTCTCTTGGGATGCGGTGCAGGAGCGCTGGCGAGGCAACCGGATCAGAACGGCGGCTCGTCGTTGAAGCCGCCACCGCCACCGGAGCTGGCCGCCGGGGGCGCGGAGCCCCACGGGTCGTCGGCAGGCGCACTGCCGCCGCCGCCGGACGCGCCGTACCCACCGCCGCCGCCACCCTGGCCGCCGCCACCGCGACTGGCGCGGTTGACCTTGGCCGTGGCGTAACGCAGCGAGGGGCCGATCTCGTCGACCTCCAGCTCGATGACGGTGCGCTTCTCGCCTTCCTTCGTGTCGAAGGAGCGCTGACGCAGGCGTCCCTGGGCGACCACGCGCATACCGCGGGTCAGGGACTCGGCGGCGTTCTCCGCCGCCTGGCGCCAGATGCTGCACCGCAGGAACAGCGCTTCGCCGTCCTTCCACTCACCGCTGGCGCGGTCGAGTGTGCGCGGCGTGGAGGCGATGGTGAAGCTCGCCACGGCCGCACCGGACTGGGTGAAGCGCAGTTCCGGATCGGCGGTCAGGTTTCCGACCACCGTGATTACCGTCTCACCAGCCATGATTCGCGTACTCCCGCGTCAGGACTTGGGGCCCTTGGACGCCTTGGCAGCAGCCTTCGCGGCGGCCTTGGCGAACTTGGCGGGGTCGCGGCGCAGAACCTTGGTACGCAGGACGGTGTCCTGCAGGTTCAGCTGGCGGTCGAGCTCCTTGACCGCGTCCGGCGAGCTGTTGATGTCGATGACCGTGTAAATCCCCTCGGGGGACTTGTTGATCTCGAACGACAACCGGCGCTTGCCCCAGACATCGACCTTCTCCACGTTCCCGCCCGAAGTGCGGATGACGTTGAGGAAAGTGTCCAGCGTGGGAGCGACGGTGCGCTCATCCACGTTGGGGTCCAGGATGACCATCAGTTCATAGTGACGCACGTAGACCTCACCTCCTGTGGACTAAATCGGCCACGGACTTTCCGTGGCAGGAGGGTCGTCGCGTCAGCAACCCGAGCAGGCTAACAGCCCAGTGCCGGTTGCTCCCAATCGGTGATCAGGCGGTACGCCGAAGTACCCAGGTACGGACCAGCCCAGCGGTCACCATGGACAGCGCGAGCACCGCGAGCAGCACCGGAGCCGCCACCCGCCCCGCGCCGTCGGTCGGCAGCGCGCGGGCCTGACCCGCCGAGGCCACCCCGTCGCCGCCCTCGGGTAGCCCGTAGGCGCCCGCGGAGCCGGGCGAGGCCTGGCCGTAGCGGTCGCCGGGGGCCAGCGCGCCCAGTCCGCCGGGCACGGCCGCTGGCAGCCCGGAGTAGTCGTAGAGCGGCACCCGGCCGTAGTCGTAGAGGCCGCCGCCCTCCAGCCGTGGCAGCTGGAAGTCCGGGATCGGCGTGCCGGTGCCCGGGGTGCCGGGTGCCGGGGTGCCGGGAGTGGACGTGCCGGGCGGCGGCGTGCCAGGCGGCGGGGTGCCGGGGCCGGGCTGACCGGGGTTGGTGGTACCGGGCGGCGGCTTGGGCGCCGGCGATCCGCCGGGCAGGTTCTTGGCGCCCTCCTGGATCGGCGCGGCCACCGCGTTCACCGTCTTGACCGTCACTCCGCAACCGGCGCTGAGCACCTGCTGCACGCCCTTGACCACCTCGCCGAGGATCGGCCCGAGCAGCGGGATCCGGCGCAGCGCGTCAAGGACACTGCCGGCGATCTGCCCGCCGGTGATGAACCCGCCCTTGCCGTCGGGCACCGCGCCGATCGGGATCGGCGGCAGCGCGCGCACCGCCTTGTCCACCGCGCCGGCCAGTGGCGGCCCGAGCAGCGGCACCCGCCGGACCACCTCGACCACCGGCGCGGCCACCGCACCCGCGCTGAGCTGGATGGGCTGGCCGGGTTTGCCCTGGACAGTCGCCCCGCAGTCGCCGATCAGGATCGGTTCAGCAGCCAGGGCTGAGCCAGCTAGTCCGACCATGCTCACCATGGCGAGCAGCACCGATGCCACGGAAAGCCGTGCGAGTCGAGCGAGCATGCCCATCCCTCCGGTGCGTACCGGTCGGTAACGTCCCCTAGGTGCAACGACGTTAAGTCGCCAAGGTGACGGTTGCCACCCCAAACCATGACGGAATGGCACACAACCTCTACTCGGGGAGTGGCCGTCGGATCCGCCGACTACGCTCTCCGGCATGCGCATCGGGGCACACGTCGCCGACGACAACCCGCTCGGCTCGGCGCAGGACCGCGGCGCCGAGGTCGTCCAGTTCTTCCTGTCCAACCCGCAGAGCTGGGAGTCACCCAAGCCGCACCCGCAGGCCGAGGCCTTGCGGGAGGCCGGGATCTCGGTCTTCGTGCACTCGCCATACGTGATCAACGTGGCCTCGCTGAACAACCGGATCCGCATCCCCTCGCGTAAGTCGGTGGTGCAGCAGGCCGAGGCGGCCAAGGCCAGCGGCGCGCTGGGCCTGGTGGTGCACGGCGGGCACGTCACCAAGGGCGATGACCCGGCCGACGGCATCGCGAACTGGCGCAAGCTGTTCGAGCGGCAGGCCGAGGCAGGCGGGTTCGCGGTGCCAGTGCTGATCGAGAACACCGCGGGCGGGGACAACGCGATGGCCCGCCGCTTCGACATGCTGTCCCGGCTCTGGGACGCCGTCGGCGAGTTCGGCGCCGGGTTCTGCCTGGACACCTGCCACGCGCATGCCGCTGGCGAGGACCTGGCCGGCATCGTGGAGCGGGTCAAGTCGATCACCGGCCGGATCGACCTGGTGCACCTGAACAACTCCAGGGACGAGTTCGGCTCCTCCCGGGACCGGCACGCCAACATCGGCACCGGCACGATCGAGCCGGGGGTGCTGGCCGCGGTGGTCAACGCCGCCCAGGCCCCGGTCGTGGTCGAGACCCCAGGTGACGGGCAGGCAGGCGACATCGCCTACCTGCGTTCCCAGCTACCCGCGTGATCCGCTTCGGCAGGACCGCGCTCGCCGCGCTGGTCCTGCTGTGCGGACTGCTGCTGATCGGCGGCTACGCGAACAAGGCACGCTGCGCGGGCCCCGAGTTCGACCAGTGGGGCCGCAGCGCGCCGGACTACGCCAACCGGCACGGCGACCTCTGCTACTCCGACATCCAGCACCTGTGGCTGGGCCGGGAGGTCGACCGGCACGTCTTCCCCTACCTCGGCGGCGGCCTCGGCGAGGACGGCCAGCTCATCGGCGGTTCGGTGGAGTACCCGGTGCTCAGCGGCCTGCTGATCTGGGCCGGAGCGATCTTCGCCAACAACGACGCGGACTTCCTGCGCTACTCCAGCCTGCTGCTGGCCCCCTTCGGCCTGCTGGTGGCCTGGCTGCTGGGCGGGCTGGCCCGCTGGCGCGCGCTGATCTGGGCGCTGGCCCCCGGCCTGGTGCTGCACGCCTTCCACAACTGGGACCTGCCCGCGGTGGCCTGCGCGGTCGGCGCGGTGTACGCGGTGCACCGCGGCTGGGGCCGGGAGGGCGCGAGCAGGCCGCTGGTGGAGCGGGCGATGGTGGCGGGCGTGCTGCTCGGCCTGGGCGCCGCGCTGAAGCTGTACCCGGGATTCTTCGCCCTGCCACTGGCCCTGTACGTGCTCACCGGCGGGGCGCACGGCCGCTGGCTGCCCAGCGGGAAGCGCTGGGACATCGCCGGCGCGGTCCGGGTGCTGCTGTCCACCGTGGTCACCGTGGTGCTGGTGAACCTGCCGTTCGCGGTGCTGGGCTACGAGGGCTGGCGGGCCTCCTTCGTCTTCCAGCAGGAGCGCAAGGTCGACATCACCACCAACTCGATCTGGTTCTGGGCCTTCCGCCCGGAGTCAGACCCGTCCAACCTGGACTTTCAGGCGCTGGTGGGCTGGCTGTCGCCGACCCTGATCGGCCTGGCCTTCGTACTGGCCTGCCTGGTCGGCTGGCTGCGCTGGAGCGGCACCGGCGAGTACCCGTGGGTCGGCGTGTCCGGCGCGATGCTGTGCGGATTCCTGTTGCTGCACAAGGTGCACTCCCCGCAATACACGCTGTGGCTGCTGCCCTTCTTCGTGCTGCTCGCGGTGCGCTGGGGCTGGGTGCTGGCCTACGCCGTCGCCGATCTGGCGCTGGGCATCGGGGTGTTCCTCTGGTACCACGCGATCGAGTTCGGCCTGCCCATGTCGATCTACGACAGCCTGCCGGCGCAGGCGGTGATGATCGGGGTCTGGGGCAAGGTCGCGCTGCTGCTCGCGTTGTTCCTGATCCTGCCGTCCACCCCGGTCACCTTCGCGCCGGAATCAGGTGAACGGCGGATGGTCACGCTCTCATCGCGCTGATTGGGTCTGCCCATGGCGTTCAGCGGAAAGCGCTTCCTCGTGACCACGGCCGTGCTGGCCCTGCTGGTCTCCGGCAGCCCGGCCACGGCCGCGCCCGGTCCCGGCTGGGTCGGCACCTGGGCCGCGGCGCCCTCCTCGGCGGTGCCCGGCTCGGACCAGGGCTATGCCAACCACTCGATGCGCAACATCGTGCACACCAGCATCGGCGGCAGCCAGGCGCGGGTGCGGCTGTCCAATGCCTTCGGCACCGCACCGGTGCTCTTCGGCCGGGTCACCCTGGCGCTGGCCGCCGGCCCGGACACGCCGGCCGCGGTACCCGGCAGCATGCGCGTGCTGACCTTCGGCGGCGCCACCTCGGTGACCGCGCCTGCCGGGGCCGACCTGGTCAGCGATCCGGTCGCGCTGACCGTGCCCGCCGACGGCGACCTGTTGGTCACCACCTTCACCCCGGAGCCCTCCGGCCCGGTCACCCACCACTCGATGGCGATGCAGCACTCCTACTTCAGCCGGGACGGCGACCACGCCGCGGCCGAGTCCGGGGCCGCCTTCACCGAGCAGACCGGCAGCTGGCACTACGTCAGCGCGGTGGACGTGCGCGGCACCGCGGCCCGCGGCAGCGTGGTGGCACTGGGCGATTCGATCACCGACGGCTGGAACGCCGGCATGAACACCAACCTGCGCTGGCCGGATCAGCTCGCGGACCGGCTGAACTCCCGGTTCGGCGTGCTCAACGCCGGGATCAGCGGTAACAGGGTGCTGCTGGACGGCGGCCCGCTCGGGGTGAACGCGCAGTCCAGGCTGGACCGCGATGTGCTCGCCGCGGCCGGGGTGCGCACGGTGATCGTCTTCCAGGGGATCAACGACATCCTGCAGGAACCCCGGCAGCGGGACGCCCGCAAGATCATCGAGGGGCTGAAGCAGATCGCGCAGCGGGCCAACGCCCGCGGGCTGCGGGTGCTCGGCGGCACCATCGCGCCGATCAAGGGCATCTGGGGCTTCACCGAGGAGCTGGACGCGCCGCGCCAGGAGGTCAACCGGTTCCTGCGCAACAACCCGTACTTCGACGGCCTGGTCGATTTCGACGCGGCCCTGCGCGACGGGCCGGACCCGCTGCGGATGGCCCCGGCCTACGACTCGGGCGACCACCTGCACCCCAACGCCGCCGGGTTCCGCGCGATGGCCGCCGCGGTGCCGCTCTCAGCACTGTGAACCGGAATCAGAGGATCGGCGGATGGTCCCGCTCCCAGCGCGCTGATTAGGTCGGACGCGTCCCCCTCGACGTGGCTGCAGGAGGCTCGCGAATGGCGTCCAACGGTAAGCGCTGGCTGGTTGCGTTCAGTGTGGTGGCGTTGCTGGCCTCGGGTGGTCAGGCCGTCGGGGAACCCTCGGCCGCGCCACCGGGTAACTGGGTGGGCACCTGGGCGGCCTCGCCCTCGGCCGCGCTGCCCAACACCGAGTCCGGCTACCCGAACTACTCGATCCGCAACATCGTGCACACCAGCATCGGCGGCGCCCAGGTCCGGGTCCGGCTGTCCAACGCCTTCGGCCGCGCGCCGGTGCTGTTCGGGCAGGTCACGGTGGCGCTGGCGGCCGGGGCGGACACGCCGGCCGCGGTGCCGGGCACGATGCGCACGCTGACCTTCGGCGGCGAGCGGGAGATCACCGCGCCGCCCTACGCCGACGTGCTCAGCGATCCGGTCGCGCTGAACGTGCCAGCCGATGCCAACCTGCTGGTCACCACGTTCACCCCGAACCCCTCCGGCCCGGTCACCTACCACTCGCTGACCATGCAGAACTCCTACTTCACCCGCAACGGCAACCACGCCGGGGCCGAGTCCGGGGCGGCCTTCACCGAGCAGACCCGGCAGTGGCACTACGTCTCCGGCGTGGACGTGCGGGCGCCGGGCGTGCGCGGCAGCGTGGTCACCCTCGGCGACTCGATCACCGACGGCGCGAACTCCACCTGGGGCGCCAACCTGCGCTGGCCGGACCAGCTCGCCGACCGGATGAAGGCCGGTCCGGCGCACCTGCGGCTGGGCGTGCTCAACGCGGGCATCAGCGGCAACCGGCTGCTGCTGGACGGCGGCAGCGCCGGGGTGAACGCGCTGGCCCGGCTGGACCGGGACGTGCTGGCCGCCACCGGCGCCCGCACGGTGATCGTCTACGAGGGCATCAACGACATCCAGCAGACCCCGCACCAGACTGATCCGAACCGGATCATCGCCGCGCTCAAGCAGATCGCGCAGCGCAGCAAGGACCGTGGGCTGCGCGTGCTGGGCGCCACCATCACCCCGTTCAAGGGCTGGCACTCCTACAGCGAGCAGCTGGAGGCCACCCGGCAGGCGGTCAACCGCTACATCCGCACCAGCACCGACTTCGACGGCCTGATCGACTTCGACGCGACCATCCGCGATCCGCAGGACCCGCAGCGGATCAAGCCCGAGTACGACCAGGGCGACCACCTGCACCCCGGCGACGCCGGGTTCAAGGCGATGGCCGCCGCGGTCAGCCTGTCAGCGCTGTAGCCGCGGCCTCGGCCTGCTCGCGCTGCTTCTTCGCGGCGCGGGCAGGCCCGAGCACGAAGACGTCCGGTGCCCCGTCCAGCGGACCGCCCGCCGGATCGTCCACCCCGAAGGCACGCACCCGGTCCCGCTCCGGCCGGTAGATCTCGCGCAGGATCAGCACGCACAGCAGCACCACGAAGACATCCCGGATGACCACCGCGCCCAGGAACCAGTCCTGCGGCAGGCCCTTGTTGTCCGGGCCGAGGTAGAAGTACATCCGCGGCGCCCAGACCAGCGCGTCCACCACCATCCAGGCCAGCAGCAGCCGCCAGCGCGGCAGCGCCAGCACGGCCAGCGGCACCAGCCACAGCGAGTACTGCGGACTCCACACCTTGTTGGTCAGCAGGAAGGCCGCCACCACCAGGAAGGCCAGCTGGGCCACCCGCGGCCTGCGCGGCGCGGACAGTGCCACCCAGCCGATCCCCGCGCAGCACAACAGGAACAGCACCGCGGTGACCGTGTTCAGCACGGTCGGCGAGGCCCCGGCCGGCAGTGGGCCGTCAAAACCGCTCCAGCCGGTGAAGTACTGGATGACGTTGTAGATGCTGTCCGGGTCGACCCCGCGTTCGGAGTTGAGCCGGAAGAACTCCCGCCAGCCGTCCGGGTAGAGGAAGTAGATCGGCGCGTTCACCGCGGCCCAGGCCAGCGCCGCGGTCCAGGTGGTCCGCCACCAGTGCCCCATCCGCCCGGATCTCAGGCACAGCACCAGCAACGGCCCGAGGAAGAACAACGGATACAGCTTCGCCGCCGCGCCCAGCCCCAGCAACACCCCGGCCAGCCCCGGCCGGTTGCGCGCCCAGGCCAGCAGCGCCACCGCGGCGAAGGCGGTGGCCAGGGTGTCGAAGTTGGTGAAGGCGTGCACCACGACCAGCAGTGAGACCGCCGCGATGGCCGCGTCCCACGGCCGCCGCCCGGTGAGCTTGAAGGTCGCCCAGATGGTCACCAGCCAGGCCAGCGCCAGCCACAGCGAGCTGAAGTTGAAGTAGACGATGACCGCCATCGCGTTGGGCAGCCAGCCACTGTTGGCGATGGCCACCCAGCCGTGCGCGAGCTGGGCGTTGAACCACTGGAACAACCCGCTGAGCACGGGGTACTCCATGTACCGGATCTGCCCGTCCGGCGTCCCGTTGTCGTCCTTCCAGGAGGTCTTGTACGGGAACAGGCCCTTGTCCAGCCGCTCCGCGGTGTAGAGCGGAACCGTGTCGGAGTAGCACATCGCCACGTACTGCCGGGAATCCCGCCAGTCCAGCTGCACCACACCCTGGTCGTCCACGTACTCCTGCACACACGGCGCCTTGGCCGTGTACCCCAGCGCCAGGGTCAGGGTGGCCAGCAGCAACACCACCCGCAACGGCGTCCAGAACCAGTGCCGCCCCACCACCGCATGCCGCCCCAGCAACCCGCCGACCGGCCTGCTGGCCTGCCGCGCGATCGGCTCGGACCAGGTCGCGACCTCCCGCTCCCGCGGTGTCAGCGACTCGGTGTCCGCGATCCGCTTGGACGCGGGCGGCGCCTGGCTCCAGTCGCCATCGGTGGCCTGCGGCTCGGGCCGCTCCGGTGCATGGGACACCTTGCGGATGCTACGGGGAAGCGCGGAACGAAGAAGGCGGGGAGGTGAACTGCCACCTCCCCGCCTTGATCAGTTGCCGTTGCCGCCACCTCCGCGGCCGCCGCGTGGCTCGCCACCCGGCGGTGGATCCTCTTCGGAGGTCTTGGTCGGTTTGCCGGTGCCGGTCGGGGTCGGCTTGCAGCTCGGGAAGGGCCAGCCACCGCAGGTCGGGGTCGGCCTGGTGTTGGTCGGCTTGGTGTTGGTCGGTTCCTCGCTGCTGGTCGGCGGGACCGAGCTGGACGAGGTGGCGCTCGTCGAGGAGGCGGTGGTGCTGCTCGGCGGCGCCTCGAACTGACCGATCGGGTTGGCCTTGGCGAAGTTCTCGGACTTGGTGCCGTTGAGATAGGTGTCCATGAACTCCTTCCAGACCGCGCCCGGCTCGTCCTTGCCGTACATGTCCTTCGGGCCCACGAGCTTGCCGGTCTGGGAGTTCCAGCGGCCCTTGAGGATCTCGTTGTAGTCGGTGCCGACCCAGACCGCGGTGGAGATCGACGGGGTGTAGCCCACCATCCAGGCACGGGAGTTGTGGCTGCTGCCCTTCTCCTTCTCGTACTGGTGGGTGCCGGTCTTGGCCGCCGAGGGCCTGCCGTTGTCCAGCGGCAGCCTCGAATACCCGGCGACCGGCTTGAGCGCCTCGGTCACGTTGCGTGCGATGTCGGTGTTGCGCTGCTTGTCGGACTGGTCGAAGGCGGGCTTGGCGGGCTCGCTGAACTCGTGCAGGGTTTTGCCCGCGGCGTCGACCACCTTGGCTACGAAGTGCTGCTCGTTCTTCATGCCGTCGTTGGCGAAGGTCGCATACGCCGCGGACATGTCCATGGTCCGGACCTCCTGGCTGCCCAGCGCGATACCCGCGGGCGGCGCAGCACCGTTGCCGAGACCGAGGCTCGGCTTGCCGTTGATCTCGGCCGGGATCCCGGCCTCCTGCGCGGCGGTGGCCACCGACTTGGTGCCCACCTTCAGTGCGAGGTCGACGAAGGCGGTGTTGACCGAGAACTCGGTCATCTGCCGGATCGAGCACATGGTGCACTCGTACCCGCGGCTGGCGTTGGACACGGTGTAGCCGGGGGAACCCCTACCCGCGGCGAAGGTGCGCGGCGAACTGCTGTCGAAGGTCGAGCCGAGACCGATGTCCTTCTCCAGCGCCGCGGCCACCACGAACGCCTTGAACGAGGAGCCGGGCGGCTGAGCGGACTTGGCGTAGTCGGTGCCCTTGCCGTCCTTGCTGCCGTAGTAGGCCAGCACGCCGCCGGTCTTCGGGTCGGTGGCCACCAGGGCCGAGCGCAGGTTGTCCGGCTGGCCGTTGGCGAAGACCACCTTCTGCACGGCGGCCTCGGCGGCCTCCTGCGCCTTCTTGTCGATGGTCGTGGTGATCGTGTAGCCGTACTTCTGGGCTGCGGTCATGCTGATCTTCTTGCGTTCCAGCTCGGTTTCGATCTGCTGCTGGATCAGGGCCTTCGGGCCGGACGCGCCACCACGCGCCTTGATCGCTTCCGCCCGGTTGCGCAGCTGGCCGGGCTGGTCGCCGTCCTCCGGGAACTGCATCTGGTCGCGGGCGGGCTTCTTGATCTTGTCGTTCTCGACCATCTTGTCCAGCACGTCGTTCCAGCGCTTGACCGACTTCTCCCGGTTGATCGCCGGGTCCCACTCGTACGGGCGCTGGATGACCGCGGCCAGGAGCGCCGCCTCTTCCGGACGGTTGATCTCCTTGGCGCTCTTGTTGAAGTACGCCTTGGCCGCCGCTTCGATGCCCTCGGCGCCACGGCCGAAGGAGATCACGTTGAGGTAGTTGGTCAGGATGTCCGGCTTCGAGTACTGGGCGTCCATTTTCGCCGACTTCACCAGCTCGGTGAACTTACGGGTCAGCGTGGGCGCGTCGTCGCCGGTGGAGATCTTGATGTACTGCTGGGTGATGCCGGAGCCACCGCCGGTGCCGCCGGTGAGGTTGTTGAACACCGCGCGCAGGATGCCGATCGGGTCGAAGCCCGGGTTCTCGTAGAAGTTCTTGTCCTCGGTGGAGAGCACCGCTTCCTTGATGACCTGCGGGATCTCGTCGAACTTCAGCTGGACCCGCTCGCCGCCCTTCGGCACCACCTTGGCCAGTTCGCTGCCGTCGGCGTAGTTGATCGTGACCACCTGGTTGTGGCCCTTGAAGACCTCTTCCGGGGTGAGCACCGTGACGAACTGATAGGCCACGATGAAGGCCACCACCGGCGCCAGGATGGCCAGGCCGGCGAGCACGTAACTGGTGCGGCGAACGCGGCGCCAGATCTTCTTCTTGCGCAGTTTGCGTTCCTCCTCCGGATCCGGTGCGTCGGCGTCGATGACGTGGCTGTCGTCATAGTCCGGGTCGCCGGGGAGGGGCTCGCGGTGAGTGAGCAGCTCGGGCTCACGCGGGTACGGGTCGTCCTCCACCGGCGGGAACAGGTCGGTGGGCGCCTCGCCCGGGTGCTGCTGGCGCGGCGGCAGGCCACCGGGACCGCCGGGGCCGCCGTTGAACGGCGGGCGCTGGCCGGGTGGGCCGGGCGGACGACCACCGGGCATCGGCGCGCCGCCGGGCGGGGTGTTCGGACCGCCGTGACCCATCGGGGCGCCGCCAGGGGGCGTGTTCGGACCGCCGTAGGGCATCGGGCCGCCGCGGGGCGGGGTATTCGGGCCACCGGGACCGCCTGGTCCTCCGGGCATCGGGGGGCGGCCGCCCTGCGGGGGCATCGGCGGACGCGGGCCGCCGGGAGGCCCGCCCTGCGGCCCACCCGGGGGCGGCCCCTGGCGGGGGCCCGGCGGCGGAGTGTCGTCTTCGTCCCAGCTGGGCACCCACTGACCGGTGTGCTCACCGGTCTGCTCAGGTCCACTCGGCCGGCCGTCACGCCGTCGGTCGTCGCGCTCGTTCACGAAAAGGCCCTTCCACCGCCGTCGCACGGTGCGACGTCGTTTGGCGGTCGTTCGTCAGTACGTACCAGCGACATGAGCCGGATCACTCCGCGGCGGTCTTCCTTTGGGAGCTGCCGCTGCGCAGTCCATCCGTCCCCAGGACGTATGACTGCACCAGGTGGTTCCAGCTGCAGGTGCGGCACACCTCGACTACGTAGACGCTGAACTCCTCGAAGAGGGTTGCCATCCTGGCGAGTTCTTCAGCTGTGCGGGCCGAACCCGCAGCGTGCTTCAGCTCGTCGCCGTAGACCCAGGACACCAGCGTCAGGGGTTCCTTGCGGCACACAGGGCAGGTCACCGTGCTCGGTTCACCGTGGAACTTCGCCGCTCGGAGCAGGTATGGACTGGCGTCGCACACCTCCATGACCCCAGACCGGCCGGAGTAGACCTCGGCGAGCAGCGCACGGCGCTGCAACGCGTAGTCCACCACCTGCCGCTGGGTTCGCACCCCATCAGACTACGTGGCTGGCACAAGGCCCCGGTGAGCCGTTCAGGGCAGTGCTGCCGGGTCGTTGTTCATCTCACGCCCGGAAGCTGGTGGTGTCGATGTATCGGCCCGATATAGTCCGACTGCCTGTCAATCGCGTCACAACCACGTCCGGAAGGGGTGCCAGATGCTGGAGCTGGCGATCCTCGGCATCCTGCACCGGGCCCCGATGCACGGCTACGAACTGCGGAAACAACTGGGCTGCCTGCTCTGCGGGCATCGCCCGGCGTTCTCCTTCGGCTCGCTCTACCCCACCCTGCGGCGGTTGCAGCGAGCCGGATTGATCGCCGAGGACGGTGGCGAGCCCAGTGCCTCCGCCGGCCGGGCCCGGCGGGTGTACGGACTGAGCGCGGCCGGCCGGGAGCACTTCGCCGGCCTGCTCGCCGAGGTCAACCCGCAGCATTGGGAGGACGACTGCTTCGGCGTCCGGCTGGCCTTCTTCTCCCGCACGCCGCCGGAGGCGCGGCTGCGGATCCTGGCCGGCAGGCGGCGCTGCGTGGCGGAACGGCAGGAGCGGATCAGGTCCACCCTGGACCGATCCTGCGAGCACGTCGACCACTACACCCGGCAGTTGCAGCGACTCGGCCTGGACGGCGCCGAGCGCGAGGTGCGGTGGCTGGACGAGTTGATCGAGGCGGAACACCGCCAGCGATGAGGACGACTTTGAAGGAGGACCCGGCCATGTCCGGAGACCGCCGCAGTGTGCGGGTGGCCATCGTCGGCGTCGGGAACTGCGCCGCGTCCCTGGTGCAGGGCGTGCAGTACTACCGCGACGCCGACCCCGACAGCCGGGTGCCCGGCCTGATGCACGTGCAGTTCGGCGACTACCACGTCCGCGACATCGAGTTCGTGGCCGCGTTCGACGTGGACGCCAAGAAGGTCGGCATGGACCTGTCCGAGGCGATCCTGGCCAGCGAGAACAACACCGTCAAGATCTGCGACGTGCCGCCGCTGGGCGTCAGCGTGCAGCGCGGGCACACCCTGGACGGCCTCGGCCGGTACTACCGGGAGACCATCCAGGAGTCCGACGAGCAGCCGGTGGACGTCGCGCGGGCCTTACGCGAGGCCGAGGTGGACGTGCTGGTCTCCTACCTGCCGGTGGGTTCGGAGGCGGCCGACCGCTTCTACGCCCAGGCCGCCATCGACGCGGGCGTCGGCTTCGTCAACGCGCTGCCGGTGTTCATCGCCAGCGACCCGGTGTGGGCGGAGAAGTTCCGCGCCGCCGGTGTGCCGATCGTGGGCGACGACATCAAATCCCAGGTCGGCGCCACCATCACGCACCGCGTGCTGGCCAGGCTGTTCGAGGACCGCGGGGTGGTGCTGGATCGCACCATGCAGCTCAACGTGGGCGGCAACATGGACTTCATGAACATGCTGGAGCGCGACCGCCTGGAGTCCAAGAAGGTCTCCAAGACCCAGGCCGTCACCTCCCAGGTCGACCACGATCTCGGCGCCCGCAACGTGCACATCGGCCCGTCGGACTACGTGGCCTGGCTGGACGACCGCAAGTGGGCCTACGTCCGCCTGGAAGGCCGCGCCTTCGGCGACGTGCCGCTGAACCTGGAGTACAAGCTGGAGGTCTGGGACTCGCCCAACTCCGCGGGCGTGATCATCGACGCGGTCCGCGCCGCCAAGATCGCCCTGGACCGCGGCATCGGCGGCCCGGTGCTGTCCGCTTCTTCCTACTTCATGAAGTCCCCGCCGGAGCAGTACGACGACTCGGTGGCGCGGGACAAGGTCGAGCAGTTCATCCGCGGCGAGGACTGATCCCGCGGGCCGCGGGCGGTGTCAGGTGCACCGGCCGCGGCCCGACTGGCCGAGGCAGCAGCGATCCCAGTCGAATGCTTGAGCCTTCGCGTTCTCCAGGAATGTGCGGGCGGGCGCGTAGGTGCCACGCAACCACCGGCCGAGCACGAGCGCGGCGACATGAGCCGCCCCTGCCTGTTTCAGGCAGACACTCGCGGACTGGATTCGCGCGCCGGTCGTCCAAGTGTCGTCGACGAGCAGTATCCGCCGACCGGCGAGGTCGTCGGCGCAGCCGAACCGGCTTGGCGTCACTGCTCGGCTGCCGGGCTGCTCTGCATTGGCTTTCAACGGAGTGCCGAGTCGGGCGCGGGTTCGTCCGACCCTGGTGCTCAGCATGGCGTTGAGCGGATGATCGGTCCGTCCTTGAGTGCTTGGCACGGCGACAACCAGATCGAAGCTGGGCACTCCGGCCGCGGTCTCCAGGCAGCGCTCGTGCTCGTGCAGGAACTGCGCGAGCACGGCCGAGAGGTTCTGCTGAAGTTGACGGCGAACGGCAGCCGAGGGCGAGTTCTTGTAATTCCGGAGTTCATCAGCGAACTGGTCGCTGTCCATGGCAAGAGCCACCGGCACAACGACATCGGCCAGCAGCCCGCCGTACTGTTTCTGATGGAGGTAGCAGGGATGGCAGCGTGACCAGCCGTCCACGCAGCTCCAACAGACCGAACAGACGCCTGGACCTGCTGTCGGCACCGGAACCAGATAGTTGCTGTACTGCTCGGTGACGCGAAAAAGCGGACCCATCGGCTCAAAGGTGAATCAGATCAGGAAGTTCTGTGGTGAGTTCATCGAGCACCTTGAGAACATGTTCCGGATTCTCCAGCACCGTGGTGTTAGGCCGCTCCGCCATGGCTTGCCCCCAGCTAGTTCCGCGTACGACCTCGGGGGTCAGGAAGACATGACGCCCATGTTCCAACGCCACTCGGGCCTGAATCCGAGTGCCGCTGTGCTCGCCTGCCTCGACTACCACGGTCGCCACCGCATAGCCGCTCATTACCGTATTGCGCATCGGGAAGTGGTGTTTCGCTGGCGCAGAGTCTGGCCAGAACTGGGACAGAACCGCACCGGTCCGGCCGATCTCCTGCTGCAGTTCCGCATTCTCCGCAGGGTAGTTTCGTCGAAGGCCGGTCCCGATAACCGCAACTGTTCGTGCGCCAGCATCCAGAACAGCCCGGTGCACAGCGGTGTCCACACCTGAGGCAAGTCCACTGAGGACAGTCCATCCAGCCTGAGCCAGAGCTGTCGCGAGCCCTCGTGCTCTATGTAGGCCGTGTTGACTCGCGGCACGGCTACCTACGACCGCGACCGAGCGCTCGTCCTGTAGATCAAGACTGCCCCGATAGATGAGGAAGGGGGGGCGCTGGTGTACCAGCATCAGTCGTACCGGATATTGCTCATCGAGCACTGTGATCAGCCGCATGCCCTCGCTCGACCAGGACTCGATCTCCTGCTCGATCCCGGCAAGTTCGGCTTCTAGGTCTCGATCGACATGATCGAGAGTTGGCTGAGCCGGAGTGAGTAGATAGTCGATTACCTTGAGGGCGGAGCCTGCTTCTTCGATCGCCACGGTGATCTCAGGCCAGGGGCGACTGCTGCCGCGCAAGGCAAGCAGAAGTGCCGCCTGTTCTCGCCGGTCCATCACGGCACCATCCTATCGAACGGACGTTCGAAACTCTAAGGGTTTGGTGTCACCCGATGCGGCAGTTTAGGGGCTGGTCGGGCTGATCATCGTCATGCCCGCAGCCGTGCTGCGATGCATCTCCGGTAGTGCGGCGGCGGCCCCGGCCAGTCCGATGGTCCGGGTGATCAGCCGGTCCGGCCGCAGCTTCCCGCTGCTGACCAGGGCCATCATCTCCGGGTAGGCGTGCGCGGCCATGCCGTGGCTGCCCAGCAGGGCCAGTTCGTGCGCGATCACCCGGCCCATCGGCAGCGGGGTCGCGGCGCCGGGCAGCAGGCCGACCTGGACGTGTCTGCCGCGGCGGCGCAGGCCGTTGATCGAGTTGGTCGCGGTGGCCGGGTGGCCGAGGGCGTCCAGGGACAGGTGCGCGCCGCCGCCGGTCAGGGTGCGCACGGCCTCGGCGGTGTCCACGCCGGCGCCGTTGATCACTGCCGTGGCGCCGAGTTCGGTGGCCAGGGACAGGGCTTCGTCGTTGAGGTCGATGGCGATCACCTGGGCGCCCGCGGCGGCGGCGATCAGCACCGCGGACAGGCCGACGCCGCCGCAGCCGTGCACGGCCACCCACTCGCCCGCGCGGGCGCCGCCGATGTCGCGGACCGCGCGGAAGGAGGTGGCGAACCGGCAGCCGAGGGCGGCGGCGGTGTCATAGGCCATGGCCTCGGGCAGGGCGACCAGGTTCACGTCGGCCTGCTGGATCCGCACGGCCTCGGCGTAGGAGCCCCAGTGGGTGAAGCCGGGCTGGGTTTGTGCGGAGCAGACCTGCTGGTCACCGGCCTGGCAGGACGGGCAGGAGCCGCAGGCGCTGATGAAGGGCACGGTCACCCGGTCGCCGGGCCGCCAGCGGCGCACCTCCGCGCCGACCTCGCGCACCACCCCGGCCAGCTCGTGCCCTGGCACGTGCGGGAACGTGCTGATGTCCGCGTCGTGGCCCATCCAGCCGTGCCAGTCGCTGCGGCACAACCCGGTGGACTCCACCGCGATCACCGCATCGGCCGGGCCGGGCACCGGGTCGGGCAACTGCTCGACGGTCACCGGACCGCCGAAGGACTCGTAGACCACCGCGCGCACGGGCGAAACATAACCCGGCTCTGCACAATGCGACTGTGGGTATTCGAGAGGTCGATGAGTTCGGGCGGCGGTTGCGGGCCGAGTTGCCCGCCGCGACCAGGCTGGACCCGCAGACCCGCGCCGCCTACGGCTCGGACGCCTCCCTCTACCGGGTGCTGCCGACCGCGGTGCTCGAACCCCGCGACCTGGACGAACTGGGCGCCGCGCTGGCCATCGCGCGCGAGCACGGCGTGCCGGTCACCAGCCGGGGCGGCGGGACCTCGGTGGCGGGCAACGCGATCGGCACCGGGCTGGTCGTCGACTTCTCCCGGCACCTCAACCGGGTGCTGGCCATCGACCCGGACGCGCGCACCGCGACCGTGCAGCCGGGGGTGGTGCTGGACGAGTTGCGCAGGCAGGCCGCCGGGCACGGGCTGACCTTCGGGCCGGATCCGTCCACCCAGTCCCGCTGCACGCTCGGCGGCATGATCGGCAACAACGCCTGCGGCCCGCACTCGGTGGCCTGGGGCACCACCGCCGAGGTGGTGCACCGGCTGGACCTGCTGCTCGCCGACGGCCGGGCGCTGACCGCCGGGCCGGGCGGCAGCGCGGACGCGGAGCTGGACCGGCGGCTGATCACGTTGCGGGACAAGCACTTGCCCGAACTCCGGCTGGAGCTGGGCCGGTTCCGCAGGCAGGTCTCCGGGTACAACCTGGCGGAGTTGTTGCCGGAGAAGGGTTTCCATCTCGCGCGGGCGCTGGTCGGGTCGGAGGGCACCTGCGCGGTGCTGACCGGCGCGACCGTGGCGCTCACCCCGCTGCCCGCGGCGAAGGTGTTGCTGGTGCTGGGTTTCGCCGATGTCTACACCGCGGCGGACCAGGCCCCGCTGCTGGCCGCAGCCGGTGCGCTGACCGTGGAGGGGATGGACGAGCAGCTCATCGCCGCACTCGGCAACGGGCCGGGAAGTGTTGCGGCGAAAGAACTCCCGCCCGGCCGGGCCTGGCTGTACTGCGAGGTCGCCGGGGCGGATCAGGCCGGGGCGGCCGCGCGGGCGGCGGAGCTGGCCGGGCTGGTCGAGGCCAGTGCGCTGGTGGTCACCGACGCGTCGCGGACCGCGGCGCTGTGGCGGATCCGCAAGGACGGCGCCGGGATCGCGACCCGGATGGCCGACGGCGGTGAGGCCTGGCCTGGCTGGGAGGACTCCGCGGTGCCGCCGGAACGCCTCGGCGGCTACCTGCGTGAACTGCACGCCCTGCTCGGCGCGCACGGCTATCGCGGCATCGCCTACGGCCACTTCGGCGAGGGCTGCCTGCATCTGCGCTGCGACTGGGATCTGCTGACGCCGCACGGGGTTTCCCGCTACCGGGAATTCATCGAGGCCGCCGCCGACCTGGTGGTCGCGCACGGCGGCACCAGCTCTGGCGAACACGGCGACGGCCGGGCCCGCTCCGCACTGCTGGCCCGCACCTACTCACCCGCGCTGCTGGCCGCCTTCGCCGGGTTCAAGCGGATCTTCGACCCGGACGGCCTGCTCAACCCGGGTGTGCTGGTCGCCCCGCGCCCACTGGACGCGGACCTGCGGCCCGGCCACGACCGGATCGACCTGCCCGTCGTGCACGCCCTGCACGCCGACAACGGCTCCTTCGCCGCCGCGGTGCGCCGCTGCGTCGGGGTGGGCAGCTGCCGTCAGGCCAGCGGCGCGATGTGCCCGTCGTACCAGGTCACCGGGGATGAACTGCATTCCACCAGGGGCCGGGCCAGGGTGCTCGGGGAAATGCTGCGCGGTGAACTGCTCGATCCGGACGCCACCGCGGTGCACGCCGCACTGGACCTGTGCCTGTCCTGCAAGGCCTGCAAGCAGGAATGCCCGGTGCAGGTGGACATGGCCACCTACAAGGCCGAGTTCCTGCACCACCACTACCGGCGGAAACTGCGTCCGCGCGCGCACTACACGCTGGGCTGGCTGCCGCTGCTGGCCCGGCTGGCTCGCCCGGCGCCCGGTCTGGCCAACGCGCTCACCGCCCGCCCGGCCGCGCGCAGACTGGCCGGCCTCGAACCCCGTCGCGACCCGGTTTCCTTCGCCCGCACCAGTTTCCGCTCCTGGTGGCGGCGGCGCGGCGGACCCCGTGGCGCCGGCACCCCGGTGCTGCTGTGGCCGGACACCTTCACCAACTTCATCCAGCCGGAGATCGGCATCGCCGCGGTCGAGGTGCTGGAGGCGCTGGGCTACCGGGTGGAACTGCCGCCCGGGCCGGTCTGCTGCGGGCTGACCTGGCATTCCACCGGTCAGCTGGACATGGCCCGCCGGGTGCTGCGCCGCTCGGTCCGCGCGCTGGCGGGAGACCGGCTGGTCATCGGGCTGGAACCGTCCTGCACCGTGCTGCTGCGCGAGGATGCCGCCGAGCTGGTGCCCGAGGCGGCCGGACTGGGCACCCGGGTGCGCACCCTGGCCGAGCTGGTCGCCGCGCACGAGGGCGACTGGCCGTTCGCGCGGTTGGACGCCAAGGCGATCCGGCAGCCGCACTGCCACCAGCAGGCCACCTTCGGCGACGCCGCCGAGCGGGAAGTGTTGTCCCGGCTGGGGATCGAGGTCGACGAAGTGGACGCGGGCTGCTGCGGACTGGCCGGGAACTTCGGTTTCGAGCCGGGGCACTGGGACGTCGCGCAGGCCTGTGCGGAACGCCAGCTCTACCCCAGGATCAGGGCCGCGCCGGCCAGCACGATGGTGCTGGCCGACGGGTTCTCCTGTCGAACCCAGGCCGGTCAGGGCACTGAGGTCACCGCGGAGCACACTGCGAGCGTGCTGCGCCGTGCACTCAGCCCTCCGGCATCTTCGAGGAGTGGTGGTTGATGATCACCCAGTGCCCGTTCCGCTTCTCGTAGACGAAGGTGTAGCGGGCGTCGGTGGTGCTGCCGTTGGCGAAGGTGAACCGGTAGGTGCCGGTGTCCACCGCCGAGTGCGGGCCCTGGATGGTGATGATGCTCTGCAGGATGCGCCCGCGCGGCTTGTTCTCCAGGAAGTGGTTGAAGTAGTCCACGATTCCGGCGCGGTCGGTGCGCACCCGGTTGGACAGAGTGGGCAGCAGAACAGCGCCGTGTCCGTAGCGGTTGGCCACGATCTGGCTATTCCCGGTGGCGATTGCGGCGTCCCAGGCGGTGAACTGCGCGGCAATCTCCTGCTTGCTGGGCAGATCCCGGACACTCGCGGCCGATAAGGTCGCCGCACCGTCTGTCCCGGTCGCGCTTGCCGCGGCGCCACCGCCGAGGACAAGCCCGATGACCAGCGTGGATGCCGCGAGAACCCGAATTCGTCCGTGTTGAGCCTTGAGCACGAGAGTTCCTCCTCGTTGACGGCCGAGCGGCCAGACTCTGCGCCTGTTCCAGCTGTTTCGCGAGGGCCTTCGCAAGAAATCCAATGCGGATGTGACGCACGTTACTTAGGCTGCCTAATGATCTTTGTTAGGGTGACTAAGTGCCTACTCGGTATATCAAGATCGATTCATTGGCGCGGGAACTCTGCCCGCTGGTGTTCCGGCTCTACTACGTGGTGCGCCGGGAAACTCCGCAGCACCAGCTCACCCTCACTCAGGCATCCGTGCTGGCCACGCTGGCCGCCGACGGGGCGGCCCGGATGAGTGTGCTGGCCGAGCGGGAGGGCGTCCGGCTGCCGTCGATGACCGATGTCATCACCCGGCTGGAGCGACTGGGGCTGGCCAGCCGCGCGCCGGATCCGGCGGACCGCAGGGCGGTGCTGGCCGAGGCGACCGAGGACGGCACCCGGCTGATCGCCGAGCTGGTGCGGGCGCGCGAGGAGTTCCTCGGCCGCCGGCTGGCCGGGCTCGCCGCGGCCGATCAGGCCGCCATCGCCGCCGCCCTGCCCGCGTTGCGCCGGCTGCTGGCAGTCAGCTGAACTTGCGGCGGCGGCAAGCACTCCAGTGGGCGTTCACTGTATGCGGATCATGGCTGGTTAATCACTCACGGTGATGGTCTGCTCGGCGTATTTCACCGTTTTGCCCGCTAGCCAGGTTGCAAGCTGACAACAGAGCGTGGTTGTTTGTCTTCTGTTCACTTTCAGGTCTTCCCTGGCTCGCTTGACGGCCCTACGGTCACGCCGTTCCCAGACTGACGTCGTGGAGGTACGTGTGTCTCAAGGAGAGCAGGGTCGCCGTCTGCTGCCGCTGCTGCCCAACCATGCGGTTGGGCGCTCGTCGGTGACCTGCGAGTACCGATGTGGCAACGCGTGTGCGCACGAAGAACCGAACAACTCGGAGAATGAGTACTTCGGCGACATGGCCCGCAAGGCGATGTCCCGGCGGGGCATGTTGCGTGCGGGCGCCGTGCTGGCCATCGCGGGAGCGGGCGCCACCACGCTTGCCGGCACCGCGGCCGCCGACGTCAGGCTGGACCTGGGCGCAGGCCCGGTGGACGTCGATGTGGACCTCGACCTCGGCTTCGGCGGCGGCCGCCGCACCGCGGGGGTGAACTTCGAGCCGGTCGCGCCCAACCGCGAGGACAAGATCGTCGTCCCCAAGGGCTACACCAGCGAGGTGCTGATCCGCTGGGGCGACCCGGTGCTGCCCGGCGCGCCCAAGTGGGACTTCGAGAAGCAGACCGCGGCCGCCCAGGCCACGCAGTTCGGTTTCAACAACGACTACTGCGGCCTGGTGCCGATCCCCGGCTGCGACGACAGGTGGCTCATGGTGAACAACCACGAGTACACCGCCGAGGAGTTCATGTTCCGCGGCTGGAACAAGGACAACCCGACCCGCGAGCAGGTGGAGATCGCCTGGGCCGCGCACGGCCAGTCCGTGGTGCTGGTCGAGCGCAACCGCCGCACCGGGCGGCTGGAAGCCAAGGTGGACAAGCAGTACAACCGCCGGATCACGCTGACCACGCCGTTCGAGGTGCGTGGCCCGGCCGCTGGCTCGCAGTACCTCAAGACCTCGGTTGACCCGACCGGCACCGTGGTGCTGGGCACCCAGAACAACTGCGCGGGCGGGCTCACCCCGTGGGGCACGATCCTGTCCGGCGAGGAGAACGTCAACCAGTACTTCGCCAACGCGGACAAGGTCACCGACCCGGTGGTCGCCGCGAGACTGGCCCGCTACGGCTTCCCGAAGGGCACCAGCACCCGCAAGTGGGAGCGCTTTGACAAGCGCTTCGACCTGGCGCAGGAGCCCAACGAGGCCAACCGGTTCGGCTACATCGTGGAGATCGACCCGTTCGAGCCGGACCAGCCGCCGATCAAGCACACCGCGCTCGGCCGGTTCAAGCACGAGGGCGCCAACGTGATCGTGGCCCGCGACGGCCGCGTGGTCGCCTACATGGGCGATGACGAGCGCTTCGACTACATGTACAAGTTCGTCACCGACGGGAAGATGAAACACGGGCACAGCAAGCGCGCCCGCGAGCACAACAAGCGGCTGCTCGACTCGGGCACGCTCTACGTGGCCCGCTTCACCGGCGACAGCCCGGCCGCGGAGATCGACGGCTCCGGCAAGCTGCCCAGCGACGGTGAGTTCGACGGCACCGGCGAGTGGATCCCGCTGGCGCACAACAACAAGTCCTTCGTGCCCGGCTTCACCGCCGAGGAGGTCTACGTCTTCACCCGGCTGGCCGCGGACAAGGTCGGCGCGACCAAGATGGACCGGCCAGAGGATGTCGAGCCGAACCTGCGCAACCGCCGGATCTATGCCGCGCTGACCAACAACACCGACCGCGGCAAGGCTGGCAAGGAAGGCGCCACCGAGGTCGCGCCGCGCCTGGGCAACAAGAACGGCCAGGTGATCGAGATCGAGGAGCGGTTCTCCGACAACACCGCGACCCGGTTCAAGTGGAACCTGCTGCTGGTGTGCGGCGACCCGAAGGCCGCCGACACCTACTTCGGCGGGTACGACAAGACCAAGGTCAGCCCGATCTCCTGCCCGGACAACGTGGCCTTCGACGGCTACGGCAACCTGTGGATCTCCACCGACGGCAACGCGCTGGGCTCCAACGACGGCCTGTTCGCCACCCCGCTGGCGGGCAGGGAACGCGGGCACGTCCGCCAGTTCCTGACCGTGCCGATCGGCGCGGAGACCTGCGGTCCGATCATCGAGGAGCGGTTCGTGCTGGTCTCGGTGCAGCACCCGGGTGAGGTGGACGGCGCCACCGTGGAGAAGCCAGCCTCGCACTGGCCGGACGGCGGCACCAGCCAGCCGCGGCCGTCCGTGGTCGCGGTCTACAAGACCAACGGCGGCCGCATCGGCAGCTGATCCACCCCGCTGCTCAGCGGTGCTCGTTGCCTCTCCGCAAGGCGAGCACGAGCACCGCTGACATCAGCATCGCCGCCCCGACCAGCCACAACCCGGTGCGCTGACTGCCGGTGGCATCGGCCAGCGCGCCGGTGAGGTAGGGCGCGACGAACCCGGACAGGTTGCCCAGCGAGTTGATCAACCCGATCGCCCCGGCCGCCGCGGCGCCGGAGAGGAACGTGGTGGGCAGCGCCCAGAAGGTGGGCATCGCGGCCAGCACACCGCAGGCGCACACGGTCACCGCGATCATCGCGGCCAGTGGATTGCCCAGGTAGAGCGCGATCGGGATGGCCAGTCCGCCCAGCAGCGCGGGCAGCGCCACGTGCCAGGTGCGTTCCCTGGTCCGGTCGCCGTGCCTGCCCCACCAGATCATCACCGCCGCGCCGATGGCGTAGGGCACCGCGTTGATCAGTCCGCGCTCCACCACGGTGTAGGCGGTGCCGAACTGGGCCTCGAAGCCCTTGATGATGGTGGGCAGGAAGAAGCCGAGCGCGTAGAGCCCGTAGACGATGCCGAAGTAGACCAGCGCCAGGGCCAGGATCCGCGGTGAGGTGAGCGCCTTGCGCAGGGTCCAGCCGTGCTTGGCCTCGGTGGCCTGCTCCTCCGCGGCGAGTTCCGCGGTCAGCCAGGCCCGCTCCTCGTCGGAGAGCCATTTCGCGTCGGCCGGCCGGTCGGTGAGGAAGAACCAGGTCACCCCGGCCAGCAGGATCGCCGGGATGCCCTCGGCCAGGAACATGAACCGCCAGCCGGACAGCCCGAACACGCCGTCCCCGTAGCTGATCAGCAGGCTGGACACGGTGGCGCCGATCGCGCTGGAGACCGCCACCGCGGCCATGAACTGCGCGACCACCCTCGCCCGCTGGTAGGCCGGGAACCAGTAGGTCAGGTACAGGATGATGCCGGGGAAGAACCCGGCCTCGGCCACCCCGAGCAGGAACCGCAGCACGGACAGCGTGGTCGCGTTGGGCACGAAGGCCATCGCGGTCGCGATGATCCCCCAGCTGATCATGATCCGGGCAATCCACCGCCGCGCCCCGAACCGGTGCAGGGCCAGGTTGCTGGGCACCTCCAGCAGCAGGTATCCCACGAAGAATATGCCGGAGGCGAAGCCGAACGCCTTCTGGTCCATGCCCAGCTCGGCGGTCAGCCCGTTGGGCCCGGCAAACCCGATGTTGACCCGGTCCAGGTAGTTGATGAAGTACAGCAACCCCAGGAACGGGACCAACCGCCAGGTGACCTTGCGCATGACCCGGTCCCGCAACGCGACGGTGTCCATCCCGGGTTCCTAACCCCTCGACCGGCTACGGTCAACTCCATGACCTCCCGCCCCCGCGCCCTGGTGACCGGCGCCTCCCGCGGCATCGGCAAGGCCATCGCCCAGGCCCTGGCCCCCACCCACGACCTGCTGCTGGGTGGCCGGGACGCCGCCGCGCTGTCCGAACTGGCCACCGAACTCGGCAACGCCCTGCCCTGGCCGCTGGACCTGGCCGACTCCGACGCGCTCACCGCGGCCACCGCGGAGATCGACCGGCTGGACCTGCTGGTGCACAGCGCGGGCATGGCCGAACTGGGCGCCGTGGCCGACACCCCGGCCAAGGTCTGGCGGGAGACCTACGAGATCAACGTGGTCGCGGTGGCCGAGCTGACCAGGGTGCTGCTACCCGCCCTGCGCCGGGCCCGCGGCACCGTGGTGCTGATCAACTCCGGCGCCGGCCTGCGCGCCAACCCCGGCTGGGGCGCCTACGCCGCCAGCAAATTCGCCCTCCGCGCGCTGGGCGACGCGCTGCGCGCCGAGGAGGAGCCGCACGGCGTCCGGGTGACCTCGGTGCACCCGGGCCGCACCGCCACCGACATGCAGCGCGGCATCCGCTCCGCCGAGGGCGGCGACTTCCAGCCGGAGGCCTACCTGCGGCCGGAATCGGTGGCCAGCGCCGTGCTCATGGCCGCGACCGCGAGCCCGGACGCCCACCTCACCGAGATCGTCATCCGCCCGGCGGCCCGCTAGCTGATCCGCTCCGCGATCCGGCGCACCCCGGCCTGCGCCTTCCCCCGGTCCACCCTGGTCGGCTCGTGCCCGCTGACCACCTGCTCACCGGCCACCCACACCTCGGTCACCTGACTCGCCGCCGCGGACCACACCAGGTTCGACAGCAGCTGCACGTCCGGCGCCCAGGTGCCCAGCGGGAAGGCCGGGCTGTCCACGTCCACGTGCACCACATCGGCCCAGCGCCCGGCCTCCAGCGCGCCGATATCGGTGCGGCCGATGGCCGCCGCGCCCTCGCGGGTGGCCATCAGCAGGGCCTGCGGGGCGGTCAGCGCGGCCGCGTCACCCGAGTCCAGGCGGGCGAACAGGGCGGCCTGGCGGGCCTCGTCCCAGATGTCCAGGTCGTCGTTGCTGGCCGGGCCGTCGGTGCCAAGGCCGACCCGCAGGCCGCCCGCGCGCATGTCCAGCAGGCGGGCGGTGCCGGAGGCGAGTTTGGCGTTGGAGTTGGGGCAGTGCGCGACCGCGACGTCGTGCCGCTGGAAGATGTCCAGGTCGGTGTCGGACAGGTGCACGGCGTGCGCGGCCAGCACCCGGCCGCCGAGGGCGCCGATCTTCTCCAGCAGCTGGGGCACCGAGCCGTGTTCGGCGCGCACCGCGATGTCCTCCTGCAGGCCCTCGGCCACGTGGATGTGCATCAGCGCGCCGCCATCGCGGGAGAGCTGGGCGACCTCGGCGATGATCTCCGGGGTCAGCGTGTACGCCGAATGCGGGCCGTAACCCAGCTCGACCCGGTCGGCCGGACCGAAGCGCAGGCCGTCGGCGTCGATCCAGCGGGTGGTGTGATCGGTCAGCTCCTGCCAGCTGCCCAGCCGCTCCAGGCCGGGGGCGTTGATGATGCCAGGGGTGAGTAGCACCCTGGCGCCGGTGTCCAGCACCGCCTCGACGATGTGCTCGCCGTGGAAGAACATCTCCACACTGGTGGTCACGCCTGCCCGCAACATCTCGATCGAGCCGAGCAGCATGCCGTCGTAGGAGTCCCTCGGGATCAGCCGGCCCTCGGCAGGCCAGATCGCCTCGGTCAGCCAGCGCATCAGCGGCAGGTCACCGCCCAGTCCGCGCAGCGGCATCATCGGGGTGTGCGCGTGCGTGTTGATCAGGCCAGGGAGCAGGATGCCGGTCAGCTCCCGGACCTGGGCGCCCTCGGGCAGCGGGGGCGCGTCCGCGATCGGTCCACAGTGGACGATCCGGCCTGCCGCGTCGATGTCGACGACGGCGTCCCGCAGCACCGAGCAGGCGGTGTCACAGGGCAGGACTACGGGGGCCTTCAGGCGCATCGGCACGGGCATGCACGGATCCTGCCAAATCCGGCTCGGCCGGTGGCGTGGGCCTGGGGTGGTCCAGCACACAGCGCAGCCCGGCGAACAGGTCGTGCCAGGCCCGCTGATCGCGGCGGAACACCGGGGCCAGCAGCAACAGGGTGAACGCGGCCAGCCCGCCGAGGCCGATCAGGATCAGCATCTCCTGCTCCGGCAGGCCGAACCGGGCGGCCAGGTCGAACTCCTCCTGCAGCCGGATCAGCACCACCGCGGCGGTGGCGGCCAGTCCGGTCAGCACCAGCAGCACACCGGCCGGGCCGAAGACCTCGCGCAGCACCAGCCTGCCCAGGGTGGCCGGACTGCCGTCGGCCTTGCGCACCCGGAACTTCAGCAGCCTGCCCGCGGGCGTATACCCCTTGTCCAGCAACGGCGACACGATCCGCGCCAGCAGGTAGCAGACCGGCAGCAGGAAGCCGGCGTCGTAGCCGGTGAACGCGCGCAGCACCAGCGCGGCGAGCCCGATGATGATCATGTCCAGGCCGTAGCCGACCACCTGGCGCGGCAGGCTGGCCGAGTCGGCCAGTGCCCTGGTCTCGGCCGCGGGCAGCAGCTTCGGCACGATCAGCGCGGCCGGGGCGATCAGCCCGCCGAGCGCGGCGCCGAGGGTGTTGGCCATCAGGTCGTCGATGTCGAAAAGCCGGTACGGGCAGGGGTAGATGCCGAAGTTGCCGGTGACCTGGGTGATCTCGATCAGCAGCGAGGCGCCGAACCCGATCGCCAGCACCCACCGCCGCCGCAGCCCGTGCACCCGGCGCAACAGCACACCCAGCGGCACGAACAGCGCGATGTTGAACACGAAGCTGAGCATCGACTTGGAGGTCAGCCCGGCCAGGAAACCGGACCGGTTGTGCTTGGCCAGCTCGGTCTGGATGTCGCCGATGAACTGGAACGGCGTGAACTGGGTGCTCTGCCTGCCGGTGCACACGCTGTCGATCGGCGGGAACGGCATGAACACCAGCGCCAGCAGCACCAGCCCGTACAACAGCGTCGCGTACAGCACGAACGACCGGCGCGGGTCGACCCGGCCGAACCGGACGTAGTGGAAGGCCACCACCGGTATCAGCAGCGCGAGGCCGATGATCAGGAAGTAGAACAGGCCGGTCTGGATGTTCTGCACGTACAGCTGAGGCACAGCGGAATTCTGTGGCCTGGCGCGATGATCCAGATCGGCTTATCGGCCAGAACCACTCGTACTTCCGGATGCCTCACCCAGTAGGGGTCAGGCGACGAACGTCGTCAGGGTCCTCGATCCGCTCGTGCCGGATCGGCTCCACCGGCCGCCGCCGCACCCGCACCGCCCTGGTGCCGGAGATCCGCTCCGGCCAGCCGAGCTGGTCGCGGCGGAACATCGGCGACACCAGCGCGCCGTAGGCCAGCACCAGGCCGAGCACCGCGCACAGCGCCAGCGCGGTGAGCACCCGCAGGTTGTCCGACCAGTCACCGGTGAGCACCGGCGCGATCAGCACGAAACACCACAGTCCCGGCAGTTCCAGCGCCTCCCGCCCGGCCACCCGGAACAACCCGGCGGGCGAGCCGTCACCGCGGCGCACCCGGTAGCCGAGCAGGTAGCCACCCGGCGTCCAGCCGCCGGTCAGCCACGGCACCACCACGCGGGTCAGCAGCACCGGGGCCAGCGCGACCAGCGCGCCGCCGCCGGTGGTCAGGAAGAACATGCCGCTGAGCAGCAGGTCCACCGCGAGCGCGGCCAGCTTGCGCGGCACCCCGACGGTGTCCGGGAAGACCGGCACGGCGGGCGCCAGCTTCGGCAGCAGGATCACCAGCGGCGCCAGCGCGAAACCGAGCAGCGTGCCGCCGGTGTTGGCGATCAGGTCGTCCACGTCGAAGAGCCGGTAGGCACACGGGTACAGGCCCCAGTTACCGGTGAGCTGGGTCAGCTCGAAAGCCATCGACACGCCGAACCCGGCCGCCGCGGTGGTGCCAAGGCCCTTGCCGAAGGCCCGGCGCAGGAACACACCCAGCGGCGCGAACAGCGCGATGTTGAAGGCGAAGCTGAGCATGGACTTGGCGGTCAGCCCGGCCAGCAGCCCGGAGCGGCCGTGCTTGGCCAGCTCGGCCTGGATGTCGCTGATGAACTGGAACGGGGTGAACTGGGTGGTCTGCTGCACTCCGGTGCACACCTTGACCGGGTCAGGGAAAGGCAGGAACACCAGCGAGATCGCGATCGCGGCATAGGCCAGGAAGGCGTAGAGCACCAGCGCCCGGCGCGGCTCCAGCCTGCCGTAGCGGCGGTAGTGCACCGCGGCCATCGGCAACAGCAGCGCGAAACCGATGCCCAGGAACAGCAACAGGCCGGTGCGGACGGAGCCGAGGTAGGTCGCGATCACCCGGTCAATGCTCGGGAAAACCGCGCCCCGCCCCATCGACCGCGCAGCCCGGAACGCTCGGCCGAAGAGCCTGTCCCTGGCGGTCCCGGATCGGCCGGATGGCCGAGGGGTCAGACCGAATCGAGCCGTTTCCGCAGCGCGGCGAGGCGGCCACCTGGCGGGGCTGGCGGCTGGGAGAACTTGGCCGGACCGCCGACCCGGGCCCGTTGCACCGCCCCGGTGTCCACCCGGAAGGCGGGCCGCCCGCCACTGGGCCGCTGCCGGGAGCGCAGCCAGGCCAGCCGGTGCTGGGCCTCGCTGTGGTGGTCGGTGATGGTGACCTCGGCGGCGTCGAAGGAGTGCAGCACCGCGCGGTTGAGTTCCAGGGTGGCCCGGTCCCGCCACAGCGTGCGCTCGGAGCCGGTGTCCAGCCCCAGCCGCTCGGCGACCTCGCCGGCCATCGCGTACGCGCCCTCGTCGGCCAGCGCCCTGGTGCCGATCTCCGCGCCGACGAAGAAGGAGTTGAACGGCGCGGCCGGGTAGCTGATGCCGCCGATGGACAGCCGCATGTTGCTGATCACCGGCACCGCGTGCCAGCGCAGGCCCAGCTCGCCGAACCAGGCCAGCTCGGGATGGGTCAGCGGCACCTCCAGCACCGCCTCCCTTGGCACCGTGAACAGCTTCGCGCCCTCATCCGCGGTCTCCACCACCAGCGGCAGCAGGTCGAACCGGCCCGGCCGGGCCGGGGTCCGGTAGCCGAGCGCGCGCATCGAGTCGGTGAACTCGGCATAGCGCGGATCGCCGGTGATCACGCCATCCTCGCCGCGGTGCCCGGCGTAGCGGACCAGCTGCTCGTTCCAGATGCACGGACCAGGCCGGTCCGGGGTGTCCGGCGCGAACACGGTGACCAGCGGGCGGATCGCGCCCTCGTTGGTGGCCTGGCGCAGGTGGTCGAAGCATTCCGCGGCCACCGCGGCCGGCCTGCGCACTCCGCGCAGATCGCGCACCTTCAGCCGCCGCCAGGGCATGCCGCTGGTGCACCAGCCGGAATCCCGCAGGGCCACCCTGGCGCCGTAGGCCAGCTCCGCCGCGGTGTGCCGGTAGGTGCCGCTCTTGCCGACCTCCGCGCGGACCTCGGCCAGGCGCTGGCTCAGCGGTCCGGCGCCGGAGTGCGAGTCATGGAACATGCGGAGGAACTCCTCCGCGGCCATGAGATCGACCTGGGCGGCCGGGGGGCTCGCCGCCGCCGGCGCGAAGCTGATCACCTGGGTGTCGACTACGGTCACGGGTCGGTAACGTAGTTCGTGAACCCGGTCACGCGTCACTGCCGTACGGGGCATGAAGTGCGGCAGCTTTGCTCACCCGATCCAGTGGTCAATTCACCGAGAGTGGCGATCTTGACCACGGACCGTCAGCTGCGCTCGAAGATCACATCGCGGATGACCCGGCCCTCTTCGTGTGCCCGCTGCTCGAACTTGGTCACCGGCCGCCAGTCCGGCCGCGGCGCCCAGCCACCCGGCTCGTCGGCGAACCGGTTGCGCAGCAACGGGGTCGCCCGGCAGGCGGCCATCATCTCCACCGAGTACTGCGCCCAGTCGGTGGCCAGGTGCAGGGTGCCGCCCGGCTTGATCCGGGAGGCGGCCAGCGCGACGAACGCCGGCTGCACCAGGCGCCGCTTGTGGTGCTTCTTCTTCGGCCACGGGTCCGGGAAGAAGATCCGCACCCCGTGCAGCGAGTCGGCCGGGATGTTCTGCCGCAGCAGGGTGACCGCGTCCCCGCGCAGCAGCCGCAGGTTGGTCAGGCCGAGCTTCTCCACCCGCAGCAGCAGCTGGGCCAGGCCGGGCTTGTAGACCTCGGCGGCGACGTAGTTCAGCTCGGGCGCGGCCGCGGTGAGCTGCGCGGTGGTCTCGCCCATGCCGGAACCGATCTCCAGCAGCACCGGGGCCTCGCGGCCGAACCAGGCGTCGAAGTCGACCGGGTCCGCGCCCAGCTCGTCGACCTCGCGCCCCAGCGTCGGCCAGTACTGCTCGTAGGCGCGCTGCTGTCCTGGGCTGAGCCGGGCGGTGCGCTGCACGAAGCTCACCACGGTGCGCCAGTGCGCAGGCCGGACGGGGTCCTGCCCAGTCGAAGTCATCATTCCCTCACGCCGCGGTCCTGCGATTACGGCCCCGACTCTGCCAAATGGCAGTGCCGGGGCCGCAGTCGGGTCCAGCGGGCTACCAGCCCTCGATCTCCGTCAGCCGGGCGGCGAGTCCGGCGAGTCCGGCCACGGCCACCGCGGGCCGGGGGTCGTTCTCGTGCGCCGGGTGCACATCGAGCCAGCCCAGGTGCGCGTCGGTCAGCGTCACCGTGGTCGGCAACCCGGTCGAGGTGCCAGGGTCCGACGGCACGTACTCCCAGTAACCGTCTTCACCATCACCCACCCAGGGGACGTAGAACCACCCGGGACGGTTGGCCAGCAGCTCGTGCACACCGTCCTCGACGGCGAATCCGGCCTGCCGGTGCACCAGGTCGCCGCGGTGCAGGGCGCGCAGCCACCACGGGGCCTGCACCGTGTTGCCGCCGTGCGAGGCCGCCCGGAACAGGTGCAGCACCTGGCGCTCCGGCGCCCGCTCCACCCAGGACCGGCGGGCCTGCGCGGGGGTGGTCGCGGCGGCGGCGTAACCCATGCGTTCGATCGCCTGGGACCATTCCAGTGCCGCGGTGGGCTCAACCCTGAGCCCGGAGAGTCGTGCTGGCGGGCGCCGCTTGATCTGGTCCCCGCGCTGGTTCGGCAGTCTCGACAACGCTGTCGATGCGCTCACCGTCGGTGAGTCGAGCATCGGTTCGGTCATGATCACCTCCGACCTCTGTGAGGTCTCACCCCCATCTGATCGGTGTTCTGGCCTGCTGTCATGTCGAAGTGCGCTGTTTCACGGCGCGTTAACGCAATGCATACGCCGCGCAACCTCGGCGACATCCCCGTACTGTGACGTAGACAACATCCGGTCCCTGCCCTTGGGGTGTTCCGTGGCTGAGCGCTTGCGCGAATCGGTGGACATCAGCGGTGGAGTGGTGGTCGGCGTGGACGGTTCGGCGTCCTCGCTGCGGGCCCTGCGAGTGGCGGTGGACGAGGCGTGCCTGCGGGGGTTGCCGCTGCACGTGGTGCGGGCCTGGACACTGCGCACCGCACCCCGGCCGCCGGACTGCCCTGCCGGTTCGGTGGCCAGCGTGACCGAGTACTCGGAGTGGCTGCGCAAGCAGACCGCGGAGCTGGTCGAGGCGCACATCGGCAAGCGCGAGGACTGCCGGATCGAGGTGCATGTGGTGCACTCGCCCTCGCCGCAGGGGCTGATCGCCGCGTCCAACGGCGCCGATCTGCTGGTGGTCGGCCATCGCGGCCGGGGCGGGTTCGCCGGACTGGTGCTGGGCTCGGTGGCCGACCAGGTGGTCCGGCACGCCCGCTGCTCGGTGCTGGTGGTCCGGCCCAACGTCTGAGGACCAGCGCCGTCTAGAAAAAAGAGTGGAGCCCCGGCGACCCCCCGAAGGTCGCCGGGACCCCACTGCCGACTTCGCGGGCCCCGAACCCGCAGCCATCGGTTGCTTCCCTGTGAAGTCCTCGTCCTGGAGGACGCCACTGGGTATACCCGGGTTGCGTTGTTTCCGAAAATTTCTTTCCGCTAGCCCGGGGAGTCCGTGCGCAGCTCGTGCAGCACCAGTCCGTGGCTGGCCGCCAGCTCGCCCACCTGCTCCGCGCTGGCGCCGCTGACGGTGAGCGATCCTACCCACTCGTTGCCCAGTTCCCTGCGCACCGCGAACCCGGCCCCGGCGAGCACCCGAGCCAGCTCCTCGCACTGTGGGCTGCGCACCAGCACCACCGGACCTCGTTGGCGCACAAGGAGTTCCGGATGTGTCAGGCCCTCGGCGGCACCGTTGTCGGACCGGGTCGCCTCGGGCGCGTGCTCGGGCTGGGCCCCGGCCAGCCTGCGCAGGACCCGCCCGAATCGGCAGGTGGTATGCGCGGTGGTCCTGGTCCCGCATGGTTCGGTCGCGGTGACCGTCTCGATCATTGCCGGGGCTCCTGGGGGTGAGATCGCCTCCCTGGCCAACAATGACCGGAAAGAGTGGTTTTTCGCGTCCTCCGTTGGTCGGGACTTGGCGTCATACCGTGGATGGACCCCTACGGTTCGACCATGGGCTACAACGACGCGCCAGCAGGCTGGTGGCGGGAGTTCATCGCCGCCACCCCGCCGCACACCGGCAAACTCGCCGTCACCCGCAAGGACGGCTCCCCGCACGTCTCGCCGATCTGGGTCGACCTGGACGGTGACGACCTGGTGTTCACCACCCACGCGCCCTCGATCAAGGGCAAGTCGATCGCGCGCGACGGCCGGGTGTCGATCTGCTTCGACAACGAGCGCCCGCCGTTCGACTTCGTGACCGTCACCGGCACCGCGACCACCACCGACGACCCGGAGACCGTCCGGTACTGGGCGGGCAGGCTGGGCGCGCGGTACATGGGCGCGGACCGGGCCGAGGAGTTCGCCACACGCAACGGTGGCGAGGGTGAGCTGCTGGTCCGGGTGAAGATCGACAAAGTGGTGGCCAAGACCGACGTGGCCGACTGAGTCCCAGTTTATGAACCACGGTTCACAAACTTTGTGAACCGTGGTTCACTAATGCCGTGGCAAGACCGAGAACGATCACCGACCAGCGGCTGCTGGACGCTGTCGGCGTGGTGCTTGGCCGCTCCGGCCCCGCCTTCACCATCGCTGACGTGGCGAAACAGGCTGGCGTGGCCACCGGCACGGTGATGCAGCGCTTCGGCAGCAAACACGGGCTGCTGCTCGCGCTGAGCCGGGCGCACCGCGGCACGCAGACCGAGGCCATGCGCGCGGCCGCCGCGGCGGCGGACAGTCCGCGGGCCGCGGTGCTGGCGGCCGCCGTGGTGGGCTACCAGCTGCTGGACAACGCCGGGCAGGCGGCCAACAACCTGGCCCAGCTCGGCGTCGACCTGGCCGATCCGGAGCTGCGCGAGGAACTCGCCCGCGGGTACGCCGCGGTCAACGAGGAGCTGCGGGTGCTGCTGACCGCCGCCGCGCTGCCAGGGGCGCCGCCACCGGAACAGGCCGCGCGCATCCTCGGCGCACTGGCCGCAGGCACCGCCGTGCACTGGTCGGTCCGGCCACAGGGACGTCTGGTGGACCGGGTCCTGGCGGACCTGGACGCCGTGCTCGCGGGCTGGTCCCGGCCCGCGCTGGGAGAGGAGTCGGAATGAGCAAAGCGTTGGTGGACAAGGTAGTTCT
The DNA here is from genome assembly GCF_052078295.1 of Crossiella sp. CA198. Classification (NCBI taxonomy): domain Bacteria; kingdom Bacillati; phylum Actinomycetota; class Actinomycetes; order Pseudonocardiales; family Pseudonocardiaceae; genus Crossiella; species Crossiella sp. CA198. The sequence continues at coordinate 163,978 of NZ_JBQJIM010000016.1, forward strand.
CGTCACCGGGGGAACCAGAGGGGCGGGTCGCGGGATCTCGGTGGAACTGGGCGCGCTGGGCGCCACGGTCTATGTCACCGGACGCAGCAGCCGGGCCACCGGGCCCTCGCCGATGGGGCGGGCCGAGACCATCGAGGACACCGCCGAACTGGTCACCGCGGCGGGCGGCACCGGCATCCCGGTGCGCTGCGACCACACCCAGGAGTCCGATGTGGACAGTCTGGTGGCACGCATCCGCGCGGCGCACGGACGGCTGGACGTGCTGGTGAACGACGTCTGGGGCGGCGACGGCTTCTCCGAGCACAAACCGGTCTGGGAACACGATCTGGGCAAGGGCCTTGCCATGCTGCGCAACGGCCTGGACACCCACCTGATCGCCCTGCACAAGGCGCTGCCGCTGCTCATCGCCCAGCCCGGCGGACTGCTGGTGGAGATCACCGACGGCGATGAGATGTTCAACCAGCGCTACCGCGAGGCGGTCTACTACGACCTGGTCAAGGCGGCCATCCTGCGGCTGGGCAAGGTTTTGCACCAGGAGCTGACCCCGCACGGCGGCACCTCGGTCGCGCTCACCCCCGGCTTCCTGCGCTCCGAGGAGGTGCTCGACCACTTCGGCGTCACCGAGGCCAGCTGGCGCGAGGCTCTCGCCAAGGACCGCCACTTCGGCATCTCCGAGACGCCGCACTACCTCGGCCGCGCGGTCGCCGCACTGGCCGCCGACCCGGACCGGGCGCGCTGGGGCGGCCAGTCGCTGTCCTCCTGGCAACTGGCCAAGGCCTACGGCTTCACCGACGTCGACGGGTCCCGCCCGGACTGCGGCAGCTACTTCGCCGACAACGTCTTCACCGAATCCCCGCTGAACCGGGACCCGGCCGAGTATCGCTGAGCTAGGCGTCGCCGGGGCGGGCCAGTCCGGTCTCGTAGGCCAGGACCACGGCCTGCACCCGGTCGCGCAGGTCCAGTTTGGACAGGATCCGGCCGACGTGGGTCTTCACCGTCGCCTCGGACAGGAACAGCGTCTTGGCGATCTCCGCGTTGGACAGGCCCTTGGACACCAGCACCAGCACCTCGCGCTCCCGCTCGGTGAGCGTGTCCAGCACGGTGGCATCGCGCAGCTGACCCGACTCCGGCGAACCGAGGAAGCGCTCCAGCAGCCGCCGGGTGACACTCGGCGAGACCACCGCGTCGCCGTTGGCCACCGCGCGCAACGCCGAGACCAGGTCGGCGGGCGGGGTGTCCTTGAGCAGGAAGCCGCTGGCCCCGCCGCGCAGCGCGGCGAGCACGTACTCGTCCAGGTCGAAGGTGGTCATCACCAGCACCTTGGCGGTGCCGTCGGTGCTGATCCGCTTGGTCGCCTCGACCCCGTCCAGCACCGGCATCCGCACGTCCATCAGGACTACGTCCGGGCGCAGTTCGGCCGCCTTGCGGACCGCCTCGCTGCCGTCCGCGGCCTCGCCGACCACCTCGATGTCGGCCTGGGCGTCGAGGACCATGCGGAACCCGATGCGCATCAGTTCCTGGTCGTCCACCAGCATCACGCGGATCACGGTGGCGAGCTTAGAGGGCACCGGTGCTCACGACCCGGCGGCGCGGTTGGTCAGCGGCAGCCGGGCGAAGACCTGCCAGCCGCCGTTGGGCCGCGGCCCGGCCTCCAGCTCACCGCCGAACACGCTGGCCCGCTCCTGCATGCCGATCAGCCCGTTGCCGCCGGAGACCAGCTCCGGGCCGGGACTGCCGGGTGAGCTGCTGCCGCTGTCGAGCACCTGCACCTGCACCGCGTCCGCACCGCGGTAGACCCGCACGATGGCGCGGACCCCGGCGCCACCGTGCTTGATCGTGTTGGTCAGCGACTCCTGCACGATCCGGTACACGCCCAGTCCGATGCCGGCGGGCAGCTCGTCCAGGTCGCCGCGCAGCTCCAGCTGCACCGGCAGGCCCACCGCACGCACCTTCGCCACCAGCTCCTCGACCTGGCCCGCGCTGGGCTGCGGGGTCAGCTCCGGATCGTGCTCGTCGGTGGTGCGCAGCACGCCGAGCAGCCTGCGCAGCTCGTTGAGCGCCTGCCTGCCGGTGGCCGAGATGGTCTTGAGCGAACGCTCGGCCAGCTCCGGTTTCTCCTTGATCATGTAGGAGGCGCCGTCGGCCTGGACCACCATCACGCTCACCGCGTGCGCCACCACATCGTGCAACTCGCGGGCGATCCGGGTGCGCTCCTGGGCCACCGCGATCTTGGCCTGCTGATCCCGTTCCAGTTCCAGCAGCAGCAATCGCTGCACCGCCTCCTCGTTCAGCGCCCGCCGGGCCGCGACGATCTCGCCGAGCAGCCAGGCGAAGGAGGGGGCGGCGAACCAGCTGAACACCGACCAGGCAGGCGGGCCAGGCTCCGGGAAACGCAGCAGGATGGCGAAGTTGACCAGCATGATGGCCAGGGCGAAGCTGCAGGCCGCGGTGCGGTTGCTGTAGACAGCCAGGGTGTAGAGCATGATCGGGATGCCGAACTCGCCGATCCGGTAGTCCATGTCCACCGGATGCGTGAAGATCCGCAGCACCTCGGCGAAGACGATCAGTCCGCCAGCCACCATCGGCTGACGACGGCGCACGATCAGCGGCACCGTGAGCAGCGCGCCGACCGAGTAGAAGTTCGCGTCGGTGACATCCCACTTCGGGTTCTTGGACGCCATGTCCAGGATGGTCAGCACGAGGACCAGCGCGGTGTCGCCCACCATCGGGTGGGACCGCAGCCACAGGCTCAGTCTCCGCACCCGACGAGCCTAAACACCGGTCCGGGCAGCTGCGTCGTACCGGAGGCGTACATTTCCTCCCCCTTGTGGATTACCCGTGATCACCCGGTGCGGCCGGGCTGCGTGCGACGATGCACCGGTGAACCCGGGGCCACTGTCCGCAGCCGTCGCCCAGCTCTGCCAGCGGCTGACCCCGCAGGTCGGCTCGCGCACCGCGGCCGGATTCGCCGAGGTGCTGCGCAGGCTGGGCGCCCCGTTGCAGGTCGCGGTCGCCGGCCGGATCAAGTCGGGTAAGTCCACGCTGGTCAACGCGCTGATCGGGCGGCGGGTGGCGCCCACCGACATCGGCGAGTGCACCCGGCTGGTCACCCGCTTCCACTACGGCACGGTGGACCGGGTCGAGGTGGTCTTCACCGACGGCCGCAAACAGGTGCTGCCCTTCGACGCCGACGGCATGATCCCGGCCAGCCTTGGCGTGGACCTGGACACCGTCTCGCACCTGGAGGCCTACCTCACCAGCGCGGTGCTGCGGGACCTCACCGTGATCGACACCCCCGGCCTCGGCTCGCTGGACGCGGCCTCGGTCGCCCGCACCGAGTCCGAGCTGCTCGGCGAACCGGGCAAGGGCGCGGACGCGCTGGACGAGGTCTCCCGCAACGCGGTGGTCGGCGCGGAGGCCGTGCTCTACGTGGTCACCCAGACCGTGCGCTCGGACGACCGGGCCGCGCTGGCCGCCTTCACCGCGGCCACCGCCAGCCGCGAGGCGGGCCCGGTGAACGCGATCGCGGTGCTGAACAAGGCCGACACCATCGTGCCGGAAACGGTGGCAGGCTCCGGCGGCGATCTCTGGAAAGCGGCCACGCTGCTCGCCGCGCACCAGGCCGAGACGCTCAAACCCAGGGTCGCCGACGTGCTGCCGATGATCGGCCTGCTCGCCGAGACCGCCGAGACCGGCGGTTTCACCACCACCGACGCCGACGCGCTCAAACAACTCGCCGCCCTGGACGAGACCACCAGATCCACCATGCTGCTCTCCGCCGACCTGTTCCTCAGCTGGGACGCCCCGGTGCCAGCCGCGACCAGGGAACACCTGCTCACCCGGCTGGACCTGCACGGCATCGGCGCCGCCCTGGACCTGCTCGCCGCCGACCCCGGACTGACCGCTGGCAACCTGCGCCGCGGCCTGCTGGAGGCCTCCGGCCTGGCCGCGGTCCTGGCCAAACTGGATCTGGTGTTCAAGGCCCGCGCCGACGGCATCAAGGCCGCCGCCGCACTGGCCTCGGTCACCGCACTGGCCCGCGCCTCCGGCGACCCCGGCGAACGCCAGCGGGTGCACGACGCGATCGAGGTCCTGCTGGCCAAACCCGAAGCCCACCAGCTCCGCCTGCTGGAAGCCCTGACCCTGGTCACCTCCGGCCAGGTCGCCATGCCCGAGGACCTGGCCGAGGAGGTCCTGCGGGTCGGCGGCTCGGCCAAGGTGGACGAACAACTCGGCCTGCCCGGCCGCCCCCGCCCGGAACTACTGGCCTACGCCCTGGAACGAGCGGGCTGGTGGCGGGCCTTCGCCTCCTTCGGGGCGACTCCGGCGCAAAGCCGGGTGGCACACGTGGTGCACCGCGCGTACTTCCTGATCTGGCAACAGCTCGGCGGCGGATCCAGATGAGGCCGCTCAGAGCGTGCTGAGCAGTGGCGCCCAGACGGCGTCGGCGAAGCGGGGCACCGTCTTCTTGAACGTGGTCAGGAACTCCGTGATCGACAGCTCCGGGTTGCGGCACGCGGCGATCTGCTCGTGCAGGCAGAGCAGGGTCGACGCCGGGTAGAGGCAGAACTGGTCCAGCAGGAAGTCATCCGGGTGGATGGCGCGGATGTCGTAGCGATCGAGGGCCGGGGCGGGGAAGTCCCTCAGATTGGCCGTCACGATCAGCGCGGCATGGGCTTTCACCGCCGCGGCGAGCACATGCCGATCCTTCGGGTCGTTCGGCATGACTGGGGTGAGCGTCTCGTATCCGGCCACCAGCGCATCGGGAAACGCCGCCCGCATCTGCCGCACCCGCCAACTCGCCCTGGCCGGGAGCACCCCGACCCGAGGCAGGTTGCGCTCGACCTCGGCGAGCACCTCCGCCGACCACAGCGGCCGGTAGGTGCCCGCCTCGGCCAGGCGCAGCAGCGTGTCCGCGAGCTTGATCGGCAACAGCACGCAGGCGTCGAGCAGGACGGGAAAGCTCACCGGCCCAGTCTGGCGCGACTGGGCTGAATGGCCTAACGGGTCCGGATGAACTCCTCGGCCGTGCGGTCGCTGCCGTCCTCGTTGGCGGTACGGGTCATCTCGTCCAGGGTGGCGCGCCGCCGTTCGCGGGAACGTTCCTGGTAGTCGAGCACGTCGGCGAGCAGCACCCGGCGGTGCCTGCCGCGCAGGTGGAACGGGATCTCGCCGTCGGTGAGCAGCCGCACCAGGGTCGGCCGGGAGATGTCCAGCAGGTCGGCTGCTTCCTGGGTGGTCATCTGCGTGTTGTGCGGCGCGATCGTCACCGCGAGTCCCTGCGACATGGCGGTGACGACACCGCGCAGGACCCGGTACACCTCGGCGGGCAGCGGCAACTGTGCCCCGTCCGGTCCGGTGAGACTGGCCGTGCCCTCGCTCAATGCGGTCACCAGGCTGGTCAGCGCCGGATCGTCCTTGTCCGGAGGTAGTACCGTCTGTGCGTCCAGGATCGTGGTCATGTGCCCTCCCTTCCGAGGTCGCCAACCGAGGCTATCCGAAAAAAACGAAAATCACCACTTGCTCAGGCGGGCGCCGAGGACCCGGCCGCCGCCACAGGGGGACCTACGGGATGACGACTGCCGAGGGTGGAACCGAACCGGTGGACGCCGCGTCGGAAGAGGTCATGTTCGACCCCGCAGGCGGAGAGCGGAAGAAGCTGATCCAGCTCTGCCTCTACGCGCTCGACCGGGCTCGCAGCGCCGGTGTCGCCGAACGGATCGTGGACGGGCTGGCCGGGGTCGGGGTCATGCCGGTCCGGCCGGACGGGCAGCGCTTCGACCCGGCCGTGCACGAGGCGGGCGGCACCGAACCCACCGACGATCCGGCGCTGGCCGGGCTGGTGGCCGAGACCGAGGTGGTCGGCTTCCTCGACCACGGGCAGCAGGTGCGGCCGCCGATCGTGACCGTCTACACGTTGCGTGAGGGGACCGGGTGAGCACGCCGGTGACCTCGGGGGTGCCGTTGCCCAAGCTGGTCCGGCACACCGTCGGGCGGCTGGTCGAGCTGCTCAAGGACGCCGATCCGGACGCGGCGCGGTGGGTGGCCGCGGTGCGCGACGGACGGCCCTCGGTGCCCTCTGTGGTGGTGGTCGGTGAGACCAACCGGGGGAAGAGTTCGCTGGTCAACGCGTTGCTGTCGGCGGAGAACCTGTCGCCGGTGGACGCGCACGTGGCCACCGCCAACTACCTGGTCTTCGCCCACGGCGAGGACTGGGCCGCGCAGGCCTGTTACCCGGGACAGGTGCAGCCGGTGTCCTTCCCAGTGGAGCAGTTGCACCGCTGGGTGACCGCCTCCGGGGAGCTGCCCGAAGGCCAACTGCCGCCCCGGTTCGTCCGGGTGCAGGCGCCGATCCCGCTGCTCAGCCGCCTGACCGTGATCGACACCCCTGGCGTCGGCGGGCTGGACTCGATGCACGGCGAACTGGCCGCCGAGGCCGCAGCCAACGCCACCGCGCTGCTGTTCGTGGTGGACGCCTCCGCGCCGCTGACCAGCGGCGAGCTGACCTTCCTCGCCCAGGCCGGGGAGCGGGTGGAGACCGTGCTGTTCGCGCTCACCAAGACCGACCAGTACCGGGGCTGGCGGCAGGTGCTGGAGGCCAACCGGGCGCTGCTCGCCGAGCACGCGCCGCGCTTCGCCGACGCCGTCTTCCACCCGGTCTCGGCGCGGATGTTCGGCCTGGCCAAGGGCGCGCCCACGCCGGAGACCGGGGCGCTGCTGCGCGAGCAGTCCGGGATCGCGCCGTTGCAGACCGGGCTGCAGGAGCTGGTCGCCGCGCACGCGGCCATGCTCGCCGAGGCCAACACGCTGCGCGCCGCGGCCACCGCGCTGGCCGGGCAGGCCGTGCAGCTCAGTGCCGAACAGCGTGCCCTGAGCACCGGCGAGGCCGAGGCCGAATCGCTGCGGGCGCGCAAGGACGAGCTGGTCGCGCTGCGCCGCTCGGCCACCAGGGGCTGGCAGGTCAAGCTGCGCGGGGAGACCCAGCGGGCCCGGCTGGAGAGTTCGCACGAGGTCGCCAGGCAGATGCGCGATGTGCAGTCCTGGTTCCGCCGGGCCATCGACGCGGCCAACCGGGACGGCCTGCAACGGCTGCCGCAGGAGCTGGACGCGGCCCTGCAACTGGTCTCCGGCCGGTTGAGCCAGGCACTGGCCACCCGGCTGGACGCGCTGGCCCAGGCGGTGCTCGCGGAACTGTTCGCGCCGGACGAGCTGGAGGTCATCCGGGCCCAGTTCGCCCGTGCAGGGGCGCCGCCGGTGCTGTTGCGCAGCCCGGACCGGCGGCCGCCCAACGCCGAGGACAAGCTGCTGGTGTTCATGGGCGTCTCCGGCGGCCTCGGCCTTGGCAAGGCAGCCGCGCTGCCGCTGGCCGGGCTGGGCATCGCCGCCTCCAGCGCGCTGGTGCTGCCGGTGACCATCGTGCTCGGCCTCGGCGCCGGCTGGTGGCTGGCCCGCACCCGCAAGCAGAGCGCGGACAAGACCTACCTCAAGCAGTGGCTCACCGAGGTGGTCGCGGACGCCCGCTCCACCATGGAGCAGCTGGTCTCCGAACAGCTCATCGAGGCCGAACAGCAGCTGTCGCTGGCCATGGACGAGGCGCTGGGCAAGCGGATCGGCGCGATCGAGGACGAGTTGCGCGAGGTGGACAAGGCACTGCGGATGGACACCGCCGAGCGCAACCGGCAACTCCAGGTGGTCGGCAAGCGGCTGGCCGAGGTGAAGGCCGGGCGGGCCCAGGCGGAGATGCTGCTGGGCAGGATCCGCGAGCAGCGGAACAACGCGGCGGGCCGGGATCAGCCCGAGGCGCGTTGACAGGTTGTCACCATTTCGATCGGTTGCCGACTTGGCGATGGAACCGAACGGGCCTACCGTAAGTCCAAGTGGCAAGAAACGCCCAGCTTGCCCGCACCCCGGGTAGTACGAGGGGGATCAGGTGTACATCGAGGAGACCGGCGCCGGCGACGGTGACATCAAGGTGACCATTGACGGTGCGGAGCACACCGTCGAGGCCGTCAGCGACAGCAACCACGACGGCATCGACGACACCGCGGTGGTCGAGACCGACGACGGCTACCTCAGCTTCACCGACACCAACGGTGACGGGACCGCCGACGTCATGCGCACCCTGGACGAGAAGGGCGCGGTGGTCAGCACCTCGCGCTTCGACTCGGCCAGCGGCGAGTGGGTCACCGAGGGGCAGCGCTCCAGCGCGGGCCCGCAGACCGCGGTGGGCACCGGGTCCGGGCTGATCGTGCACACCGCCGACGGCGAGCAGCACCTGCAGGGCGAGCTGACCGACACCGACGGCGACGGCAAGGGCGACACCCTGGTGGTCACCGACGCCGACGGCGACACCGTGGTCTTCGCCGACATCGACGGCGACGGCGACGCGGACGTGGCCACCGAGATCACCGGCAGCGGCCAGGTGATCGTGAGCGAGCACCGCGGCAACGGCGAGTGGGTCGTGGTGCACGACGAGAACCTCGGCCAGGCCATGGGCAGCGAGCCCGCCCGGCTCTCCGACGCCGACTGGGAGGTCGAGACCGCCACCGGCTCCTCCGGCGCCCAGGGCAACTTCCACGTGGACCCGGTCACCGGCGAGTGGGTCGACTCCACCGGCAACGGCACCGGGATCGGCGGCGCGCAGCAGCCCCGCTGGACCTAGTTCATCGCCCGTACGTGCCAGAGCAGCCCCATCCGGAATCCGGGTGGGGTTGATCTCTTTGTGGGACACGCCACCGGAGAGCGCTTGCTGGCCGGGCGCGCGCTGGAAATGTCACCCGTTCATCTCCGCGCCACAAGTGGCTGAATCGATCCCCTTATCGGTCCTGTGAGCGAGGCGACACTCCGGGTGTCGGCAGCGCCTGGTGGGTACCGCTAGCCTCAAACCAATCCCTTTTCACGCCACGCCCGGCGCCCCCGGGCGTAGCGACGCTTTCTTCGCTCAGGCAGGAGACGCCATGACCGCACTGACCATCCCCGGTCTCGATCAGGCACCCACGACGCACGCGCGCCTGCTTTCCTGGGTGCGTGAGGTCGCGGAACTGACCGCGCCGGACGAGGTCGTCTGGGTCGACGGGTCGCCCGAGGAAGCTGAGCGCCTGAACCAGAAACTGGTCGACGCAGGCACCTTTGTGCGACTCCAGAACAAACCGAACTCGTTCTGGTGTGCCTCTGACCCCAATGACGTGGCCAGGGTTGAAGAGCGGACCTACATCTGTTCTGTTGACGAGGCCGACGCCGGCCCGACCAACAACTGGATGAATCCGGTCGAGATGAAGTCCATCATGACCGAGCTGTACCGCGGTTGCATGCGCGGCCGCACCATGTACGTCATTCCGTTCTGCATGGGCCCGCTCACCGCGGAAAAGCCCATGCTGGGCGTGGAAATCACCGACTCCGAATACGTCGTGGTGTCCATGGGTGTCATGACCCGCATGGGCAGCAAGGCACTGGCGGTCTTCGGCGACGACGCCGACTACGTGCCCTGCCTGCACTCGGTCGGCGCGCCGCTGGAGCCCGGCCAGGCCGACGTCCCGTGGCCCTGCAACGACACCAAGTACATCACCCACTTCCCGGAGACCCGCGAGATCCAGAGCTTCGGCTCCGGCTACGGCGGCAACGCGTTGCTGGGCAAGAAGTGCTACTCGCTGCGCATCGCCTCCACCATCGCGCGCGAGGAGGGCTGGCTGGCCGAGCACATGCTCATCCTCAAGCTCACCTCGCCCGAGCAGAAGGTGCACTACATCGCCGCGGCCTTCCCCTCGGCCTGTGGCAAGACCAACCTGGCCATGCTGGAGCCGACCATCCCGGGCTGGAAGGTCGAGACCCTGGGCGATGACATCGCCTGGATGCGCTTCGGTGAGGACGGCAGGCTGTACGCGGTGAACCCGGAGGCCGGTTTCTTCGGCGTCGCGCCGGGCACCAACTGGAAGACCAACCCGAACGCCATGCGCACCATCGAGCGCGGCAACTCGGTGTTCACCAACGTCGCCCTCACCGATGACGGCGACATCTGGTGGGAGGGCATGGAGAACGAGCCCGCGCACGCCACCTCCTGGAAGAAGCAGGACTGGACGCCAGCCGACGGCGAGGCCGGGGTGCTCAGCTCGCACGCGAACTCCCGGTACTGCACGCCGATGTCGCAGTGCCCGGTGCTCGCCCCGGAGTGGGACGACCCCAACGGCGTGCCGATCTCGGCGATCTTCTTCGGTGGCCGCCGGGCAGGCACCATCCCGCTGGTCAACGAGGCGCGGGACTGGCAGCACGGCGTGTTCATGGGCGCCACCCTCTCCAGCGAGAAGACCGCGGCCGCCGCTGGCAAGGTCGGCGAGGTCCGCCGCGACCCGATGGCCATGCTGCCCTTCATCGGCTACCACGCCGGTGACTACTTCGCGCACTGGATCTCCGTCGGCAAGAACGCCGACTCGGTCAAGCTGCCGAAGATCTTCTACGTCAACTGGTTCCGCCGGGGCGAGGACAAGCGCTTCCTGTGGCCCGGATTCGGCGAGAACGGCCGCATCCTGAAGTGGGCCATCGAGCGCATCGAGGGCAAGGCCGCCGCGGTGGAGACCCCGATCGGCCACGTGCCGACCGCGGCCGACCTGGACCTGTCCGGACTGGACGCGCCGCTGGCCGACATCGAGGCCGCGCTGGCCGTCGATGTGGCCGAGTGGCGGGCCGAACTGCCGCTGATCGAGGAGTGGTTCACTCAGATCGGTGACAAGCTGCCCAGCTCGCTGCGTGACGAGCTGGAGGCGCTCAAGCAGCGTCTTGGCTGATCAGAGTCACGCAGCTGTGCTCGGGGCCCGGTGGCCAGCGTTGTCCGCCGGGCCCCGAGCCAGGTTTGTGTGACCCTGTGGCAAGGGACACAGTGAGGTGCATGTCCGAACGTCCTGGTCCCGCCACCCGCACCCGCCGGGTGTGTGCCGCGCTGCGTGCCCTGCGCAAGAGCAATCGCCTTACCCTGCACCAGGTCGCGATCGCCCTCGGCGTCTCGGTGACCAAGGTGCAGCGGATGGAGACCGGGCGGCGCGGACTGCAGGCGGACGATGTCACCGCCCTGCTCACCCTGTACCAGGTGCCCGCCGAGGAACGCGCGGAGCTGCTCGCGCTGGTGCGCCCGCCCGCCTCGCCGGGCTGGTGGCAGTCCCCCGGCTCGCGGCTGCCCGCCGACCTGCGGCAGCTGATCGGCCTGGAGGACGAGGCCGCGGTGGTGCGTGATTTCGAGCTGGCCATGGTGCCCGCCCTGTTGCAGACCGCCGAGTACGCCCGCTCCGCGCTCGGCGGCATGGACCACCGGCTGCACGAGCCCGATCTGGGCCGCCAGGTCGCGGCCACCATGACCAGGCAGATGGTGCTGGCCCGGCCGGTGCCGCCGAGCCTGCACTGCGTGGTGGAGGAGAGCGCGCTGCACCGGCCGATCGGCGGGCCGGGCGTGCTGGCCCGCCAGCTGCAGGCGCTGTGCCTGCTGGCCGAGCGGCCCAACGTCACGCTGCGGGTGCTCCCGCTCAGCCGGGGCGCGCACCCTGGCCTGCGCGGCTCGATGACCATCCTGGAGTTCGCCGACGCGCCGCCGCTGGTGCGGGTGCCACTGGCTGGCACGCACACCTTCCTGCAGCACGCGCCCGAGGTGGAGCGGGCGCGGGAGGCCTGGCAGGTGCTGGAACACCTGGCCCTGCCGCCCGCGGAGTCCGCGCACCTGCTCGGCGGCTACGCCGGCGAACTGGCCTGCGCGAGCTAGCCGATGGCCGGGAACGGTTGCCGGGGGGTGGCCGCCGCCGTCGTCGGGTCGGGCAGCGGGTTGCCCGCGCAGGTGCTGCCGTTGGCAGGCAGCGCACCGGTGCTCAGGTAGGCGCTGACCCTGGCGTCCACGCAGGCGTTGCCGCGCAGGTACATCCAGTGGTCACCCTCATCGGCGACCACCAGCAGCGGCGAGCCCTTGGGCAGCACCCGCTGGGCCCGCTGGGCGCCCTCAAGGGTGGTCTGCGGGTCACGCACCGAGTTCACCAGCAGCATCGGCGGCAGGCCGCGGCCGGTGATCGTGGGCAGGCGCAGTTCCGGGCGCTGCCAGGACATGCACTGCTGGATGATCTTGTGCCAGCCCATCAGCGGGTACTTGCGGCCCAGCCGCTCGGAGTCGGCGATGGTCCCGGCCCTGCCACCGCGGTAGGGCGTGTCGTTGCAGATGATGGACAGCGCGGTGCCGGTCTGGGCGGCCGGGTCCGGCTTGAGCAGATCATCGGCGAAGCGCTGGGTGGCCGCGGACTCCGCCACCGGGGCGCCCTCGCTGAGCCGCTTGAGCAGGGCCAGGCTCTCGGCGAGGCCGGGGAAGGTCTCCTTCTGCCCGAGCGCGCCGATGATCAGCACGTCCAGGCTCGCGCCGTTGTGCTTGTTCCCGTTCAGCTCAACGGGTTTCGCGGCCAGCCGGGCCCGTACGGTCTCGTAGTTCGCGCCCGCCTCGGCCGCGGTGGCGCCCCAGCCGTAGCGGTCGTGGTGCCGGGCCAGCCAGGGCAGGAAATCGGTGCGGAACCGGCGTTCCATGCCGCGGGCCTGGTCGTTGATCAGGTCCTGCCAGGTCGAGGTGAGATCGGCGACCGAGTCCAGCACGAACCGGCCCACCCGGTGCGGGAAGTAGGTGGCGTAGAACGGGCCGAGCCAGGCGCCGCCGGACAGCCCGTAGTAGTTGATCTTGCGTTCGCCCAGCAGGTGGCGCAGCAGGTCCAGGTCGTGCGCGGTCTGCTCGGTGTTGACGAACTTGCCCAGCTCGCTGTTCTGACAGGCGCGGGCGATGTCCACATTGACCTGTAGCAACGTGTTCAGGTTGGCCGGGCTGCGATCGCGCCAGTCCGGCAGCAGCGGGGGCGGGACGGGATCACAGCTGACCTGGCTGCTGCCGCCGGTGCCGCGCACGTCGATGCCGTACACGTCGTGCCCGGCCAGCACCGCGCGCTGCCCGGTGGCCAGGAAGTCCAGCGGGAAGGCCCGTCCGGCCTGGCCGGGGCCGCCGGGGTTGGTGAACAGCACGCCCTGCCGGGCGCCGGTGGCGCGCAGCCGGGTGATCGCCACGCTGATGTCCTTGCCGTCCCTGGGACGGCGCCAGTTCATCGGTGCGGTGTAGCGCGCGCATTCCAGCGCGGTCCCGCCCGGCGGCAGGCCGGGCGGCGGATTGACCTGGTCGAAGCAGGGTTTCCAGTCCAGCCGCTGGGTGAGGTAGCGGCTCGGCGTGGACTCGGTGGCGAAGGCGGCCGCCGGGGCGGCCAGCAACAGGGCGGCCACGGCCAGCACTGTGCCCGTGCGTCTTGCGGACATGTGGTTTCCCCCTCAGGAAAGGCACCCGCGGCCGAGGAGTTCCCCACCGCGGTCGCTCAAGGTCACGCTAAGGAAAAAAGGTGGAGCGCGCAGTGAACCTGGACCACACTCAGGGCGTCTTCAGGGGAGTACGTAAGGGAAAAACCGGCGACAACCAGGGAGGTGTGCCGTGGCCGGACTGGCGATGCTCGTGCTTGCCGTGGCCGCCGTGGTGATGGTCCTGCTGGCACAGCGGGAAGAGCGGCCGGGGGCGGAACTGGACGCGCGTACCCACGAGCATCTGCCCAGTAGGTCAGGCCGGTAGTTCGGCCTGACCGCCGATGCCGCGGACGGTCTTGGAGACCGGCTTGTTCGTCTCGGCGAAACAGGTGCCGACGGTGTAGCCCTCCGACCAGTCCCGTTCGGCGGGCACCCGCCAGCTGGTGGCCACATCCGGCCGGCCGTCCAGGGCCAGCAGGTAGTCGATGACGACCTGTTTGCAGTGCTTGTCCATGCTCGCGTGCAACTGCTCGGCCGAGGGCATCTTGTCGGTGCTCTTGCCCAGGTTCTTCACCGCGGGCAGCGCCTCACCCACGTGCGGCTGGTTACAGGGCACGCCCACCAGCGTCTCCGCCTTCGACGGTGAGCCCGCCGTGCACAGCTGGTAGGCCCAGAAGTCCTTCTGCAGCGCGCCTTTGAGCGAGCCGGTGCGGCTGACCGGGGCGCCGTCCGGGCCGACCTCGACCACGGTGCAGATCACGTAGTGCTGGCCCTTGGCCCACAGCGCCTTGTCCGGCCAGATCGCGGCCACCCGCAGCCTGCTGGCCGGGGCTGCCTCGCTGCCCATGTACTCGGCGAGCTTCTCGGTGCACCGCGGGATCGAGTTGGCCAGCAGCGTGGCATCGTCCGGGTAGGCCTTGGGCAGGTGCTGCGGCAGCGTTTCCAGCCAGGTGACCTCGGCGTCGTGCGAGCGGGTGCAGGCGACCTTGCCCAGCACCTTGGAGTCGAAGCACTCGCCGACCCCTGGCAGCTTCTCCTCCGGCGGCGCGGTCAGCACCCCGCTGGGCCGGGCCGGGGCGCTCTGGCCGGTGCTCGCCGTGGTCGGCTCGCCGGGCACGGTGGCCGTGCCCGCGGTGCAACTCGTGGTCAGCAACGCGGACAGCGCGAGCAAGATCGCCGCTTTCCGCATGCGTGGCTCCCCTCGCTGACCGTGATCGTCCGACTACCGTTGCGCACCCCTGGTGCGCGGATGGTCACGATTAGGGCACTTCGAACACAGGGTTTTCCTGCTGCCCGATGACGACCATCACCACACATGCCTAACATCCGCGACACATCCGCGCCCGCCAAGGTCACCGTAGCGGTGGCAGGCCCGCGGGGGAGGACAACGGAGGAGTTCGATGCCGTCTGGTTCGTCACCACCCGTACCCGCGCGCCCGAGTGGGCTGCGCTGGAACTGGTGGAACCTGCTACTCGTGGTGCCACTGCTGATGCTGGTCACCCCACTGATCAACTTCGATGAGCCCCGGGTGCTCGGCCTCCCGTTCTTCTACTGGTCGCAGTTCGCCTTCGTGCCGCTCGGCGTCATCTGCGTCGGACTGGTCTACCTCAAGACCAGGGACGAGCCGGTGGTCACCACCGCGCCGGACCGCCTCGACGTGGACAAGCTGGATGAGGGGGACAAGGCGTGAACAACATCCAGTGGACCGAGCTGATCGTCTTCGCCGTGCTGTTCCTGCTGGTGACGGTGCTCGGTTTCGTGGCGTCCAAGTGGAAGGCCGGTGACACCCTCGACCACCTGGACGAGTGGGGCCTCGGCGGGCGCAAGTTCGGCTCGTGGATCACCTGGTTCCTGGTCGGCGGCGACCTCTACACCGCCTACACCTTCGTCGCCGTGCCCGCGCTGATCTTCGGCGCCGGCGCCATGGGCTTCTTCGCGCTGCCCTACACGGTGATCCTCTACCCGCTGGTGTTCCTGCCGCTGCTGCGCATGTGGTCGGTCTCCAGGGTGCACGGCTACGTGACCCCGGCCGACTTCGTCCGCGGCCGCTACGGCTCGCGCATCCTGGCGCTGCTGATCGCCATCACCGGCATCGTCGCGACCATGCCCTACATCGCGTTGCAGCTGGTCGGGCTGGAAGCGGTGCTGCGCACCATGGGCCTCAACGGCAGTGGCTTCCTCGGCCACCTGCCGCTGTTCGTCGGCTTCCTGATCCTGGCGGTCTACACCTACCAGTCCGGTCTGCGGGCGCCGGCGCTGATCGCCTTCGTCAAGGACACGCTGATCTACATCGTGATCCTGGTGGCGGTCATCTACCTGCCTGCCAAGCTGGGCGGCTGGACCACCATCTTCGACCGCTCGGCCGAGATCCTGTCCCAGCCGGGCGCCAACGGCGCGCCCAAGGGCTCGATCCTGCTCAACGCCAACAACCAGCTCCAGTACGCCACGCTGGCGCTGGGCTCGGCGCTGGCGCTGTTCCTCTACCCGCACTCGCTGACCGGCATCCTGGCCTCCAAGGGCCGCAACGTGATCAAGAAGAACATGGTCGCGCTGCCGGCGTACTCGCTGCTGCTGGGCCTGCTGGCACTGCTCGGCTACGTGGCGCTCACCGCGGGCACCAAGCCGATCATGAACAACGCCACCGGCCGGCCGGACACCAACACCATCGTGCCGGTGCTCTTCGACACCCAGTTCCCGAGCTGGTTCGCCGGCGTCGCCTTCGCCGCGATCGGCATTGGCGCGCTGGTCCCGGCCGCGATCATGTCCATCGCCGCGGCCAACCTGTGGACCCGCAACATCTACAAGGAGTTCCTGAAGAAGGACGCCTCACCCAAGCAGGAGGCGCAGCAGGCCAAGCTGGCCTCGCTGGTGGTCAAGTTCGGCGCGGTCGCCTTCATCGTCTTCGTCGACCCGGCGTACTCGATCGACCTGCAGCTGATCGGCGGAGTGATCATCCTGCAGACGCTGCCCGCGGTGGCGATCGCGCTCTACACCCGCTGGTTCCACCGCTGGGGCCTGGTCGCGGGCTGGATCGCCGGTATGGGCTACGGCCTCTACCTGCTGTACCTGATCCCGAACCCGGCCGCGGGCCGCGCGCACTTCGGTGGTTCCGCGCTGACCCTGGACAAGCTGTCCCTGCTCGGCTGGGAGCCCTTCGCCGGGTCCAAGACCCAGATCTACGTCGGGTTCATCGCCCTGGTGGTGAACCTGGTGGTCGCGATCATCGGCACGCTGATCGCCCGGCAGCTCAAGGCGTTCAACGGCACCGACGAGACCAAGGGCGAGGACTATCACGCCGACGACGGCGACCCCTCGCTCAAGGCGGTCGCCTCGCACTGACGCGGGAACGCGAGGTTCCCCGGTCCGCCCGGTCCGGGGAACCTCGCTCGCCAGAGCCGTTCGTCGATCTCGCACAGCAGCGACCCGGCCACCCCGGCGGCCAGCTCCGGCGCCCCGGCCACCTGCCGAGTCCCGGCCGGACCGGGTCCGCCGCGCAGCACCAGCGGTGATTCCACCCTGGCCCGCCGCCACAGCGCGCCCAGCCGCTCCCCGGTCAGCTCGGCCACCGAACCGTGCCCGGCCACCACGTCCCACAGCGGCCGCCGCCTGCCCAGTTCCCCGGCCAGCCAGCGCTCCTGACCGGCGCCCAGCAGCGAACCGGTCTGCCGGTACTGCTGGGTGTCCACCAGCCGCAACGCCAGCAACCGGCCCCAGCGCAGGCTGCGGTAGATCGGCATCCGTCCGCCGTCGGGCCGGGAGGCCGCGCGCAGTGGCTGGTGCTCGTAGTAGGCGCGGCAGGCCGCCACCCACTCCCCGGACAGCTCACCCGGCCCCCAGGTGCAGACCTGCGGCGCACTGGCCCTGGCCAGCTGCGCGGCCGGGGTGAGCCGGGCCATCGCCCGCTCCCGCTGCTCCCGCACCGGGCCCGAGGGCCGGTGCTCGCCGAGGCAGAGCACCAGATCGGCTGCCGAGGGCAGGGCGTCGCCGCTGGTCACGGCCAGCCGCAGGGGTTCCAGCGCGACCGGGTGCGGGGTGGTCCTGGTGCGGCCGGTCAGCGAGAGGTGCCTGCCGTGGCGGAACCGGAAGTAGTACTCGGTGCTCGGTTCGAGGTCCTCGACCTCCACGTGCACGCTGTGCCCCCACTCGGGCAGCGCGTCGGCGACCCCCTCGCGCAGCACCCGGGCGCCTGCCGGATCGGCGCTGAGCTGCCACGGCACGGACAGCGGCAGCTCGGGCACGCCGGTCAGCCGGGTCCAGAGCACCACCGAGTCCGGTTCGGGGTCACCGGAGGCCACACCGAGGGTGAACGGGTCCTGTCGCACCTTGAGCAGGTAATCAGTCAGGTAAGTCCGGTGCATGGCGGCAAGGTGCCATTGGAGTGAATCTAGTGTTTGAATCGAGGCGTGGATCGAGCCGTACTGACTGACACCGTCCGCGCTCGGTGGGACAACGATGTCCTGACGAGCCTGTCCGAACTGGTCTCCGTGCCGGCCATCTCGCCGGCCTTCGACCCCGACTGGGCGCGTAACGGCCACCTGGAGGCCGCGGTCGAGCACGTCCGCCGCTGGCTGGTGGCCCGCGACCTGCCCGGCGCCACCGTGGACGTGGTGCGGCTGGAGGGCCGGACCCCGGTGCTGCTGCTCGACCTGCCGGCCCAGCCCGGCGCCGAGGAAGCCGGCACCGCGCTGCTCTACGGCCACCTGGACAAGCAGCCCCCGGTGGGCGGCTGGTCCGAGGGCCTCGGCCCGTGGACGCCGGTGCTGCGTGACGGTCGCCTCTACGGCCGGGGCTCGGCCGATGACGGCTACGCCGGCTACGCCGCGGTCACCGCGATCGAGGGTCTGCTGGCCGCCGGTGGCAGGCACGGCCGCTGCGTGGTGCTGCTGGAGACCGGCGAGGAGTCCGGCAGCCCGGACCTGCCCGCCTACCTGGAGCACCTGAGCGCCCGCCTGGGCGCGGTCACGCTGGTGGTCTGCCTGGACTCCGGCGCCGCCGACTACGAGCGGATGTGGCTGACCACCTCGCTGCGCGGGCTGGTGCAGACCCAGCTCACCGTGCGGGTGCTGGAGTCCGGCCAGCACTCCGGCTCGGCCAGCGGCGTGGTGCCCAGCTCCTTCCGGGTCATCCGGCAGCTGCTGGACCGTCTGGAGGACTCGGCGACCGGTCAGGTCCGGCTGCCCGAGCTGCACGTGGCGATCCCGGACGAGCGGGTGCTGGAGGCCAAGGAGGCCCTCGCGGTCTTCCCCGGCTTCCTGCTGACCCTGTTCCCGCTGATGCCGGGTATGCGGCCGGTGTCGACCGACGAGCTGGAACTGGCGCTGAACCGCACCTGGCGGCCGACGCTGTCGATCATCGGCGCGGACGGCCTGCCGGTGCCGGATGACGCGGGCAACGTGCTGCGCCCGCACACCACGCTCATGCTGGGCTTCCGGCTGCCCCCGACCGCCGACTCCGACGCCGCGCTGGCCGCGGTGCGCCGGGCGCTGACCACCGAGGTGCCCTACGGCGCCCAGGTCGAACTCGGCAAGGTCGAGGCGGCCAACGGCTGGAACGCGCCGAGCCTGCGGCCGTGGCTGCGGGAGGCGCTGGACACCGCGGGCGAGCAGGTGTTCGGCGCCGGCTGGAAGGCCACCGGCGAGGGCGGGTCCATCCCGTTCATGGGCCTGCTGCACGAGGCGTACCCGGCGGCGCAGTTCGTGGTCACCGGCGCGCTGGGCGCGGACAGCAACGCGCACGTGCCGGATGAGTCCCTGCACCTGGACTACGCCCGGCGGATCACCGAGGCGATCTCCTACGTGCTGGACGCGCACGCCCGCTCCGGCGAGTGAACGAGTCCAGGGCCGCCTGGAAACTCAGGCGGCCCTGGCCTGCCGGATCCCGATCAGCACCCCCAGCAGCACCACGGCCATCCCGGCCACGCCCAGCAGTGGCGGGGTCCTGCCGCTGGCCAGGAACACATAGACCAGGCCGGAGATGGTCTCGAACACGATCAGCTGGCCGGCCACCGACACCGGCAGCCTGCTCGATGCCTGGTTCCACAGCAGGGTGCCGCCCCAGCTCACCAGCACGCCGAGCACCAGGCTGCCCAGCAGCAGGTACCACAGCGAGTCCGCGCCGATGCCCCGGCCAACCGCGTCCCCGGTGACCAGCAGCAGCGGCGCGGCCAGCACGGAGAGCCCGAGCGTGGCGATGCCGATCAGCGTGGACCAGTCCGCCGAGCCGACCTGCGGGTTGGTGCGCAGGAAGTGCGCGTTGGCCACCCCGAACCAGGTCCACATGGCCAGTGCCAGCACCGCGCAGCCCACCCCGAGCAGCTGCGCGCCCAGCGAGCGGCCGCCAAGGCCGGACCAGTCGATCTCGCTGAGGTTCACCGCGACCAGCCCGGCCAGGATCACCCCGACCGGCAGCGCCAGCCTGCGGAAGGGGAACTCGCGGCGGCGCAGGTTGCCGTAGACGGCCACGGTCACCGGCAGGGTGCCGATGATCACCGCCACCACCGGCGCCCCGACCAGCGCGATGCCCTGGACCAGCAGGAAGTAGTAGCCGACGTTGCCGGTCACGGCGAAGAGCAGGCAGGAGCGCCACACCGGCCAGGAATGCCCGCGCAGCCGGGTGCCGGTGAACACGATCAGCGCCACCGACAGCAGGCCGTAACAGACGTAGCGGCCCAGGGTGACCGCCACCGGCGAGAACTCCGGCAACAGCACCGGCACCAGGAAGGCCAGCCCCCAGATGAGGTTGGCGCCGATGCCCAGACCGATCCCGGCCAGGCCCGCGCCGCGCACGGCGGTCTGCTGACTCATGTTCTCCCCCTGTTTCCGGTGCGCCGCCGATCAAACACGGACGGCCAGGGTGTCCGCATCACTGATCACCCGTCCGGCCGCGGCCAGCGCCCGGCGCAACCGCAGCGGCAACGCGGTCATGTGCCGGTGGGTGGCCGCGTCGTAGCACTCCGGCTCCGCCGTCAACCCGGCCAGCCTGCGCTCGATCAGCTCCTCGGTCAGCGCCGCCGGGTCCAGGCCGTCACTGGCCAGCACGAAGCCCCACGGGATGCCGTAGGCGGGCACGGCCAGGCTGTAGGGCAGCACGTGCCGGAACACCGAGCCCAGGGTGCTGGCCACGCTGGCGAAGAACTCCGGATCCAGGAAGTTCGCCGGCCCGGCCTGGGTGACGAACACCCCGTCCGGACCGAGTTTCGCCTTGACCTGGCGATAGAACTCGCGGGTGAACAGGGCCGGGGTTGGCGAGCCCTCGACCGCGTCCGGCAGATCGGCCAGCACCAGGTCGAAGCCGCCCGGCTGCTGTTCGAGCAGGCCGCGCGGATCGCCGAACTCCAGGTGACAGCGTGGATCCAGCTGCGCGCCGCGGTGCATATGCGGCAGGTGCGTCAGCGAGTGCCGGTGCAGTTCCGGGTCGATGTCCAGCTGCACCACCGAGGTCAGCTCCGGCATCGCGCACAGCCGGTGCAGCACCCCGCCGTTGGCCCCGCCAAGGCAGAGCACCCGGCGGGTGTGCGGCAGCAGGCAGTAGCCGGGCAGCAGCAACGCCTCGTGGTAGGCCGCCTCATCCGCCTCGGTGGACTGCACCCTGCCCTCGATCACCATCGCCCGGCCGTAGCCGCCCAGCTCGACGATCTCGAAGGCCTGCCGGGCGGTGCGCCCGGTCGAAAGGACCGAGCGCACCGCGTGCACGTGACATTCAGCAGGACCGATGTACTCCTCGATCTGCTTGTCCCACAACGGTTTCATCGGGCAGTCGCGGTGATGAGGGCATAGCCGAGCTTGCCTGCCTTGGTCACCGCGTTCTCGTAGTCGGCCAGCCGCACGCTGGTCTCGAAGTACTCCGCCGAGGTCAGCGCGATGATCTCCGACTTCAGCTCGTGCCGGACGACCACCGAGCGGTCCTGCCAGTCCCGGAAGGTGGGCGTGAGGTCCCGCGCCACGTCCACCTCGAACCCGGCCCCGGACAAGGCTTCCCGGTACTCCGGCACCGTGTTCACCGTGGGACAGGCCCATTCCACGGTGAGCTGCCGCCACTCCTGCTCGGTCAGCTCCCCGGTACGCACCCGTTCCATGAACGCCAGCCGCCCACCGGGCCGCAGCAACTCGTGGCAGCGGGCGAACAACCGCGCCGGATCGAAGTGGCAGAACGCGCCCGTGCCGTAGATCCCGTCGAAGGGCTGGGCGAACTCGTGCCGGTAGACATCCCCGTGTGCCAGCGAGACCCGGTCCGCCAGCCCCGCCTCGGTCAGCCGCCGCGCCGCCTTGCGCAACGGGCTGGCCGCCACGTCGATGCCGGTGATCCGCCAGCCGAACTCACCGGCCAGGAAGGCGGCCACCGGTGCGGTGCCGCAGCCGATGTCCAGCACCGCCGAATCCGCGGGCAGGTCCATCGCGGCGGCCAGCGCGCGCAGTTCGGACGCGCTGTTGTCGCTGAACTGCCCGATGTACTCACCCGGCCCGTACACCCTGGGATACACCAGGTCGTGCACCAGGTTGTTGCCGGCCATGTCCTGGTCGTACAGCTCCGCGACCAGGGTGAAGTCCTCCGGCGCCGCTCTCGTCACAGCCTCTCCACAAGCAGCTCGATGGGGGCGGCCGAATCCGTGACCGGGACGCTCAGCGCGGTCCGGACGTTCTTCGGCAGCAGGAACATGTGGTGGTGGGTCTGCCCGTCGTAGAGCCGGGTCGGCGTAGGGCAGGTGCGGGCCAGCCGCTGGTCCAGCTCGGCCGGGCTCAGCGCCAGCGGATCCACCGAGCTGACCGCGCCGATGCCGGTCAGCCACACCGTGCCGTAGGACTGCGGGTAGCTGAGGTAGCCGTGCGCCTGCCCGAAGACCTGCTGGATCACCTGGAAGATCCGGGCCGCGAACTCCGCCGAGACCGGGCCGACCGACCCGCACCAGGACACGTACAGCCCGCGCCCGCTCAGCCGGGAGCGCACCAGCCGGATCGCCTCGGTGGCGAACAGCCTGCTCGCCGGGCTGCCGGGCAGGGGTTCGCTGAGGTCGTTGACGATCAGGTCGAACGGCTCGCCGCCGCCTGCCAGGTAGTCCAGCGCGTCGGCCACCACCAGCCGGTATCGCGGGTCGGTGCGAAAGCTCGTGCCCACCGCGGGCAGGTGCTCGCGGGCGATGTCGACCACGGTGGTGT
The DNA here is from genome assembly GCF_052078295.1 of Crossiella sp. CA198. Lineage (NCBI taxonomy): Bacteria > Bacillati > Actinomycetota > Actinomycetes > Pseudonocardiales > Pseudonocardiaceae > Crossiella > Crossiella sp. CA198. The sequence goes on from NZ_JBQJIM010000016.1 coordinate 186,418, forward strand.
CGATCTCCACCTGCACGACCTCGCCGACGCCGGGGTAGTTCAGCAGCTCGCGCACGATCCCGCCCGGACCGGCGCCGATGCACAGCACCCTGGCCGCCCGGCCGTCCAGCAGCTGCATGGCCGGGTGCACCATGGACTCGCTGTAGATGTACTCGTCCGCGGCCACGTGCTGGATCCGCCCGTCCAGGAACAGCCCGCGCCCGTAGGCCTGGGTCTCCAGCACCTCGATCCGCTGGAACTCGCTGTCGAGGACCACGACCTCCTCGGTCACCCGGTGGCAGTGCCGCTCACCAGGGGCGATCTCCTCGACGGTCCAGCGCTCAGCCACGCTCGGCAGTCCGGATCAGCGTGTGCGAGCCGTCCGGGTGCACCAGCACCTCACCCGGCTCGTCCTGGCCGAGGAACTGGGTGATCATCGAGTAGCAGTAGCTGCCCGCGTTGGCGAAGACCAGCACGTCCTCGGTGGCCAGCGGCGGCAGCGGCGCGCCCTTGGCCAGGAAGTCCCGGGAGTAGGTGGTGGAGCCGACCACGTCGGCGGGACGGTCCGCGGGCGGCTCGCCCGACCGGCCCAGCACACTCACCTCGTGGAACTCGCCGTAGAACAGCGAACGGGGGATCAGCGTGGCGCTGGAGTCGACGCAGACCAGGGACCGGTCCGGCCGGTTCTTCACATCCAGCACGCTGGTGCAGAACACCGCGGTGTCGCCGAAAAGCGCGCGACCGGGCTCCAGGATCAGTTTGATAGGGCGACATCGCTTCTGTGAATAGCTCGTGAACATCTTGCTGATCGCTTCGTCGTATTTGGCGTAGTCGAACTCCTCGATTCCGTCCTCGGTCACCGGGAAACCGCCGCCGAGGTCGACGTAGGTCAGGTCAGGGAAGAAATCGGACAGTTCGAGGGTACGAGCCACGCCCTGCATCATCGTTTCCAGGGAAACAATGTTGGTGCCGAGGTAGACGTGCGTGCCGGTGATGGTGAGCCGGTACTTGTCCGCGATCTTGGCGGCCACCTCCAGCTCGTTCTCCAGCAGCCCGATGCGGCTCTCCGCGCCGATGAAGACGTTGCCGAGGGAGTTCTCGTCGATGTTGAGCCGGATGCCGCAGCTGGTGCCCGGCGCGATCGAGCCGTACAGCTCAAGCTGGCCGAGCGAGTCCAGGTTCACCGCGACGCCCAGTCCGGAGATCAGCTCCAGGTCGGAGCGGCGGACGCCGGTCGAGGTGTAGATGATCTCCGAGGGGGCGAACCCGCAGTCCATGGCGAGCTTGAGGTGCCGCGCCGAGTTGACGAAGATCCCCATTCCGAGCCCGTGCAGCAGCTTGAGCAGCTCCGGGTTGTTGTTGGCCATCGAGGCGAAATGGACAGCCTTGTCCGGATAGGCCAGGCCGGTGAAGCGTTCGGCATTTCGCCTGATCAAGGACTCGTCGTAGAGGTAACACGGGGTGCCGTACTGGCTGACGGCAGCAGAGATCGATTTCTCGTCCATGGCAGGCTGCGGCCCTTTCGATAGTGAGGCTGCGTCGAGATATCGGCGGATTATTTGTCTAGCAGCGCCGAGTTGCCTGGGTCAATGCACGATTGGGCAGCCTCTGAGATCTGGCGAATTGACTATTCGGGGAATAGAACAACCCGCTTGGAGGAGTGCTCAACCAGTAAGCCGTAACGTCGTTAGCCCAGGCAGCGCAGCCCGCATAGTCATGGACCCGTAACCCTCAACCTGCTGTGCTACCGGCCATCAGGATGGCAGGATGCGCAGAACTTGCCCGGAAACTGACTACGAGGAGTGACACCGTGGCCCGTCGACCCAGACACCAGGTGCTCGCCCTGCTGCCGGCGGCAGCCCTGCTGCTCGCCGCGTCCGCGTGCGGCGGCGGTGGCGGCAGCACGGCCAATGGTGTGCCGCTTGTCGAGGCTGGAAAGATCAAGACCTGCACCCACCTGCCGTACGAGCCCTTCCAGTTCAAGGAGGGCAACAACGTCGTCGGGTTCGACGTGGACCTGGTGGATCTGGTCGCCAAGGACCTCGGCGTGAAGCAGGAGATCGTGGACGGCCCGTTCGACACGATCGCCTCCGGCCAGGACCTCAACATCAACAAGTGTGATGTGGCCGCGGCCGGCATGACCATCACGGACACCCGCAAGCAGAACTTCGACTTCTCCAGCCCGTACTTCCTGGCCACCCAGGCGCTGCTGGTCAAGAAGGGCTCCGGGATCACCAGCCTGGACTCGCTCAAGGGCAAGAAGCTGGGTGTGCAGGCCGACACCACCGGCAAGGTCTACGCGGAGAAGAACGCCGCGCCCGCCGGTGTGCAGCTGGTGACCTTCGAGGACCTCGGCCTGCTGCTGGAGTCGGTGAAGAACGGCTCGGTCGCCGCGGGCATCAACGACGACTTCGTGCTCAAGGACTACGCGCGCAAGACCCCCGACGTCGAGATGACCACGGCGTTCAACACCAACGAGAACTACGGCATCGGCGTCCGCAAGGGCAATGACGCGCTGCTGAAGAAGGTCAACGAGGTGCTGGCCAAGGCCAAGAGCGACGGCACCTACGCGAACCTCTATGAGAAGTGGTTCAAGGAGAAGCCGAAGCAGGGCTGACCCGACCGTCCGGGGCCGGTGCGTGATCCGCACCGGCCCTGTCTGTTTGCCAGGAGCTTGTGAATGTCAGGAAAGACCGGCCTCAGCCGGAGACAGCGCGCCCGGTTGTTCCGGGGCATCCAGTACGCCCTGCTCGTCGTCGTGCTCGCGGTGGTGGCCTTCTTCGCCAACTGGGAGAAGATCGTCACCTCGTTCTTCGACTTCGAGGTCGCGGCCCAGCTGTTCCCGAACATCATCGTCATCGCGCTGAAGAACACCATCGTCTACACCGCCCTGGGCTTTGCCTTCGGCATTGTCTTCGGTGTCGTGCTCGCGCTGATGCGGCTGTCCTCGGTTGGCCCCTACCGCTGGATCGCCACCCTCTACATCGAGTTCTTCCGCGGACTGCCCGCGCTGCTGGTCTTCCTCGCGGTCGGCTACGGCATCCCCACCGCCTTCCCCGGCACCCTGATCGACCGCATGGTGACCATCACGCTGGCGCTGGGCATCGTGGCCTCGGCCTACATGGCCGAGACCATCCGCGCCGGTATCAAGGCGGTGCCCAAGGGCCAGGTGGAGGCGGCCCGCTCGCTGGGCATGTCCCCGGCCCGCACGCTGATCACCGTGGTCATCCCGCAGGCGTTCCGGATCATCCTGCCGCCGCTGACCAACGAGCTGATCATGCTGGTCAAGGACTCCTCGCTGGTGTTCTTCATCGGATCCACGCTGGAGCAGCAGGAACTCGCCCAGTTCGGCCGTCAGGCGCTGAGCCAGTACAAGCTCATGACACCGTTCGTGGTCGCCGGCCTGTGCTACCTGATCATCACCATCCCGCTGTCGATCCTGCAGCAGCGGCTGGAGCGCAAGGCCAACACCACCGCGAAGGGAGGTCAGTGATGACCGGCGAACCAATGGTCGTGGTCACGGGGCTACACAAGAGCTTCGGGCCGCTGGAGGTGCTCAAGGGCATCGACCTCTCGGTGGCCCGCGGCGAGGTCGTGTGCGTGATCGGCCCGTCCGGCTCCGGCAAATCCACCCTGCTGCGCTGTGTGAACCTGCTGGAGCAGCCCACCTCCGGCCAGGTGGTGGTCAACGGGGTCGAACTGACCGACGACGACTGCGATCTGGACGGCGCCCGGATCAAGATCGGCATGGTCTTCCAGTCGTTCAACCTGTTCTCGCACCTGAGCGTGCTGGACAACCTCACCGTGGCCCAGCGCAAGGTGCTCAAGCGCGGCAAGGCCGAGGCCGAGCGGATCGCCCGGGAGAACCTGGAGCGGGTCGGGCTCTCGGAGAAGGTGCACGCGATGCCCGCCCAGCTCTCCGGCGGTCAGCAGCAGCGGGTGGCCATCGCCCGCGCGCTGTCGATGAACCCGGAGCTGATGCTCTTCGACGAGCCCACCTCCGCGCTGGACCCGGAACTGGTCGGCGATGTGCTCGGCGTGATGCGCCAGCTCGCCGATGAGGGCATGACCATGCTGGTGGTCACGCACGAGATGCAGTTCGCCCGCGAGGTGGCCGACCGGGTGCTGTTCATGGACGACGGCAACGTGGTCGAGGAGGGCCCGGCCGAGCAGGTCATCGGCAACCCCCGGCAGGAACGCACCCAGACCTTCCTGGCCAGGGTGCTGGATCCAACGCATCAGGGCCGCAGCGAGGCCTGACCCAGCACGACGGCGCGGCCGTCATACTGTCTACAGTGGACAGTATGACGGCCGCTTCGCCGTGTGTGGATGAACCTGTGGAATCTGTGGACAAGTGATCATGCGGGCCTGTGGATGGAGATACCGATGACCGATCTTGCGCTGGCCGTCGACGTGGGCGGCACCAAGATCGCCGCCGGTCTGGTGGACGGCTCCGGCATGTTGCTGCGCACCGCCCGCCGTCCCACCCCGGCGCACGACCGCGAGGCGGCCTGGGGCGCGGTCACCGAGGTGATCGAGGAAGCGCTTGCCGGGCCTGATGGTGCCGCGGTGCGCGGGATCGGGGTTGGCTGCGCGGGCCCGGTGGACACCACGCGCGGCACGGTCAGTCCGATCAACATCAGTGGCTGGCAGGACTTCCCGCTGCGGGACCGGATCGGCGCGCTGCTGCCCGGCCTGCCGGTGGCACTGGCCGTGGACGGCGCCTGCACCGCACTGGGCGAGCACTGGGCCGGGGCCGGCCAGGGCACGGACTTCATGCTGGGCATGGTCGTCTCCACCGGGGTCGGCGGCGGCCTGGTGCTGGGCGGCAAGCCGTTCGGCGGGCGCACCGGCAACGCGGGCCACATCGGGCACGTGGTGGTCGAGCCGGACGGCTACCCCTGCACCTGCGGCGGACGCGGCTGCGTGGAGACGGTGGCCGGGGGCCCGCACCTGTCCCGCTGGGCCCGCGAGCAGGGCTGGACCGGCCAGGACACGGTCACGCTGGCCGCGGACGCGCGCGCGGGCAATGCGCTGGCGCTGGCCGCCTTCGAACGCGGCGGGCACGCGGTCGGCCTGGCCATCGCCGCCGCGGCCGCGGTCTGCGATCTGGACCTGGTGGTCATCGGCGGTGGGGTGGCCGCGGTCGGGCCGCTGCTGTTCGACCCGATCCGCCGCTGCCTGGACACCCACGCAGGCCTGTCCTTCCTGGCCGGGCTGCGGGTGGTCCCGGCCACTCTGGGCGGGGACGCGGGACTGGTCGGCGCGGCCAGGCTGGTCAGCGGCTAGGCGCTGACCTCGTTGCCGCGCTGCGTCTCCTCGGCCTGCGAGGGCCGCCAGCCGTTGCCCTGCACCAGGTTGCCGAAACCCATCCACACCAGGTTCATCAGCCGCCCGGACATCGCCTTCGGCGTCTCTTGTGGATGGTCCAGCCACCAGTCGGCCAGCGATTCGCCGGCGCCGACCAGTCCGGCGGCCAGGGGTTCGGTCTGGCCCTCGGCGAAGGCGCCGAAGCCCTGCGCCCGCGCCGCGTGCTCCAGCAGCAGCCCGATCACCGAGATCGCCCGCCTGCGGCCCGCGGTCAGCTCGGCCGCGAACGGCTCCCCCTGGGTGCCTGCCTGCCGGTGCAGCACCCGCCAGGAGTCCCGGTTGTCCGCGACGAAGGCGAAAAAGCCCTGGATGCCGCGCCAGAGTTGCTCGCGCGGCGGCAGGCTCTCGTCCACCACCCCGGCGATCGCCTCCACCAGCCTGGTCGCCTCCCGCTGGATGCAGGCGGCGAACAGTTCCTCCTTGGCGCCAAGGTAGGCGTAGATCATCGGCTTGGAGATCCCGGCCACCTCGGAGATCTCGTCCATGGACGCGGCGTGATACCCGCGCTGGGAGAACACCGCCACCGCGGCGTCCAGGATCTGACGTTCCCGGACCGCTCGTGGCAGTCGTTTCGCGCGCGCGGGTCGGTCGCCGTTGGACTCAGCCCGGTTCTCGGTCATTGGCACCCCCGTTGACGTGACAGGAAGGGTACTCTTGTCAGGGAACCTACTCGAAAGTAGAGTTACTCCTCAGTAGGTAAGCGGGAGGTTTTGATGACGAACAGCGATCCGATCGCCGCCCTTGCCGAGGTCGATCCGAAGAAGATCAGCAAGGAGGAGTTCGTCTCGCTCCTCTCCGCCGCCTCCGAGGTGGCCAGCAGCGGGGAGGTCGTCGATCTCAGCGCGATGGACCCGCAGACCTTCGCCCGGCTCATCTCCCGGGCGTCCAAGGACCAGATCGAGGCCGTGATGGCCCGCCCCGAGCTGCGCGTGCGGGTGCTGGACGAGGTGTTCCGCCGGATGGAGGCGCACTTCAAGGCGGAGAAGGCGGGTACAGCCAAGGCGGTCGTGCACTGGCGGATCCAGACCGGCGAGGACTACGAGCGCTACGAGACGGTCATCGCCGAGGGCGCCTGTTCGGTGAACAAGGAGAACAAGGCCGAGCCCAGGGTGACCGTGACGCTGTCCCCTGCGGAGTTCCTCAAACTCGCCTCCGGCAACGGCTCCGCCCCGGTGATGTTCATGACCGGCAAGATCAAGGTGAAGGGCGACCTGGGGTTCGCGGCCGGCCTGTCCAACCTGTTCAGCATCCCCAAGGCGTGAGGGAGTAGCACCGGTGACCTTCTCACTGGAACTGAACGAGGAGCAGCGGGACCTCCGTGACTGGGTGCACGGGTTCGCCGCGGACTCGGTTCGGCCAGCCGCCGCCGAATGGGATGAGCGGGAGGAGACGCCCTGGCCGCTGATCCAGGAGGCGGCCAAGATCGGGCTGTACAACTTCGAGTCGCTGGCCACCTTCTACGCCGACCCCACCGGGCTCTCCCTGCCGATCGTGCTGGAGGAGCTGTTCTGGGGCGACGCGGGCATCGGCCTGGCGATCTTCGGCACCAACCTGGCGGTCGCCGGGATCTTCGCCGCCGGCACGCCGGAGCAGTTCGTGGAGTGGGTCCCGCAGTGCTTCGGCGAGGTGGACGACCCCAAGGTGGCCGCGTTCTGCTCCTCCGAGCCGGAGGCGGGCTCGGACGTCTCGGCCATGCGCACCCGCGCGGTCTATGACGAAGCCAAGGATGAGTGGGTGCTCAACGGCCAGAAGGCCTGGGCCACCAACGGCGGCATCGCCAACGTGCACGTGGTGCAGGCCGTGGTGGACAAGGAACTGGGCTCCCGCGGCCAGGCGGCCTTCATCGTGCCGCCCGGCACCAAGGGCCTGGTGGCCACCAAGAAGATCAAGAAGCACGGCCTGCGCGCCTCGCACACCGCCGATGTGTTCCTGGACGACGTCCGGGTGCCCGGCAGCTGCCTGCTCGGCGGCAAGGACAAGCTGGACGAGAAGCTGGCCAGGGCCAGGGAGGGTAAGAAGGGCGGCGCCCAGGCCGCGATGAAGACCTTCGAGCTGACCCGGCCGCCGGTGGGCGCGATGGCCATCGGCATCGCCAGGGCGGCGTACGAGTACGCGCTGGACTACGCCAAGCAGCGGATCACCTTCGGCCGCCCGATCATCGAGAACCAGTCCATCGCCTTCACCCTTGCCGATATGAAGATGGAGATCGACGCGGCCCGGCTGCTGGTCTGGCGGGCGGCCTGGATGGGGCGCAACGAGGCCAAGTTCGAGGCGGCCGAGGGCTCGATGTCCAAGCTGAAGGCCGGTGAGGTCGCGGTCTGGGCGACCGAGCGGGCGATCCAGATCCTGGGCGGCAACGGCTACACCCGCGAGCACCCGGTGGAGCGCTGGCACCGGGACAGCAAGATCTTCACCATCTTCGAGGGCACCAGCGAGATCCAGCGCCTGGTGATCGCCCGGCAGATCTCGGGCATGCACATCCGCTAGACCCCGGCCCGGGAGGACGTGGCCCCCTCCCAGGTCGAACCACGAAGCCCGGCTTCCCGGCAGGAGCCGGGCTTCGTGTTGTGTTCGGTCCCGGTGCGCTCAGTCGCTGTGCAGGGAGGCCATGAACGGGCAGCCGACCAGGCGGCGCAGTTCCAGGGACAGCTCGTGCTGGGTGGTCACCGACTTGGAGAAGGCCAGCCGCACGTCGTGGTCGCCGTCGGCCGCCTCCACCCGCAGCCGCAGCCCGAGCCGGTCCAGCCCCAGCGGCCGCACGTGCCCGCCGCGCAACTGCTCCGGGATGTGCCGGGCGAGCAGGTCCACCACATCCCGGTGGGACAGCTCCAGGTGCCGCAGCCAGTCGTCCTCCATCAGGCAGAACGGGTCCGGCTCGGCCTTGGTGTACTCCTGCGGGGTCAGCGAGCAGGTGCCCTCGGCGTCGGCCAGCACCAGCGAGGCAGGCACGAGACGCAACATGGTCGCCCCGTGCCCGACGTCGAGCAGCCGGGGATCCGGCCTGGTCACGGCTACCGACAGCGCCTCGGCGCGGGCCCCGCGCTCGTCCAGCGCCTGCAGGAAGCCGGTGATCCAGAGCAGTCCGCGCACCGGCTCACGCAGTCGCACCGGCGCCGGGTCGGTCAGCTCGACCATGGCGGTCAGCTCCCCGTGCGGGGCCTGCCAGGCCAGCCCGACCAGCTCGTGGTCCTCATCGAGCAGCAGCGAGGTCGACCCGTCCGCGTGCACGTGGTGCAGCAATGGCTCCACCCGCGGCGTCTCCCCCTCCACCGCGGGCATCAGCACTGCCTTGCCGCCTCGGACACCCATCGTCCTGGCCCGCTCTGCGGCCCCAGGCATCGGCGGGCGACGACTCTTGGTCTCCACGGATCACCTCCAACTTAGGCAAGGCTAACTTGAGTTCGGGTTGGAGGAAAGTCAACCGACCGAGCGACCTCGATCTCTATCCTTGGCCGGTGCAGCCCATCCCGCCCGCCGTGGTCGCCCAACCGGTGACCGACCGTCCCGCGATCGAGGACCCCCGCGCCGCGGCCATCCAGACCTATCTGCGCAACCTGCTCATCACGCCGGCGCTGGCGCTCATGCTCGCCGGGGCGGTGTGGCTGCTGTTCACCGCGCTTGACCTCGACACCGGGGCCCTGCGGGTCGTGCTGGGTCTCCTGCTGCTGCTACTGGGGCTGCTGATCCAGCACGGCCCGGTGCTGCGCCGGAGTCGGGACCTCATGCGGGCGGAGCACTGGCGTCCGGTCCCGGTCACTGTGCTCGACAGGACTGCCAGCCACTTCCTGGTGGAGGCCGACGGCGTGTGCCTGCGCTTCCCCGAGGTGCGGGGCGGGATCGCGCATCGGGTGGCGCAGCGCACCGGCAGGCTCTGGCTGGTCGGCCCCTCGCCCGCCGGGGCCGTGGTGGCCATGCTGGACGGGTTCGGGGCACCGCTGTCCGGTCGCCGGGTCGGGCGCCCGGCCAACCTGATGCCGCCAGCGGAGGAGTCCTTCGGCAGTGCGGGCGTCGCGGGTGACGATCCGCTGGTCGCCGCGTGGGCCGAGGTGTCCAGCCGGGCGGTCCGATACCGGGTCTGGCCCCATCTGGGCGCGTTCGCCCTGGTCGCGCTGATCTTCCTCGACGCCTGGCTGTCCCAGGGAGCAGAGACGATCTTCGGCGTAGTCGGCCTGGTCGCCCTGGCTGTCTTCTTCCCCATTCAGCTGCGCGGCCACTACGCGGCCAAGCGCCGCTACCAGCCGTGGACCAGGCTGCCGGAACTGCTGCAGGCGGGCCCGTGGCAGGCGGTCGGCATCTCATTGGCCCCGTGGCAGCCCGGCCGGGGCGGGCACGCCGATGCGCATGGTGTCGTCCGCCTGGCCGACGGCACCGACCTGCCCATCCAGCTGCCGGAGGCCAACCTGGACCTCATCGGCAACATCCAGCAGGTCCAGGGCCTGTGGATCGCCGGCGACCCGGAGCCCGGCAAGCTGTTCGCGGTGGGCTACCCGGGCTTCCCGATCCTCGGCCTGGCCACCTTCAGCCAGGGAATGCGGCCGGTCTAGGCGCCGACCTGGATGCCCTCGGCCTCGGCCCAGGCCGCCACGTCCTCCTTGCGCAGCGCCGTGGCCAGCAGGTCCGGGAACAGGTCCGGAGTGCAGGCGAAGGCGGGCGCGCCCAGTGCGGAGAGCTGGGCGGCCAGTTCGTGGTCGTAGGCGGGTTTGCCGCTGTCGGACAGCGCCAGCAGCACCACCACGGTCACCCCGCTGGCCACCAGATCCCGGACCCGGCGTTGCAGTTCGCCGGCCACCCCGCCCTCGAACAGGTCGCTGATCAGCACCAGCACCGTGTCGGCCGGGCGGCGGATGTGCTGCTGGGCGTAGGCCATCGCCCGGTTGATGTCGGTGCCGCCGCCGAGCTGGGTGGCGAAGAGCAGGTCCACCGGGTCGTCGAGTTCCTCGGTCAGGTCGGCGATCTCGGTGTCGAAGACGACCAGCCGGGTGTGCACCGCGCGCAGCGAGGCCAGGGTGGCGCCGAAGACCGCGGAGTAGACCACCGACTCGGCCATCGAGCCGGACTGGTCGACCAGCAGCAGCACGTCCTTGAGCGCTGAACTGCGGCTGCGCCGCTGGGCGCCGATGAGCTGGTCCACCACCACGGTGCGCTGGGCGGGCTGGTAGTTGCGCAGGTTGGCCCGGATGGTGGCGTTCCAGTCCACATCGGACAGTCGCGGCCTGCGGGTGCGCCTTGACCGGTCGATGGCGCCGGTGACCGCGGCGATCAGCCGTTCGGCCAGCCGCTGCTCGATCTGCTCGACCACCTTGCGCACCACCAGCCGCGCGGTTTCCCTGGTGCGCGCCGGAATCGCCCTGGACAGCGACACCAGGGTGCCGACCAGCCGGACGTCGGGCTCCACAGTGGACAGCAGTTCCGGTTCCAGCAGCAGCTTGGTCAGCCCGAGCCGCTCCACCGCGTCCCGCTGCATCACCTGCACCACCGAGGCCGGGAAGTAGGTGCGCACATCACCCAGCCAGCGGTGCAGCACCGGCGCGCTGGAGCTGAGCCCGCCGCTGCGCTTGCCCTCGCTCTCCCCTGGGATGCCCTGCCCGCCACCGCCGTAGAGCGCGGTCAGCGCCGCGTCCCGGCGCCGGTCGTCGGCGTCCAGCTCGCCCAGCTCGTTGGCGGCCGGGCCCAGCAGCAGCCGCCAGCGGCGCAGTCGTTCCGCCTCGCTCATCGGGTGCCCGCCCTCCGGTACAGCTCACGCACGAATCCGGTCAGCCGTTCGGCCAGTCCGGGGTCCCAGTCGGTGTCGGCCACCGCGGTCCGGCCCGCGCCCGCGGCGATCCGCTCGGCCAGGGTGCGGCGTTCCGGGCCGCTGAAGGTGCCCACCGCGCGCCGCAGCAGCGGCAGCGCGTCCGCGAAAGCCTCTCCGTCCAGTCCGGACAGCCAGCCGTCCACCAGGCCCAGCAGCCGGGTATCCGCGGCCAGCAACGCGGCCGAGCCGTGCAGGAAGCCGGCCACGAACGCGGCCGCGGCGCCCGGGACACCGCGCAGCGAGACCGCGCGGTGCAGCCGGGCCGCCACCGCCTCGGTGTCCAGTCGCCCGGACTCCCACAGCAACCGGCAGGCCCGCCCGGTGGGCAGCCCGTGCCCGGCCTTGGCCGGATCATGCGCGCCCAGCTCGACCAGCCGCCGCAACGCCTCCCACCAGGCCGCCGCGTGTTCCTCGTCCGCGGCCAGCCGCACTGCCTCATGTGCTCCATCCACAATGGACAGTGCGTGGGCCGCGGTCTCCTCGTCGATGTTCAGGCAGGCCATCGGCAGTCCGACCGCGCCGCGGGCGAGCAGTCCGTGCAACGCGGTGCGCAGCAGTCCGGGATCGGTGTCCCGGACCGAGCCGTAGCGGACCGTGCGGGCCAGCGCGGGCAGTGCGGTCAGCAGCTCGATCGCGTCGGTGGCCGCCGCGGCGCACCGGTCCAGCCCGGCCCGCGCGGCCAGCACCGCCGAGGGCAGCTCCGCGCCCACCGCGACGTCGAGCACCTGGGCCGCCTCGGCCACGCTGGACAGCCGCGCGGACTCGGTGACCAGCACCTGCGTTGCCGCCGCCTCGACCGTGGTGCCGTGCCGGGCCGCCGCGGCCAGCGCCACCGCCAGACCCGGGTCCCAGCGCAGCGTCCAGCCCTCGGTGAAGGTGCCCAGCCCGCCGGTCTCCTCCGGCTCGCCCCAGTGCACCTCCAGCACCCGCAACCGCCGCAACAGCTTCGAGCGTTCCCGATCGATGCCCTTGCGCAGGTCCAGCCGCAGGTTCCGCTCGGCCGCCTCCGGTGGCAGCCGCAGCCGCCGCTGCAACCGGGCCACGTCCGCGGCCAGTGGCGAGCGCGGCACCTTGTCCCCGACCGCGCCCAGCTCCTCGCCAACCACCAGGCGTTCCCGCACCAGTTTCAGCCCGGTGTCGTCCCCGCCGCAGAGCACCGCCAGGGTCGCCTCGGTGACCTCGGTCAGCCCGGCCGAGGGCCGCCCGCGGATCGCGGCCAGGGTCTCGGCCAGCCGCACCGCCTCCACCGCGCCTGCCGTGGAGGCGGGCAAACCCTGATCCCGCAACACCTGCGCGGTCCGGGCCAGCCAGCGCGGCAGCACATCCCCGGCCGGGGCCCGCTCCCACAGGTGCGCGTACCAGCCCGGCGAGTCCACCCCGGCCCCGTAGCCGGAGGTCGCGGCCAGCCGCCCGTGGCTCCACGGCACCCAGCTCCCGGCCACCTTCAGCCTCGGCTGCCCGCGCAGCAGCGCCGCGTCCCCGGTGGCGGCCGGAAGCTGGCGCAGCGCGGGCACGTGCCAGGCCCCGCAGACCACCGCGATCGGCCCGTCGGTGTCCTTGAGCGCCTTGCGCAGGTTCTGCCGCATGGCCGCCTCCCGCCGCAGCGTGTGCTCGTCCACCGTGTCGGCGAACTCCTCGCGCAGCGCGCCCATCGCCTCGGCCACCGCCTCGGCCAGGCCCAGCGGATCCGCGGCGGAATGCTCGACCACGTCCTCCCACCAGCGCTCCGGATCATCGAACCCGGCCGCCTCGGCCAGCACCGCCAGCGGATCGACCAGCACCTTCTTCTCGACCGGCTCCTCGGGCGGATTCACCGCCCTGGCCAGCGACATCGCCGCGGGCAGGTCGAAGAAGCGCACCGTGGCGCCGTGTTCGGCGCCCCAGCTCAGCGCCTGCCACTCGGGGGAGAAGCGGGCGAACGGCCAGAACGAGGCACTGGCCGGATCGGCCTCGTCGTGCAGCAGCAACGCCACCGGCGGCGTCAGCTCCGGCACGTGCGCCAGCAGCGCGTCCCCCTCCGGCGGCCCCTCGATGAGGATCACCTTGGGGGACAGGGTCTCCAGCGCCGCGCGCACCATCCGCGCCGAGCCGGGGCCGTGGTGCCGGATGCCGAGCAGGGTGACCCGCTCGGGCAGGGACTGGGTTCGGGCCATCAGACGCCGAGTTCCCGGCAGGCGCGGTAGAGGTCCCGCCACTCCTGACGTTCCTTGACCACGGCCTCCAGGTACTCCTGCCACGCGGCCGCGTCCGAGACCCGGTCCTTGACCACCGCGCCGAGCAGTCCGGCGGCCAGCTCGTCCGCGCCGATGGTCCCGTCGCCGAAGTGCGCGGCCAGCGCCATCCCGCTGGTCACCACCGAGATCGCCTCGGCGGTGGACAGGCTGCCGCTGGGCTTCTTCAGCTGGGTGCGGCCGTCCGCGGTGCCGCCGTTGCGCAGCTCGCGGAAGATCCGCACCACCCGGCGCACCTCGGCCAGCGAGGGCGGCTCGGCTGGCAGCTGCAGGGCGCGACCCAGCTGGGCCGAGCGCTGCGCGACGATCTCCACCTCGGCGTCCTCGGTGGCGGGCGGCGGCAGCACCACGGTGTTGAACCGCCGGGCCAGCGCGGCCGACATCTGGTTGACCCCGCGGTCCCGGTCGTTGGCGGTGGCGATGACGGTGAACCCGGCGATGGCCTGCACCTGCATGTTCAGCTCCGGCACCGGCAGCGCCTTCTCGCTGAGCACGGTGATCAGCGAGTCCTGCACCTCCGAGGGCATCCGGGTCAGCTCCTCGATCCGGGCCACCGCCCCGGTGCGCATCGCGCGCAGCACCGGCGAGGGCACCAGCGCGGCCTCGCTCGGGCCCTCGGCGATCAGCCGGGCGTAGTTCCAGCCGTAGCGCAGCGAGTCCTCGCCGGTGCCCGCGGTGCCCTGCACCACCAGCGTGGAATCACCGCTGACCGCGGCCGCCAGGTGCTCGGACAGCCAGGACTTGGCCGTGCCCGGCACACCGAGCAGCAGCAGCGCCCGGTCGGTGACCAGGGTGCCCACCGCGACCTCCACCAGCCGCCGGTTGCCGATGTACTTGGGCGTGATCACCGTGCCGTCCGGCAGCCTGCCGCCGAGCACGTAACGCACCACCGCCTGCGGGGACATCCGCCAGCGCGGCGGGCGCGGGCGGTCGTCCGCGGCGGCGACCGCGGCCAGTTCGGCGGCGTACTGCTCTTCGGCGCTGGGGCGGAGTGCGCCGCCGGTCTCGGTCGTCACGCCGGGTCCTTCCGATCGTCGAGCGCACGGAACAGTTCGGTGCGCAGTTCCAGTACTGAGTGTTCGGCGCCGTGTTCGGGCCAGCGCTGGCTGATCCGCGGCCACAGCTCGGTCAGCACGCCCAGATCGCCGCGGCGCATGAGCAGCTCGGGCGGGTAGCCGGGACGCCAGCGGCGGTCGCTCATCTCGGCGTAGCGGGCCAGCACCGCGCGGGTGGTCTCGGCGGGCCACGGGCCGGGCAGCCCGGAGCAGGCGTGGTCGAGCACGTCGTAGTTCCACCGGCCGACCAGCCCGGTCAGCGCCCGCGCGGCCAGGTCGGTGGGCAGCTCGCTGAGGATGTCCAGCAGATCGGCCTGGGAGAGCACCTTGGCCACCGCGGGCAGCCAGCGCAGCGGATCGGCCGAGCGCGGCAGTGCGGCGGCGATCCCCTTGAGCAGCATCGGCGCCCACGGCGAGGCGCGCAGCAGTCGTTCCGCGCCTGCCCCGAGCAGTTCGGTGAACAGCTCCGGCGGCACCCCGCTGGCCGCGCCGAGCAGCCGTCCGCTGACCCCGCTCTCCAACGTGCCTTCCCGCAACAGGTCCCGCACCTCGGCCGGATCCGGCTCCGCGCCGTAGGGGCCGTCCTCGCGTACGGTCAGCTCGTCCCGCCACACGTGCAGTCCGGTCCGCAGCCGGGCAGCGGATCGCTGGGACAGCGCGGATCCGGGCAGCAGCCGGAGCAGCCGGACCGCCTCGTTGTGCACCGCGCCCGCCCGGTCGTCCAGCGCGGACTCCAGCAGCGGCTCGTCATCGGCGCTGAGCCCGTCGGCCAGCGCGGTGATCAGCAGCCGCCGGTCCCCGGCCCGCCACAGCCCGGACCAGCCCGCCGTGATCAGCCGCCGCACCCCGGCCGGATCGGACAGCCGAGCCCAGCGCAGCCCGGCTTTGCGTTGCGGCAACGGCAGATCGAGCAGGTCGTTGAGGTCCTCCAGGCGGTCCGGCGTCTCCGGGGTGCCCGCGGCCCAGGACCAGGACGGCCGCATCCCGGCCAGCCAGCGACCACGGCCGCCGAGCACCTCGACGATCTCCGGCCGGCAGCCGGTGCGCGCGGTGCCCGCGGCCAGCAGATCCGGCAGCGCCCGCGGCGGCGCGATCTTGCCGGCCCTGGCCACCGCCAGGCACCACTCGGTGAGCAGGTGGGCGTCCTCCCAGGCCAGGATCTGGCTCAACAGCGCGGCAGTGCGGTCCGAGGCCGCCGGTTTGCTCTCCTGCGGCGCGGGCGCGAGCAGTTCGATGCCGCCGCTGCGCGGTTGCGCCGCGCCATGCCGGGCCAGCCCGAACGCGGCGCAGTCGGCCAGCAGCTCCTGACTGTCCACAGTGGACCGGGTGGCGCCGACCAGCAGCCGCTGCACGGTCTCCAGCCACGCGCTCACGTCAGCACCACCGGCGCCTCGCCCGGCGCGGCGACCGCGCCCAGGGTCAGCGTCCACCCGTTCCACAGGCACACCGCGTCGAAGGGCCCGCCGCCGTGCAGGGCCAGCGCCCGGTCCACCGCGCTGTCCTGGCGCACCGGCAGCCACCGGCCCTCGGCGTCCACCAGCCCGTGCTCGTTGCCGGCCACGCCGAGCCGGACCCGTTGGCAGCCCAGCGGATGCCGCCGCTGCCACGGATCGGCCACCAGCGCGGGCTCCAGCCCGGCCAGCGCCGAGGTCCAGTCCGCTGGCAGCTCGATCGCCCCGGCCGCACGCACTTCCCCCATGTCCCCCACCGACATCCGCCGCGGCAGGCCCGCCGGGTACGGGTACAGCGTGCCCTCGAACTCCCCGCCCAGCGGCAGCGCGGGCATGATCCCCGGCCCGCCGAGCACGCCGTGCCGCTGCACGGTCACCCACTCCCGCCGCTGCCGCGCCCAGGCCCACTGCCGCACGGTGCGGATCCGCCCGTCGTCGGAATCCCGCAGCAGCAACGTCACCCAGTGATCGGTCCAGCCCTCGCCCGCGCGGACCTCCTCCTCGCGCACGGTGAAACCCAGCCGTCGCCGCACCACCCCGGCCAGCTCCGCGGGCGGATCCGGCGCGATGGTGGCCAGCAGGTGCAGCCCGCCGATCCGGTCCGTGGCGATCTCGGCCCAGTGCCGCCCGCCCGCGCGCACCACCGCGGACAGCTCGGTGATCGACTCGGCCAGTCCGGGCGCCTTGGCGTCCACCATCCGGGCCGCCGACACCCGCCACCACTCCGGCTCCCGCGAGGGCAGCCCGGCGATCCCGCCCGCGGCCAGATCGGCCAGCCACTCGCGCAACCCGGTCACCCCGGCCTGCACCGCGGCCGCCCGCTTGGCCGCGGTCCGCGCACTGGCCGCGGCCCGCCGCGTCAGCGCCTCGGCCGAGCTGTCCGGCTCGACCGGCGCGGTGCGGGCCTCCCGTTTGGCCAGCCACTCCCCGGCCCACTGCGGCGGCACGCCTGCGGCCACCTTGTCCTGGGCGTGCAGCAGCTGCAGGGCCAGCGCGTGCTTGCACGGGAACTTCCGGGACGGGCAGGAGCACCTGGGCGTGCGGTCGCCCAGGTCGACACACACCTGGTACGGCGTCTTGCCGCTGCCCCGGCACAACCCCCAGAGCAGCGACTCGTCCCGGCCCAGCCCGTCCCAGCCGGCCAGGGCGGTCAGCTTGGCCGCGCTGGCCGCGACCTGCTGGTCGGGCGCCAGCGCCAGCACCGCGTCGACATCCACGGCCCGAACCCTAGGGCCCCGCACTGACAGTCTGTCCCCCTCCGCACACGCAGCGGAGGGGGACGGAACTGGTAATGCGGGTCAGGTCCAGTCGGGGCCGCGGCGGGCCCAGGACCAGGCGTAGCGCGGGTCCTCGCAGTCCTGCGCGGCCTCGCCCAGCTCCAGCGGCCGGAAGGTGTCCACCATGACCGCGGTCTCGTCGAAGTAGTCCGCCCCAAGGGACGCCTCAACGGCCCCCGGCTGCGGTCCATGAGTGCAGCCGGAAGGGTGCAGCGACATGGATCCGATGCCGATCCCGGAGCCCTTGCGCGCCTCGTAGTCGCCGCCGACGTAGAACATCAGCTCGTCGGAGTCCACATTCGCGTGGTTGTAGGGCACCGGCACCGCGAGCGGGTGGTAGTCGACCTTGCGCGGGCAGAACGAGCAGACCACGAAGTTCGGGCCCTCGAAGGTCTGGTGCACCGGCGGCGGCTGGTGCACCCGGCCGGTGATCGGCTCGAAATCGCGCACGTTGAACGCCCACGGGTACAGGCACCCGTCCCAGCCGACCACGTCGAAGGGGTGGTTGGCGTAGGTGAACCTGGTCAGCCCCGACCGGTGCCGGACCAGCACCTCCACGTCGGTGCCCTCGACCAGCAGCGGCTCGGTCGGCCCACGCTGATCCCGCTCGCAGTAGGGCGCGTGCTCCAGGAACTGGCCCTTGCTGGACAGGTAGCGCTTGGGCGGCCCGATGTGCCCGGTGGCCTCCAGCACCAGCAGCCGGAGCTGCTCAGTGCCGGTGGGCACCACCCGGTAGGTGCAGGAGGTCGGGATGACCACGTAGTCGCCGTCGGCGACCGCGAGCGGCCCGTAGATGGTCTCGATCACCGCGGCGCCGGTCTGCACGTAGAGCAGCTCGTCGCCGAAGGCGTTGCGGTAGAGCGGGCTGGCCGTGGTCGGCGCGGTGAAGCAGATCGCGACGTCGGCGTTGCCGAAGAGCAACCGCCGCCCGGTGACCGCGTCCACCTCGGCAGGCGCGTCCCACGTCAGGTCCTGGGTGCGGAAGTGCCGTGGCTTGAGCGGCTGGTTGGCCGTGGTCGTGCCCCGCCATTCGGCCACGACCTCGGCGTTCACGATCGCGGTCGGCAGATGCCGGTGGTAGAGCAGGGCCGAGTCGGAGGAGAAACCCTCCACGCCCATCAGCTCTTCGGCGTACAGCTTGCCGTCCGGATCGCGGAACTGGGTGTGGCGCTTTTGGGGGATCGAACCCACCGCGCGGTAGTAAGGCATTGCTCCCTCCGGGTGTTCGGAGACCGGACATTTTTGTTCGGTTCCGTGGACACCACTAGCGTGTCAGCCGTGTCAAGCGTCGCTGAGCTCCGTGCGCCCGGTCCGCGCGGTACACCGCCCCTGCTCGCAAGGCTGGTCGATGACGCGGCGTTGTTCCCGCCGGGCAACGCCCCGATGGCGGACGCGCTGCGCAATCACCTGCAGGCCAGAACCGAATCCTGGTCCGGTGTGGTCGGCCTTTTCCTGTGCAACGCCTCCCGGCTGCCCGAGCTGATCACCGAGCTGATCAAGATCAAACCGGTCAAGCCGGTGGGTCTGTCACTGGTGATCGACACCGGCCTGAGCGCCGTGCCCAAGGCCATCTCCATCGTCGAGTCCCGCACCGAACTGCTCGCCCTGCGCATGGTCGAGATGCCCGCGCCGTCGGAGGTCGACGACGTGTGGCTGGAACGCGTCTCGGAGTTCGTGCCCGAGGACGTCATCCGGGTCATCGAGCCACGCCGCCCGAGCCAGAACACCGAGGCCGGGACCAGCAGCGAATGGCTGGACAGCGTGCGCCGGGTGGCCGAGCACGGCAGCTGGCCCAAGCTGCGCTGCGGCGGCCAGACCCCGGAGGCGTTCCCGAGCATCGAGGAGGTCGCCGACTTCCTCAGCGTGGCCAGCACCACCGGTGTGCCGTTCAAGGCCACCGCCGGGCTGCACAACGCGCTGCGGCACCGGGACGAGGAGACCGGGTTCAACCACCACGGTTTCCTGAACCTGCTGGTCGCCACCGCCCGCACGCTCTCCGGCAAGGACGCCCGCGAGGCGCTGGCCAGCGACGATCCCGAGGCACTCGCCGAGGAGGCCAAGGCGCTGCCGGAGGCCGCCGCGCACGCCGTGCGCGGTGTGTTCGCCTCCTACGGCTCCTGCTCGCTCACCGAACCGGTGGAGGACCTGGAAGGGCTGGGCCTGTTGTGAGCTGGATCAAGGACCCGGCCTTCACGGCCCAGTCGCCGTTCGGCCCGCAGACCCTGCCCTACGGCGTGATCGACGCGGGCTCCGGCCCGATGGTGGCGGTGCGGGTGGGCGAGCACGCGCTGCCGCTGCGCGCACTGGACCTGGGCGCCCGGCTGAGCCCACTGGTGGCCGGGGAGTCCCTGGACGACCTGCTGGCCGCCGGAGCGCCGCTGTGGAGCGAACTGCGCGCCCGGCTGACCGAACTGGTCGGGCTGCCAGGCACGCCGACCGGCGCCGACCTGCTGCCGCTGAGCGCGGTCCGCTCGCTGCTGCCCTTCCGGGTCGGCGACTACGTGGACTTCTACTCCTCGCGGCACCACGCGGAGAACGTTGGCCGGATGTTCCGCCCCGACGGCGACCCACTGCTGCCCAACTGGACCCATCTGCCGGTCGGCTACCACGGCCGCGCAGGCACCGTGGTGGTCTCCGGCACCGACGTGGTCCGCCCGCACGGCCAGAGCCGCCCGCCAGGCGCCGACGCGCCCGGTTTCGGCCCGAGCAAGCGGCTGGACATCGAGGCCGAGGTCGGCTTCGTCTGCGGCGGACCGGTCGCCTCCCGGGTGTCCACCTCGGCCGCGGCCGAGCACCTCTTCGGCGTGGTGCTGCTCAACGACTGGTCCGCCAGGGACATCCAGGCCTGGGAGTACGTGCCGCTGGGCCCGTTCCTCGGCAAGTCCTTCCTGACCTCGATCTCGGCCTGGATCACCCCGCTGGAGGCGTTCAGCAACGCCCGCCTGCCCACCCCGTCCGCGCCGCACCCGCTGCTGGACTACCTGGTCGAGGACCAGCACTGGGGCCTGGACCTGCGCATCCAGGTGACCTGGAACGGTTCGCTGGTCGCCGAGCCGCCCTTCGCCGAGATGTCCTGGTCCGCGGCCCAGCAGCTGGCGCACATGACGGTCAACGGCGCCACCGTGCGCCCCGGCGATCTGTTCGGTTCCGGCACGGTCTCCGGGGCGGACAAGCGCCAGCGCGGTAGCTTCCTGGAACTGTCCTGGGGCGGCAAGGAACCGGTCACCCTGGCCGACGGCACCGAGCGGACCTTCCTGGCCGACGGCGACACGGTGGTGCTGACCGCCACCGCGCCAGGGCCCGGCGGTTCGCTGGTGGGCCTGAGCGAGGTCGCCGGAACCGTGGTGAGCGGAGAGTAGGGAGCGGTATGGGAGCGGTGCCCGGAGCGGCCAGGGAGAGTTCCCTCACCCTGGAACGCGGGCTCGCCCTGCTCCAGGCGGTGGCCGACGCGGACACCGAGGCCCCCAGCATCAGCGACCTGGCCACCGCCATCGGCGCGAGCCGAGCAGCCATCTACCGCCTGCTCGGCCCGCTCCAGGCCCGCGGCCTGGTCCGCCGCGAGGGCTCCCGGGTCCGCCTCGGCCTCGGCGTGCTGCAACTGGCAGGCCGGGTGCTGCCGCAGCTGCGCTTCGCCGCCCTGCCCGCCCTGCGCGGCCTGGCCGAGAAGATCGGCGCCACCGCCCACCTCACCGTCGTGCACGGCAACGAGGCCCAGGCAGTGGCGGTGGTCGAACCCTCCTGGACCGCCTACCACGTCGCCTACCGGGTAGGCACCCGTCACCCGGTCCAGCGCGGCGCCGCCGGCCGCGCCATCAACCTGCCAGCCGACGGCCCCGAGTGGGTGGCCAGCTCCGGCGAACTCCAGGCGGGCGCACACGGCGTCGCCGCCCCGGTCCGCGGCGTCCCCGGCCTGCAGGCCAGCGTCGGCGTGGTCTCCTTCGAACCACTCAAGGCCGACGAGGTGGGCCCGCACGTGGTGGCCGCCGCGGCCGCAGTGGCCGTCGCCCTGCGCTGACCCCGCCCCCTGGTGTAGACTTGCCGCAGAGCTGGTCGGTCCGCGGACGCGGCCAGAAGTGAGCCGGGGAACGAGCCTGACGGAGATCAGGACCCCCGGCTTCGCGCTATCTGGGGTCAAGTTCGGTCACCTCGATCGGGTGCGCCGCATTGATGATCTCCCACGGTTTCAGCTCGCCGTGCCGCGTGGCCGCCACGTAGGACGAGGCGACAAAATCCGCGAGCCAGAGCAGGGCGAGGTCCTTGCCCGCATGGTCCACCCGCAGCTGCGCGGTGAGCCGATGCGTCTTGCGCAGCCGATCAGCGGTCCGCCGGTCGAACCGGTCACCACCCGCCCGGCTCTCCAGCACCACGTGATCCACCCGTTCCACGTGCTGCAGCCGGGGCAGCAACTCGCACAGCAACCGGGCCCGCGCCTTCTCCTGGCCCGAGTCGGTGGTGGCGGTGGTGGCCATGATCGCCCCGAGCACCGGGGCTTCCGCGATGGCCTGCGCGATCATCACCCGCCGGTCCTGGCTCTCCTTGCGGAAGTGCAGCGGCAACTTCTCGCTGGCCTGCAGCGCGGTCAGGGTGGTCGTGATCGCGGCATGTTCCTCGCTGCTGCTCAGAACTGCGGCGACGACATAGAGCCGCCGACCGTCGGGCAGACGGGCGGCGGCTTCGTCGACGTGGGCGGTGCGCACCCGGCCACGTTAGCGGTCGGTGATCAGAACGTTATTTTCAGGTTATCGTGGCAAACGGCGGACCTCGAAGTGGAAGCAGCCGAACTCCACCGCCCGCACGTGAATGAACGCGATCTCCGGATCCCCGAACATCTCCCCCAGTACGCACTCCGCGACTTCGCCGGGCTGCGCCAGTCGCCCACCCAGAATCCGCCCATTCCGGCGATAAGCCCGGTAAACCCGCGACGCCCCCCGGTGTGCCTCCGGGAACCCCTGATCCACCGGCCCACCGCAGTCCGCGGCGTGGATGAAAACCGGCCCCGACTCCAGGTAGGGCCCAGGATCGGCCCCGGTCTCGGCCACCCACTCACGCAACGGCGCATACGACACCAGCGCAATTTCCTCGCCTGCCTTGGCCCGGCCAAGACAACACCGCAGCGGACTGCCGCCCTCTTCATCGACAAGAAGTTCGGCGCCTTCCTGGGCGCGCAACGTCGCCAAAGTCTTAGGCGGAATAGCCAAGATCTCGAATCCCATACCGCCAGCCTCGCCGTCCTGCCCGGCGAAGTCCGGCGGAAATCAGCCGCCGAAGACGGCCTGCCCGGCAGCCAGCAACGCGAACACGGTGAACACCCCGCCCGCGACCCGCTGGATCAGATGGGTGGGCAGCCGGTGCCGTACCTTCCGGCCGACCAGCACCGCGATCGCGGCCACCGTCACCAGCGCCAGGAAGGCGCCAAGGCCGACCTCAAGCGGTGCGGCGTAGCGGGCGGTCAGGGCGGCGATGGCCAGCTGGGAGGCATCGCCCCACTCGGCCGCGAACAGCACGCCGAAGGAGGTCAGCGTCGCCCGCCAGGCCGGGACCTCCTGTTCACCGGCGCCCGCCGCGTCGTCCTCGCCCTGCTCGACCTTGCGGAAACCCTCGCGCAGCAGCATGAACGCGCCGATGCCGAACATCAGCGCGACCACCGCGGCGACCAGTTGCGGAGGCAGCAGGGTCAGCGCGCTGCCGAAGGCGACCGCGATCACGCACTGCACCGCGAAGGCGGCGGTGACTCCGATGAACACCGGCCAGGCCCGGTACCTGGTGGTCAGCACCAGGGTGGCGATCAGCGTTTTGTCCGGCAGCTCGACCGGTAGCACCAGCGCGAACGCGGCGCCCAGTGCGAGCAGGGAGAACGTCATCTGCCTGGGTCCCTCTCCGTGGATGCGACCCAGACGGAGGCAGGATGACTCCGACCGGGCATGGTCAACCCGGCCGGAGGTCTCGTTCGCCCACGGACACCGTGGGTGAGGGACCGGAACGCCGCAATGGGCGTTCAGTATGTCGATCACCTCGCCGAACCACCGCCGGCGAACCGGCGGCGACTGCGGGAACTACTCCCCTCAGGCAAGGCGATCCTAACCCGGCGATCCGGGCGAAGCGAGTTACCGCGCGGGGTGAGGCCGGTCACCGGGACCTTGGTCCTGCCACCGGGGGACCCTCGGCCGGGCGAGAGAGGACTCCGGTACCTGCTGCTCAGGCCGGGGCCGGGGCAGGCTGAAAGCCGTGGAGGTCCTCGATATCGCGCGGTGGCAGTTCGGCATCACCACCGTCTACCACTTCCTGATGGTGCCCCTGACCATCGGCCTGTCGCTGCTGGTGGCAGGCATGCAGACGGCCTGGCACCGCACCGGCAACCCCAAGTACCTGGCGATGACCAAGTTCTGGGGCAAGCTGATGCTGATCAACTTCGCCATGGGCGTGGTGACCGGCATCGTGCAGGAGTTCCAGTTCGGCATGTCCTGGAGCGAGTACTCCCGGTTCGTCGGCGACGTCTTCGGCTCGCTGCTGGCGATCGAGGGTCTGGTCGCCTTCTTCGTCGAGTCGACCTTCCTCGGCCTGTGGATCTTCGGCTGGTCCCGGCTGCCCAAGCGGGTGCACCTGGCCTGCATCTGGGCCGCCTCGCTGGCCACGGTCGCCTCGGCCTACTTCATCCTGTCCGCGAACTCCTGGATGCAGCACCCGGTCGGCGCCATCCTCGGCCCCAACGGCCGCCCGCAGCTGCGCTCGATCGGCGACCTGCTGACCAACTCCACCGTGCTGGCCGCCTTCCCGCACACCATGTTCGGCGCGCTCGCGGTGGCCGCCGCGCTGCTGGTCGGCGTCTCGGTCTGGCACCTGGCCCGGCGCAAGGGCACTGAAACCCCGGTGTGGCGGGCCTCGGTGAAGCTGGGCGGCTGGGTCGGCGTGATCGCCTTCGCCGGGGTCGCGCTGACCGGCGACCTGCAGTCTAAGCTGATGTTCGAGCAGCAGCCGATGAAGATGGCCGCGGCCGAAGCCCTGTGCCACACCGAGAAACCAGCCGGGTTCTCCATCTTCGCGGTCGGCGATGTGACCAGGCCGGACTGCGAGAGCGTCAAGAGCATCACCGTGCCCGCGCTGCTGTCCTTCCTGGCCAACAGCGATCTCAACTCCGAGGTCAAGGGCATCGAGGACCTGGTCAAGATCTACAAACAGAAGTACGGCGAGAACTACCCCAACGACCCGCGGATGGGTTCCTTCGCCGGCCAGCCGATCGAGTACGTGCCCAACCTGCCGGTGACCTACTGGGGCTTCCGGCTGATGATCGGCTTCGGCGCGCTGGCCGCGCTCGCCTCGGCCGCCGCGCTGTGGCTGACCCGCAAGGGGCGCCTGCCCAAGGGCCGCTGGTTCGTCTGGGCCGCGCTCGGCGGGATCGCCACCCCGTTCCTGGCCAACAGCTTCGGCTGGATCTTCACCGAGATGGGCCGCCAGCCGTTCGTGGTGGTGCCCAACCCCAGCGGGGTGGACGGGGTGTGGATGTACACCGCGCAGGCGGTCTCCGCGATCAGCACGACCGAGGCGCTGATCTCGCTGATCTCCTTGACCACGCTCTACGGCGTGCTCGCCGTGGTCGAGTTCTTCCTGCTCCGCCGCTACGCGATGGCGGGCGTCGCCGGGGTGATGCCCCCCAAACCCGAGGAACCGGACGAGGGCGAGAAAAAGAAGTCCGACGACGTCCTGGCCTTCGCCTACTAGGAGTCCACAGTGGAACTCGCCACCATCTGGTTCGTGCTCATCGCCCTGCTGTGGTTCGGCTATCTGTTCCTGGAGGGCTTCGACTTCGGCGTCGGCATGCTGCTGCACGTGCTCGGCCGGAACGACACCGAGCGCCGGGTCATGGTCAACACGATCGGCCCGGTATGGGACGGCAACGAGGTGTGGATGATCGTCGCGGTCGGCGCGACCTTCGCCGCCTTCCCGTCCTGGTACGCCTCACTGCTCTCCGGCGCGTTCCTGCCGGTGCTGGTGATCCTGCTGGCGCTGATCGGGCGCGGAGTGGCCTTCGAGTACCGCGGCAAGGTGGACAGCGCGCGCTGGCGGCGCAACTGGGACCGGGTGATCCTGCTCGGCTCCTGGCTGCCGCCGCTGGGCTGGGGCCTGGTGCTCACCGCGACCGTGGTCGGCCTGCCGATCAACGCCCGCGGTGACCTGGTCGGCGGCCCGATCGCCTTGCTGCGCTGGGAAACCCTGCTCGGCGCGCTCGCGGTGGCCGGGTTCAGCCTGGTGCACGGCGCGGTGTTCACCGCCTTGAAGACCGAAGGCGAGATCCGGGACCGCGCCCGCAGGCTGGCCCTGTGGGCAGGCCCGTTCGCGCTGCTGCCACTGGCCGGTCTGCTCGGGTTTTCCTTGCTGGGCGGGGCGATCGTGCTCGCCCTTGGCGCGCTCGCGCTGTGGCGGCTGAGCCTTGGCCGGGAGGGTCAGGCGTTCGCGCTGCTCGGCGGACTGGCCGCGGCCGCGATCGCGACCTTGTTCGGCTCGCTGTACCCGGATGTCCTTCCGTCCACATTGGACAGCGCGTTCTCGCTCACCGTGGCCAACGCCTCGGCCAGCCCGTACCCGCTGACCGTGATGACCTGGGTGGCCGGCTTCGGCACCCCGGCGGTGCTGGCCTACCAGGCCTGGACCTACTGGGTGTTCCGGCAGCGGATCGGCACCCGGCACATCCCGGCGGTGCACACGCCATGAGGAACCGCGGCCCGCTGGGCGCCCTGCCCACACTGTCCCGTTCGACCCGCCGCGCCCTGGCGGTGATCGCGGTGCTGGCCGCCCTCACCGCCTCGGCGCTGGTCGCCCAGGCCTGGGGACTGGCCACCGCGCTCGCCGGAATCGTGGCAGGCCGGTTCGAGCTGGCCACCCCGGTCACCGTGCTGGCCATCGCGGTCGCCGCCAGGGCGATCCTGGCCTGGGGCACTGAAACCGTCGCGGCCCGCGCCGCCGCGGGCGCGAAGGAGGAGCTGCGCACCGCGCTGCTCACGCACGCGCTGCGGCTGGGCCCGGAGTGGATCGCCGACCCGGAACGCTCCGGCGGCGGCCCGGCCGCGCTGACCGCACTGGCCACCAAGGGCCTGGACGCCCTGGACGACTACTTCACCCGCTACCTGCCCGCACTGGTCACCGTCGCGGTGGCGCCACCGCTGGTCGGCGCCGCGATCCTGTGCACTGACTGGCCGTCGGCGCTGGTCATCGCGGTGACCGTGCCGCTGCTGCCGCTGTTCGCGATCCTCATCGGCGGCTACACCGCGGAGGTGGCGGCCAAGGCCGCGGACGCCACGCTGCGGCTGTCCAGCCACGCCGCCGAACTGGTCCGCGCGCTGCCGGTGCTGACCGCGTTCCGCCGGGCGCAGGCCCAGACCGAGGCGATCCGCCGGGTCGGCGAGGCGCACCGCACGGCGGTCGGCAAGACGTTGCGGATCGCCTTCACCTCGGCGCTGGCGCTGGAACTGCTGGCCACGCTGTCGGTGGCGCTGGTCGCGGTGCTCATCGGCACCCGGCTGGCCGCGGGCGGGCTGACCCTGGAGGTCGGCCTGCTGGTGCTGATCCTCGCCCCCGAGTGCTACCAGGCCATTCGCGCGGTCGGCGCCGCGCACCACGCCAGCGAGGACGGCATGGAGGTCGTCCGCAGGGTGGCCAAGATCCTGGCCGAGCCGACGCCCAAGTCCGGCAGCGCCCCGGTCCACCGAGGCCGGGTGTTCGTGGCCGACCTGCACGTCCGCCGCCGCGACCGGGACGCCCCCGACGGCCTGTCCTTCTCGGTGGCTCCCGGCGAACTGGTCCACCTGCACAGCCCCAGCGGCACCGGCAAGTCCACCGCACTGGCCGTGCTGCTGGGCTTCCGCGACCCGGATCAGGGCAAGATCACCGTCGACGGCGTTGATCTGTCCGAAGTGGACAGAGAAGGCTGGCGGCGCCAGATCGGCTGGGTCCCGCAACGCCCCCAGTTCGCCGCCGCCACGGTCACCGCCGAACTGACCGAGTCGGTCCAGGACCTGCCCGGCGAACCACCCCGCATCGCCGAACTGCTCGACCTCACCCACCAGCTCGGCATCGACCACCTGCTGCACCGTCCCCCGGCCGAACTTTCCGCGGGCGAACGCCAGCGCCTGGCCGTGGCCCGAGCCCTGCTCCGGCTGCGCCGCGGCGCCTGGCTGCTGCTGCTCGACGAACCCACCGCGCACCTCGACCCGGCCAGCGCCACCGCGGTGCACAACGCGGTCGAGCAGGCCAAGGCCGCGGGCGCCGCGGTCGTCCTGATCTCGCACACCACCCCCGAACCCACCGCCGGGACACCCCTCGGCGGTGTCGAGGTGACGCGGGTGGCATCCCACCCTCACCGCCCGCGTCACCGTCCACTGTGGACACTGCTGTCCCGCCGCTCGCTACTGGGCGCCCTGCTCGGCGCGACCGCGCTGGCCAGCGGCATCGCCCTCACCGCCACCTCGGCCTGGCTGATCGCCAAGGCATCCACCCAGCCCCCCATGCTGACCCTGCTGGTCGCGGTGGTCGGCGTGCGCACCTTCGGCCTGGGCCGCGCCCTGCTGCGTTACCTGGAACGCCTGGTCACCCACGATGCCGCCTTCCGCACCGCCAACACGTTGCGCACCAGCCTGTGGCGCGACCTGGTCGCCCAGGGTCCACTGCCCCGCACCGACGGCCTGCAGCGCCTGGTCACCGACACCGACACGGTCCGCGACCTCATTCCCAGAGTCCTCATCCCCCCGGTGGTGGCGGCCGTGGTGGCCACCGTCGCCATCACCATCCAAACCCTCATCCTGCCCACCGCGGGCCTCACCCTGGCCCTGGCAGTCCTCGCCGCCGCCACCCTCGCCCCCCTGCTCGCGGTACTCGCCGACAACCAGGCCACCCGCAACCTGTCCCAGGGCAGAAGAACCCTCGCCAACTCCATCCTCACCCTGCTGACCGCGGCCCCGGACCTACTGGCCACCAACGCAGCCCACCCCCGCCACCGCGCAGTCACCCAAGCCGACCGCACCCTGGCCACCCAATCTCGCCGCCAGGCCCTGGCCAACGGCCTGGCCCTGGCCCTGCTCACCCTGTGCACCGGCACCGCGACCACCCTGGCCATCCACCAGGCCGCCGAAGCAGTAGCCGCCGGAACCCTCAACCCCCTGCTCGCCCCCGTCCTGGCCCTACTGCCCCTGGCCCTGACCGAAACCCTGTCCCTGCTCCCCCCGGCCGCCCAGCAACTCCGCCCCCTCCGCACTGCCTACACCAACCTGACCAGCCAATCCGTCCCCACTACCGCCCGCACCGCCGCTGCCGCCCGCGCGCACGCGCCCGCTCCCACCGCGGCTCCCGCTCGCACCTCTGCCCCGCCGCTCGCCCCAGCCCAAGCCCGCGCTTCCGCCCACACCTCCACCCCGAAGCCCGCGCCCGTCCCCGCCCCAGCCCCAGCCCCAGCCCCAGCCTCGGCCTCGGCCTCGGCCCTCGCCCCAGCCCCAGCCCTCACCCGCGCGCGCGAGGGGGTCCCCCCAATTCCAGACTGCCCCACCCCACCCCCACCCACCTCGCCAAACCCCCGCGAAGATCGCGACCTATCCACAATCCCGACCTATCCACAGCCCCCCGAAATCCGCCTTGACCACATCGACGTCCGCTGGCCGGGCACCCCCACCCTCACCCTGCGCGACCTCACCCTGCACATCCCGCCCGGCGCCCACACCGCCATCGTCGGCCCCTCCGGCGCGGGCAAGTCCACCCTGCTCGCCGTCCTGCTCGGCTTCCTCCACCCCGACCAGGGCCACGCCACCATCCCCGACACCGCCGCCTGGTCCCCGCAGGACCCGCAACTGGTCTCCACCACCGTCCGGGAGAACCTCCTGCTCGGCGACCCGCACGCCACCGACGACGAGCTTCGCGCCGCGCTGCGCACCGTCGCCCTTGAGGACTGGCAGCACCGTCTGGACACCCAGGTCGGGGCCGGTGGGGCCGCGGTGTCCGGTGGCGAGGCGCAACGGCTCGGCCTGGCCCGCGCGCTGCTCTACGCCCGCGGGACCGGCGTGCTGTTGATGGACGAGCCGACCGCGCATCTCGACGAACCCACCGCGCGGCGGGTGCTGGCCGCGATCCGGGCCGAGTTGCCGGGCAGCACGCTGGTGCACGTCACCCACCGGGCGGCGGAGGCGGCGGGGGCGGACCTGGTTGTGCGGGTCGGGGCATGATTCTGGTCATGGATCCCTCGCTCGCCGCTCGTGCGCTGGCCGCTTCGACCGAGATCACCTCGGCGGCGTTGTCCGGGGACGACCCGGACGCGGTGCTGCCGCTGGTGGTGCGGCGGGTGGCGGAGCTGGCCGAGGCGGATCTCGGGCTGGTCATGGTGCGCAACGAGGACGGCGGGCTGACCGTGGAGGCCGCGCACGGGCAGAGCGCGGAGGACCCGGTCGGCGCTGTGCTGTCGCCACGCTCGGCGGCGGCGCGGGTGGCGCGCAGCGGAGTGCCGGTGGTGGTGGACGACCTCAACCAGGATCCGCGGACCGCGCCGTTCGTGCCCAGGGCGTTGCGCGGGTACGGGCCGTTCGCGGTGGCGCCCTTCGGCACCAGGGAGCAGCGGCTCGGCGCACTGGCGGTGTACCGGCGCAAGGGGGCCAAGCCGTTCGCCCAGTCCACTGTGGACGTCGTGAACTCCTTCGCGGTGCAGGCGGGGCTGGCGCTGGTGCTGGCGGAGGGATCCACCGCGCGGCAACGGATCGCGGTCTACCAGGAGCGGGAGCGGATCGCCAGGGACCTGCACGACGTGATCGTGCAACGCCTCTACGCGGCAGGCGTGCAGCTGGAACTGCTGGGGCGCAGGCTGGCCGGTCGCCTGGACGAGGCGGACGCGCACCGGATCGCGGACACCGTGGACGAGCTGGACAAGACCATCGCCGAGGTCAGGGCCACCGTGCGCACCCTGCGCTCGGCCGATCCGGACGGCGCGGACCGGGCCCCTGACCTGGTCGACTCGGTGCGCGCGGAGATCGCCATCGCGGGTGAACTCCTTGGCGTGCAACCCAAACTCCAGATCAACGGCGATCTCACCGAGGTGCCCACCGCGGTGGCCGACCACGCGCGGGCCGCGTTGCGCGAGGCACTGTCCAATGTGGTCCGGCATTCGGGCGCGCGTTCGGTGTGGGTGCGGGTGAACCGGGATGTGGACGGGCTGCGGTTGCAGGTCGCCGACGACGGTTGCGGCATTCCGCGCGGGGTCACCCGGCGCGGGCTGCGGCACATCGAGGAGCGGGCGGCCGCGGCGGGCGGGCGGTGCCGGGTGGCGTCCTCGCCGCGCAGCGGGACCACGGTGAGCTGGGAAGTCCCGCTGCCCTGACCGCTGACTCCGGTGCCGCGGCTCCGCTCGACTGGGGACCAAGCGGAGCCGCGGCTGGAACGTCAACGGGCCCGAGGGTCCCCCCTCGTAACTTGTCCCCCCTGCGGTGAAGCCAGTCGACGACGTTCACCGCCGTCGAAATCAAGCCCCCCTGTCTTCACCCCCGTTGAAGCCCGCTCAGGTAATCACAGGTTGCCAACCGATGTCAACAGTAGTGAAGATGACCCCCGTTGTTTCTCCACCCATGTGAAAGTACCCTGCTCAGGGTGGGTACTGGGGAACACGATGGCGGTGGGCCGCCGCCCTTCGCCGAGGCGTTGAACCTGCTGTTCGACAAGCGCAGGCGAGCCGACGGCCGGATGTTCAGCAACGAGGACATCGCGGCCGCGATTCGCGCGAACGGCGGCGCCATCACGCAGAGCTACATCTGGATGCTGCGCAACGGTCAGCGAGACGATCCCAAGGCCAGTCACCTCCGGGCCCTGGCCACCGCCTTCGACGTGCCTGCCGGCTACTTCCTGGACGCGCCGGTGCACGAGCGGGTCCGGGCCGAACTCGACGGCCGCGTCGCCGGGACCGGGGCCTCCGACGCGCTGCTGGACCGGGTGCGCGAACTGTCCCCGCTGCACCAGCACCTGATCATGGTGATGATCGAGCAGGTCGGCGAGCTGGAGAAACGGGAGACGGATCGGTGACCACCGAGCAACAGGACACCCTGGCCCGGCCCTGGGCGGCCCGGATCGCCACCGAGGTGCTGGCACCCTGGGTCTGGGTCTTGGCCCTGCCGCTGCTGGTCGCCTGGCCCGCCACTGGGCACCGGCTCGGCCCGACCCTGCTGTGGGGCCTGGTGGTCGGGGTCACCGGCTCGGTGATCCCGATGCTGGTGATCCTGCGCGGCGCCAGCGCCGGCCGCTACGACACCCACCACGTGCACAACCTGGAAGGCCGCACCGTTCCGCTGCTGCTCTGCCTGGCCTCGTTGTGCACCGGCTGGCTGATCCTCTTCCTCGGCCAGGCCCCGCACCAGCTGATCTCCCTGGCCGCGGCCATGTTCGTCGCGCTGCTCGCCTGCGCGGCGATCACCCTGGGCGCGCGCTGGAAGATCTCACTGCACGCCGCGGTCGCCGCGGGCGCGGTGGTGATGCTGGTGCTCAGCTACGGCCCCTGGCTCTGGCCGGTCACCCTGCTCGCGGCCTGGGTGATGTGGTCGCGGGTCGCCCTGCGGGACCACACCACCGGCCAGGTGCTCGTCGGCGCCGCCGTGGGCATCCTGGCCGGTGGTGGTGGTTACCTGGGACTGGAACTACTGCTGACCTAGAAGGTGAAGGCCATCGCCGGATCGGCCAGCAGCGCGCCGACATCGGCCAGGAATTGCGAACCCTGCTGCCCGTCGACCACCCGGTGGTCGAAGCTCAGCGCGAGCTGGCACACCTTGCGCGGCACCACCTGCCCGTCCACCACCCACGGCATGTCCCTGATCGCGCCAAGGGCCAGGATCGCGGACTCGCCGGGGTTGATGATCGGGGTGCCGGTGTCGATGCCGAACACGCCGATGTTGGTGATGGTGAAGGTGCCGTTCTGCATGTCCGCTGGCGTGGTCTTGCCGTCGCGGGCGGTCGCGGTGAGCTGTTCCAGCGCGATCCCCAGCTCCCGCAACGACATCGCGTCCGCGTCCCGCACCTTCGGCACCACCAGGCCACGCGGGGTCGCCGCGGCGATGCCCAGGTGCGCGTAGGACTTGTAGACGATTTCGTTCGCCGCCGCGTCCCAGCTCGCGTTCACATCCGGGGTCCGCTTGATCGCCAGGCACACCGCGCGCGCCGCGAAGGCCAGCGGGGTGATCTTGACGTCGCGGAACTCCGGATGGTTCTTGAGCCTGGCCCGCAGTTCCATCATCGGCGTGACGTCGATGGTGAGGAACTCGGTGACGTGCGGGGCGGTGAACGCGCTGTCCACCATGGCCTGCGCGGTCGCCTTGCGCACCCCGCGCACCGCCACCCGGCGTTCCCTGGTGGCCGGGTCGTACCCCGGAACCTCCACAGTGGACACATCGGAACCGTTGCGGGCGGCCGATTCCACGTCCTCGCGGGTGATCACGCCGTCCCGGCCGGAGCCGTTGAGCGCGTGCAGGTCCACGCCGAGTTCCTTGGCCAGCTTGCGCACCGGCGGCTTGGCCAGCGGCACGTAACCACCGGCGGCCACCGGCTCCGGGACCACCGGCGCGGCCACGGGTTCCTGCGCCACGACCGGTTCCGGCGCGGCCACCGGCGCGGATCCCTTGCGGGCCCGGCGTTTGGCCGAGCCGGTGCGCGGGCCGTAGCCGACCAGGGTGGCGATCCGCCCGCCCGGCATCTCCTCGCCGATCTTGCCGTCGGAGGCAGGCGGCTCGGCCGCGGGCGCGCCGCCGGGGTCGACGTCCACGGTGATGATCGGCACCCCGACCTCCACCGTCTCCCCTGGCTGGGCGTGCAGCTGGGTGACCACCCCGGCGAACGGGCAGGGCAGCTCGACCGCGGCCTTGGCGGTCTCGATCTCCACGATGATCTGGTTGACGGTGACCGTGTCGCCCGGCTTGACGTGCCAGGTCAGGATCTCCGCCTCGGTCAGTCCCTCACCGGTGTCGGGCAGGGGAAACTGCTTGAACTGCGGCATTGTGTCCCCTCACCAGCCCAGCGAGCGTTCGACGGCGTGCAGCACCCGGTCCAGGTCCGGCAGGAAGTCGTCCTCCAGCTTGGAGGCCGGGTACGGGGTGTCGAAGCCGGTGACCCGCAGGATCGGCGCCTCCAGCGAGTAGAAGCACTCCTCCTGCACCCGGGTGGTGATCTCGGAGGTGATGGATGCCTCTGACGGCGCCTCGCTGACCAGCACCAGCCGACCGGTGCGGCGCACCGACTCGAACACCGGGCCCAGGTCCAGCGGGGACAGCGCGCGCAGGTCGATGACCTCCAGTTCGAGGCCCTCCTCGGCAGCCGCGGCCGCGGCGTCCAGGCAGGTCTTCACGGTCGGGCCGTAGGCCGCGACGGTGACGCTGGATCCCTTGCGCAGCACCCGGGAGGCGAACAGCGGACCCGGGGTCACCGTGGTGTCCAGCTCGGCCTTCTCGTGGTAGCGCTGCTTGGGCTCGAAGAACAGCACCGGGTCATCGCAGCGGATGGCCTGCTGGATCATCCAGTAGGCGTCCACCGGGTTGGCGCAGGCCACCACCTTCAGGCCCGCGGTGTGCGCGAAGTAGGACTCCGGCGACTCCGAGTGGTGCTCCACCGCGCCGATCCCGCCGCCGAAGGGCACCCGCACCACCACCGGGATCTTGAGCTGTCCGCGCGAGCGGTAGTGCAGCTTGGCCAGCTGGGAGACGATCTGGTCGAAGCCGGGGAAGATGAACCCGTCGAACTGGATCTCGCACACCGGCCGGTAGCCGCGCAGGGCCAGGCCGATCGCGGTGCCGATGATCCCGGACTCGGCCAGCGGAGTGTCGATCACCCGCTGCTCGCCGAAGTCCTTCTGCAGGCCGTCGGTGACCCGGAAGACGCCGCCGAGCTTGCCGACGTCCTCACCCATCACCAGCACCTTCGGATCGGCCTCCATCGCCGCGCGCAACCCCAGGTTGAGCGCCTTGCCGATGGTGACCTTCTGCGTCCTGGGCGCCGTGGTCTCGGTGTCGCGGTCCATGGTCGGCGCGGCCATCAGCGCTCACCCCCGGCGGTCGTGGCGAAACCGTCCAGGTAGGACAGGTAGTCGGCGCGCTGCTTGTCCAGCTGCGCGGTCTGCTCGCTGTAAACGTGCTCGAACATCTGCGCGGGCGCCGGATCGGGCATGTTCACGCAGGTCTCGCGCAGCTGGGCGGCGAGTTCGTCCGCCTCGGCCTGCACCGCGTCGAAGAACTCGG
Organism: Crossiella sp. CA198; assembly: GCF_052078295.1. Classification (NCBI taxonomy): domain Bacteria; kingdom Bacillati; phylum Actinomycetota; class Actinomycetes; order Pseudonocardiales; family Pseudonocardiaceae; genus Crossiella; species Crossiella sp. CA198. The sequence continues at coordinate 220,803 of NZ_JBQJIM010000016.1, forward strand.
CATCGGCCCACTGCTGGTGCACCAGGTAGACCTTGACCCGCTCGATCGGGTCCTTCAGCTTCCACATCTCCAGCTCGTCGGCCAGCCGGTAGCGGGTCGGATCGTCGGAGGTGGTGTGCGCGTCCATCCGGTAGGTGAACGCCTCGATCAGCACCGGGCCGTTGCCGCTGCGGCACTCCTCCAGCGCCCACCGGGTCACCGCGAGCGAGGCCAGCACGTCGTTGCCGTCCACCCGGATGCCCTTGAAGCCGTACCCGCTGGCCCGCCGGTACAGCGGCACCCTGGTCTGGCGCTCCAGCGGCTCGGAGATGGCCCACTGGTTGTTCTGGCAGAAGAAGACCACCGGCGCGTCGTAGACCGCGGACCACACCATGGCCTCGTGCACATCGCCCTGGCTGGTCGCGCCGTCACCGAAGAACACCATGGTGGCCTCGCCGTCGGAATCGCCGACCACGCCGTCGAACTTCTGGCCCATCGCGTAACCGGTGGCGTTGAGGCACTGGTTGCCGATCACGATGGTGTACAGGTGGAACCGCTTCTCCAGCGGGTTCCACCCGCCGTGGTCGGTGCCCCGGAAGATGCTCAGGATCTGTGCCGGGTCGATGCCCCGGCACCAGGCCACCCCGTGCTCGCGATAGCTGGGGAAGGCCATGTCGGTGGGCCGCATCGCCCGCCCGGCGCCGATCTGCGCGGCCTCCTGACCCAGCAGCGGCACCCAGATGCCCAGCTGGCCCTGCCGCTGCAGCGCGTTGGCCTCCCGGTCGGCCCGGCGGACCAGCACCATGTCCCGGTACAGGCCGCGCAGCTCCTCGGGGCTGATGTCGATGTCGAAATCGGGGTGGTGCACCCGCTCGCCCTCCGGCGTGAGCAGTTGCACCAGGTCCGCGCCACCCGCGTCGGTTTCCCGCAGGCCCGCGATGACCTGCTCCGCGGTCGGCCGGGCGGCGGTGGCGGCGGGGACTCCGGGATGGGGCGCATCCGGTTCACCCGCACGGGGTTGCGTCCAGTACTCCGGCGACGACATGCGTCCTCTCCTCGTCTGCAAGGGCCGGCCGACCGCTTGTGGCGGTCGGGCGCGACGGCGCCGACCATTGCCGCCGCCATCTGGTTGAGATGGCACGTGATCAACCGTCGGCGTTGACGGTCACTCACTTCATCCTGACATGCGCTCACCCGTTCCAGTGACGCCAACCACACGCCGGTGGTCCCGGTGACAGGTTGATCAAGAACCCAGTGCGACCGACCACCCACCCTGGGCAACATCCGACGATCCCCCTACCTTGCTCAGGGGTGTCGGCTGACTCGGCGGGAGAACACATGACCCAGCTCCGTCCACGGACACGGGGCAGAACCACCCTGTCCTGCCTGGTGCTATTGGGGATACTAAGCCCGTTGTGCGCCTGCGCGACCGATCAACCCACCCCACCTCCCGGCGCGCCGCAGCAGCGCACCCTGGTGATCTACGCCGGCCGCACCGAGCAGCAGATCGGCCCGATCCTGGGTCAGATGGCGCAGGCCATCGGGGTGAAACTGGACGTCCGCTACGGCGACACCAGCAAGCTCTCCGACCAGCTGGTGACCGAACGCCAGGACAGCCCGGCCGACCTGTTCATCTCCCAGGACGCGGGCACGCTCGGCCTGCTGGAGAGCAAGGACCTGCTGGCCGAACTGCCCGACAGTCTCCGGCAGTCGGTGCCGGGCGCCTTCCGCTCGGTCAGCGGCCACTGGGTGGGCACCTCGGCCAGGGCCAGGGTGATCGCCTTCGACCCGAAGCAGGTCGGCCAGACAGACATCCCGCGCGGCACCGAGGACCTGATCCAGCGGCGCTGGCGGGGCAAGATCGGCTTCGTCCCCGGCAACGCCTCCTGGCTCTCCTTCGTCACCGCGCTGCGGGTGCTGCGCGGCGAGGACGGCGCGCGGTCCTGGCTGCGGGGGTTCAAGGCCAACAACCCGCGCCGCTACGAGACCCACCCGCAGTTGCTGGACGCGGTGGACAGCGGCGAGATCCCGCTGGGCCTGATCAACCACTACTACTGGTTCGAGAAGTCGGCCAGGGTCGGGGTGGACAGGATGCGCGCCCAGCTGCACCATGTCAGCGGCAGCGATCCGGCCGCGCTGGTCAACATCGCCGGGGTCGGCGCGCTGCGTGGGGACGATGTGCCGCTGGCGCACAAGGCGGTGGAGTACCTGCTCTCCGCGCCTGCCCAGCAGTTCTTCGCCGACCACCTCGCCGAGTACCCGGTGCGCGCCGGGATCAGCTCGACCAAGCACCGGCTGCCACCGCTGGCCGAGATCAAGGGCCCCGACCTGAACCTGAACCGGCTGGTCAGCGTGCAGGACTCGCGGACGCTGCTGGCCGAGGTCGGGCTGGGCTGACCTCAGCCCAGCCAGCTCAGCAGGGTGGCCGCGTCCCGCTGGAACATCGCCGGATCGTCGTCCACCACGAACTCCAGCAGCGCGTGCCGGGCCACTCCGTCCGCGGCCAGTTCTGCCAGCACTGGCTGCCACAGGTCCGGCCGGGCGTCCAGCGGCAGCCGCTCGTCGTAGCCGTCCGCGCCCCAGGAGAAGACGTGCGCCGCGGCCACCGAGGGCAGCAGCGCACGCACCTCGGTCAGGCACTCCGCGACCTCCGGCAGCTCGCGTGGCTGCCAGTAGGGGACCAGGTTCTCCTGACCCGCCTCGGCGAACAGCTTCACCGCCGAGTCCAGCGTCTTGGTCAGCGTGTGCACGTGGAACTCCACCGCCACCCGGATGCCCTCGCCCGCGGCCAGTCCGGCACAGCGCACCAGCTCACGCACCACCCGCGCCCGGTGCTCGGCATCGGAATCCGCCGGCGCCCGCTTGCCAGCCCAGACCCGGATGGTGGGCGCGCCCAGCGCCACCGCGGTGCGCAACACCTCGTCGAAGGCGGCTGGCTCGCTGTCCCCGGCGTCGAAGTAGGAGGCGTAACCCTCCACGGTCAGCCCGGCCGCGGTGGTGGCCGCGCCGACCTGCCGGGCCACCGCGAGCGCACCGGCGGGCACGTGCACGTCCCCGGCCCAGCTGATCGCGGCCAACCCGGCCGCGGCGGTCAGCTCGACCACCTCGGTCGCGGCCAGCCGCCGAAAGGTCACCGACACCACACCCGGAACGATCACAAGCCCTCCCTGGACAGAACCACCAGCACTGACGCTAACGATAACCGTTATCATTCACAACCATGGCCGCCAGGATTCCCGTCACCGTGCTGTCCGGATTTCTCGGCAGCGGCAAGACCACGCTGCTCAACCACGTGCTGGCCAACCGGGCAGGCCTGCGGGTCGCGGTCGTGGTCAACGACATGAGCGAGATCAACATCGACGCCCGCCTGGTCGCCGAACACGCCCGGCTGGACCGCACCCAGGAGCGCCTGGTCGAGCTGACCAACGGCTGCATCTGCTGCACCCTGCGCGCCGACCTGCTCGACACCGTGGGCGAACTGGCCCGCGACGGCCGCTTCGACCACATCCTGATCGAGTCCACCGGCATCTCCGAGCCGATGCCGGTGGCCGCCACCTTCGAGTGGACCTTCCCGGATGACACCAGCCTGGCCGAGCACGCCCGGCTGGACACCATGGTCACCGTGGTCGACGCGTCCACCTTCCTGACCGAACTGCGTGCAGGCGAAGCGCTGGCGGAGCGGAACATCGCCGCCACCGAAGACGACGAACGCGGCATCGCCGACCTGCTGATCGACCAGGTCGAGTTCGCCGACACCCTGGTGGTCAACAAGACCGACCTGGTCACCCCGGCCGACCTCGGCCTGCTGGAGGACCTGCTGACCAAGCTCAACCCCGGCGCCCGCCGCCTGCGCACCCGGCACGGCGTGCTCGACCCCGCCGAGATCCTCAACACCGGCAGACACAACCCGGACACCGCCGCCCAGCATCCCGGCTGGGCCCAGGAACTCTCCGGCACCCACCTGCCGGAAACCGAGGAGTATGGCATCAGCAGCACCACCTTCCGGGCCACCCGCCCGTTCCACCCGGCCCGCCTCGCCGACGCCCTGGCCGACTGGACGGGTCTGTTGCGCAGCAAGGGTTTCTGCTGGCTCGCCACCCGCCCGGAGATCATGGCCCTGTGGTCCCAGGCAGGCCCCAACCTGACCATCGACCCGGCCGCGCTGTGGTCGGCCACCGACGGCCCGCGCGGCCAGGAGATCGTCTTCATCGGTCAGCACCTACGCCCCGACGAGCCCTACCTGCGTCTGGACCCGGCCCTGCTCACCGACGCGGAACTCACCGCAGGCCCCGATGCCTGGCGCGCCCTCCCTGACCCGTTGCCGCAGTGGCAGATCGAGCACCTGCACGATCACTGACAACCACACGACCGCCGGTGCACGAATCGCGCGGGCAGCCGCACCGTGCGCGGCGCCCGGTCCGGCTCGGCGATCCGGGCCAGCAGCATCCGCACCGCCGTCCGCCCGATCTCGGTGATCGGCTGCGCCATCGTGGTCAGCGGCGGATCCACCAGATCCGCCCACTCCACCTCGTCATAACCCACCAGCGCCAGGTCCCGCCCGGCCCGCAACCCCAGCTCACCCAGCGTGCGCAGCACCCCGACCAGCATCGCGTTGTTCCCGGTGATCACCCCGGTCGGCGGCTCCGGCAACGCCAGCAACCGCCGCAAGGCCACCGCGGCCTGCGCCATCGCCGACTCCCCGGAGACCACCAGCGCCTCATCCACTCCCAGCCCCGCCCGGCCAAGGCCGAGCCGGTAACCGTGCACCCGCTCACTGGTCGTGGTCAGCCCGGCCGCCCCGCTGACCAGCCCGATCCGCCGGTGACCGAGTTCGGCCAGGTGCGCCACCAGTGCCGCGGTCGCGCCCGCGTTCTCCGGGCCGACCTGGTCCAGCAGCCCGTGGCTGGGCAGCCGGTCGATCAGCACCACCGGCGTGCCGAGCTGGCGTAACTCCGGCAGCAAGGTGCCGGAAGCGCCAGCCGACGGGGTGAGCAGCAGCCCGTCCACCCGCCGCGAGCGCAACGCCCGCACCGCCGCCTGCTCGGCCGAGGGCTCGTCGTGGGTGTCGATCAACAGCAGCGTGAACCCGGCCGCACTGGCCTCGCTCTCCACCGCCTGGATCAGCTCGGCGAAGTACGGGTTGGCCACCAGCGAGATCGCCACCCCCAGCGTGCGGGTACCCCCGGTGACCAGCGAACGAGCGATCGCGTTGCCGGTGTAACCGGTCTGCGCGACCGCGTCCAGCACCCGGCCGCGGGTGTCCTCGGCGACCTGCCTGGTCCCGTTCACCACGTGTGACACCGTCGTGATCGACACGCCCGCCAGCTCGGCGACATCCCGCATGGTGACCATCCGACCCACCTCCCGCAAGCGCTTGCGCAAACGCTTGCCGCCAGTGAACCCGCTCACTAGCGTTGCGCGCCACACGCTTGTTGGAGGCAGCCATGGGACGACGAGGTCCTCAGTTGGTCGCACTGCTCGCCACCGGCGCCATCGCCCTGGCCGGCACCGCCTGTTCCAGCCAGAAGGCCACCGACGGCCGGGGCAACGACGACGGCAAGATCAAGATCGGGCTGGTCACCAAGACCGACAGCAACCCGTTCTTCGTCGCCCTGCGCGAGGCCGCCAAGGCCCAGGCAGGCAAGGACGGCGCGGAACTGATCGCACTGGCCGGGAAGTTCGACGGCGACAACGAGGGCCAGGTCGCCGCGCTGGAGAACCTGGTCCAGCAGGGCGTGGACACCATCCTGGTCACGCCCAGCAACTCCACCGGCATCCTCGGCGCGATCAAGAAAGCGCGGGAGAAGGGCATCCTGGTGATCGCCCTGGACACCGAGACCAACCCCAAGGACGCCGTCGACGCCACCTTCGCCACCGACAACCTCGAAGCCGGGAAACTGCAGGGCCAGTACGTCAAAGCCGCGCTCGGCGACCGCGTCCCGCAGCTGCTGATGCTCGACGGCAGCCCCGGCGGCACCGTGGACGAACAGCGGCACAACGGCTTCCTGCAGGGCATCGGCCTGACCGAGTCGGACCCGAAGGTGCTCGGCAAGGAGTCCACCAACGGCGACCAGAACAAGGCCCAGCAGGCGATGGAGAACCTGCTCCAGCGCGCCGCCGCGGTCAACGCGGTCTACACGATCAACGAGCCCGCCGCCCGCGGTGGCTTTGCCGCGTTGCAGGCCAAGGGCTTGGCGGACAAGGTCGTGGTCGGCTCGGTCGACGGTGGTTGCCAGGGCGTGCGCGATGTCAAGGACGGCAAGTACGCGCTGACCGTGATGCAGTTCCCCAAGAAGATGGCCGAGGACGGCGTCAAGGCCGGGGTGGAGTTCACCAAGAGCGGCAAGAAGCCGAGCGGGTTCACCAACACCGGGGTCACCGTGATCGCGGACAAGCCGGTGCCGGGCATCGAGGCCAAGGACACCGCCTGGGGCCTGCAGAACTGCTGGGGCTGAGGATGAAGGCCCTGGTACTGCGCACCCCCGCGGTCGGCCCGGCGCTCGCGCTGCTGGCCGCGGTGCTGATCTTCTCGCTGACCACCGACACCTTCGCCACCGCGGACAACCTGTCCCTGGTCGTGCAGCAGTCCCTGGTCATCGGCACCCTCGCGCTCGGTCAGACCCTGGTCATCCTCACCAGCGGCATCGACCTGGCCAACGCGGCCATCGCGGTGCTCGGCACCCTGTTGATGGCCCAGCTGGTGCTCGACGGCACCTCGGCCCCACTGGCACTGCTGATCGGCATCGTGGTGGCCATCGGCATCGCCGCGATCACCGGCGGCGTGGTCACCGGGATCAGCCTGCCGCCGTTCATCGTGACCCTGGGCATGCTCACCATCGTCACCGCCGCGGCCCGCATCTACGCAGGCGGCCAGAGCTACCCGGTCACCGACGAGCTGCTCACCTTCCTCGGCACCCGGCAGTACCTGTTCGGGTACATCGAGGTCACCGTCGGCATGGGCTTGGCGCTGGTGATGTACCTGATCGCCTGGTACGCGCTGACCCGCACCGCCTGGGGCAGGCACGTCTACGCCGTCGGCAACGACATCGAGGCCGCTCGCCTGTCCGGCATCAAGGTCCGCCGCACCGTGCTCAGCGTCTACCTGGTCGCCGGGCTGGTCTACGGCATCGCCGCCTGGCAGGCGCTGGGCCGGGTGCCCAACGCGGACCCGAACGCCTTCCAGACCGGCAACCTGGACTCGATCACCGCGGTGGTGCTCGGCGGCACCAGCCTGTTCGGCGGCCGCGGCAGCGTGCTCGGCACCCTGGTCGGCGCGCTGATCGTGGCGGTGCTGCGCTCCGGGCTCACCCAGGCCGGCATCGACAGCCTCTACCAGGACGTCGCCACCGGCGTGCTGGTCATCGTCGCGGTCGCGGTGGACCGCTTCTCCAGGGGGAGGCAGGCGTGACTCCGGTGCTGCAGGCCCGTGGCCTGGTCAAACGCTATGGCAAGGTGACCGCGATCAACGGCGCCGACTTCGACCTGGAGCCCGGCGAGGTGCTGGCCGTGGTCGGCGACAACGGCGCGGGCAAGTCCAGTCTGATCAAGGCGCTCTCCGGGGCGCTGATCCCGGACGAGGGCGAGATCCGCATCGACGGCGAGCCGGTCCGGCTCTCCGGACCGCTGGACGCGCGCGGGCACGGCATCGAGACCGTCTACCAGAACCTGGCCCTGGCCCCGGCCCAGGACATCGCCAGCAACCTGTTCCTCGGCCGGGAACGTCGCCGCGCCGGTGTGCTCGGCTCGGTGTTCCGGCTGCTGGACACCAAGGGCATGCGGGCCGAGGCGGCCAGGGTGCTCGGCGAACTGGGCATCGGCATCTCCTCGATGACCCAGGCCGTGGAGACCCTCTCCGGCGGGCAGCGGCAGGGCGTGGCGGTGGCCCGCGCGGCCGCGTTCGGCAACCGCGTGGTGATCATGGACGAGCCCACCGCCGCCCTCGGCGTGGCCGAATCGGGCAAGGTGCTGGAACTGATCAACCGGATCCGCGAGCGCGGCCTGCCGGTGGTGCTGATCAGCCACAACATGCCGCACGTGTTCGACATCGCCGACCGCGTGCACGTGCACCGGCTGGGTAAGCGGGTGGCCCTGGTGTCCCCGCGCGAACGCACCATGAACGAGGTGGTCGGCCTGATCACCGGCGCGCTGCGCATCGACGAGAACGGGCAGCTGGCCGAGGTCGCGCACGCGGTGACCACCGGGCTGCGGACGGGGGAGACCGGCAGGTGATCGCGGATTTCAGCGAGCTGGTGGCCAGGGCGGAGCGGCTCGCCGCGGCCGGGCGGCGTCAGCTGCTCGGCATCGCGGGCGCACCCGGCGCGGGCAAGTCCACCCTGGCCCAGCGGCTGGCCGAAGCCCTGCCCGGCAAGGCGGTGCTGGTCGGCATGGACGGCTTCCACCTGGCCCAGCGCGAACTGGACCGGCTGGGCCGGGCCGAGCGCAAGGGCGCCCCGGACACCTTCGACGGCCACGGCTACCTCGACCTGCTGACCCGGCTGCGCGCCAACGGCCCGGACACCCCTGGCGCGGTCACCGTGTACGCGCCGGAGTTCCGCCGGGAGATCGAGGAGCCGGTGGCCTGCGCGGTCCCGGTCTGCCCGGACACCCCGCTGGTGATCACCGAGGGCAATTACCTGCTGCTGACCGAGCAGCCCTGGTCCGGGGTGCGCGCGGCGCTGGACGAGACCTGGTTCCTGGCCCCGGCCGAGGACCTGCGGCTGTCCCGGCTGATCGCCCGGCACCGCGCCTTCGGCCGCAGCGAGTCCCAGGCCCGGCAGCGCGCGCTCGGCTCGGACCAGGACAACGCCGACCGGGTGAACGCCACCGGCGAGCTGGCCGACCTGGTGCTGAGCGGGATCCGGTGGCCGGAGGTCAGCTCGGCCCGTTCTTGACGTCGGACTCCTCGTGCATCGGCCGCCGCATCTCCTGGCGGTAGCGGTACACGCCGTAGCTGGTGCCCACCACGAAGAAGGCCACGAACCCGATCACCGCCACGGTCTGCAGCCACGGGTACCGGTTGAGCAGCCCTGCCGCGTAGTAGCCGAGCAGGATCAGGATCGGCGACCAGGTCAGCGCGCCGGTGATGGTGGCCCAGGTGTAGCGCTTGCGGTCCATGCCGGCCGCGCCCGCGATGGCCGGGGCCAGCGTGCGCACCCAGGGCAGCCAGCGCGCGGCCACGATCGCCCAGAACCCGTACTTGTCCAGGAAGTCCTTGGCGCGCTGCAGGTTCTGCTGGTTGAGCACCTTGCCGCCCTCGCGGGCCAGCATCTTCGTCCCGGTCTTGGCGCCGACGAAGTAGCCGAACTCGTTGCCCAGGATCGCCACCAGCGTGCTCACCCCGGCCAGCGCCCAGGCGTCGATCGGCCGGTCGTGGTTGGCCAGCACCACACCCGCGGCGAACAGCAGCGAGTCGCCGGGCAGGAACAGACCGATGATCAGACCGCACTCGGCGAAGATGAACGTGGTCACGATGATCCACACCAGCGCCGGGCCCGCGGAGTCCAGCGGGGACCAGGCCAGGGTCGTGGACACACTTGACACGCTCATCACATCCGAGACTACGTGGCTCACGGTGAACGCATCATCGACTTTTTCCGTCTCGTGCGCGTGTTTCTGTGGAACTACCGTGGACGGGTGAACGATCGGGTGAAAAGCGTCGAACTGCTTGACCAGCTCCGCCGGATCCTTGGTCCGGACGGGGTCATCACCGACCCGGATGTCACCGAGAGCTACCGCCGGGACATGATGCCGCTCGCGCCGGCCGGCGCGCCGCTGGCCGTGGTGCTGCCAGGGGACACCGCGGCGGTCCAGGCCGTGGTCCGGGCCTGCGCCGCGGCGGGCACGCCGATCGTGCCGCGCGGGGCTGGCAGCGGCCTCTCCGGCGCGGCCAACGCCGTCGACGGCTGCGTGGTGCTGGCCATGACCAGGATGAACCGCATCCTGGAGATCGATCCGGACAACCGCCTCGCGGTGGTGGAACCCGGCGTGGTCAACCTCGACCTGCGGCAGGAGGTGGAGAAGGAGGGCCTGTTCTACCCACCGGACCCCTCCAGCTACGACTGGTGCACCATCGGCGGCAACGTCTCCACCAACGCCGGCGGCCTGTGCTGCGTGAAGTACGGGGTGACCACCGATTCGGTGCTCGGCCTGGAGGTGGTGCTGGCCAGCGGCGAACTGCTGCGCACCGGCAGGCGCACGGTCAAGGGCGTGGCCGGGTACGACCTGACCAAGCTGTTCATCGGCAGCGAGGGCACCCTGGGCGTGATCACCCAGGCCACTCTGGCGCTGCGCCCACTGCCACAGGCCCCGGCCACCATGGTCGCCGCCTTCCCTTCCACTGCCGCCGCGGGCGCCGCGGTGGCCGGTGTAGTGCGCGAGGGCCTGGTCCCGTCCCTGATGGAGATCATGGACGCGGCCTCGATCCGGGCCGTCGAAGCGCACCTCAACACCGAACTCGGCGCGGGCAGCGGCAGCGCGGCCCTGCTGATCTGCCAGTCCGACGCCGGCGGCGAAGTGGCCAAACGAGAGCTGGAGAAGATCGAACAGCTCTGCCTGTCCGCGGGCGCCGAACTGGCCTACGTCACCACCGATGTGGCCGAGGGCCGGATGCTGCTGGCCGCCCGCCGCGCGGTGCTGACCGCGCTGGAGGTCTACGGCGCCTGGCTCACCGACGACGTCTGCGTGCCCCGCACCAGGATCGCCGAGCTGATCAGCGGCTGCGCGGAGATCAGCGCCCGGCAGCGGCTGCTGATCGCGGTGGTCGGGCACGCGGGCGACGGCAACATGCACCCCACCATCGCCTACGACCCGGCCGACGCCGACCAGTTCGAGCGGGCCAAGCTGGCCTTCGACGAGATCCTGGAGGTCGGCCTGGCCCTTGGCGGCACGGTCACCGGCGAACACGGCATCGGCAAGATCAAACGGGAGTGGCTGGCCAGGGAGATCGGCGAGGTCGGGCTGGGCGCGCACCGGGCGATCAAGCGGGCGCTGGACCCGGACAACCTGTTCAACCCGGGTTCGATGTTCGCGCTGGACTGATCACCAGGTCCAGGAACCGGTTCAGGTAGGCGCGGACCTCCTCGGGTCCGCGCCGTGCCGGATGCATCAGCATCACGTAGGTGACCACCCCGGCCAGGCTCTCCAGCAGCATCTCCAGGTCGATGTCCGGCGGCAGTTCGCCGTGCTCCTGCAACAGCCGGAACAACTGCAGCGCGACCTGCTTGCGTGGCTGCACGTAGGTCTCGGTGTAGGCCCGCATCAGCTCGGGATGGCTGGTCGAGGTGCTGGCCAGCCGCCCGATGAGCTGCCGGAAGTCCGGATCGGCCACCGCCTGCACCAGGATCTCCACCAGCTTGGCCCTGGTGACCTCGCCGTCGGCGAACACGGCCAGCACCTCAGCCGGGTTCATGAACCGGTCCCGCCCGAACTCGATCGCCTGCGCCAGCAACAGTTCCTTGCTCGCCCAGCGCCGGTACACGGTGAGCCGGGCGACCCCGGCCCGCTTGGCGACCTGCTCGATGCTGGTGCCCTCCACCCCGCCCTGGATGAACATGTCCAGAGCGGCCCGCAGGATCGCGGTGTCGTTCCCCGGATCGCGGGGGCGGCCCCTCACCCGGCCCGCCCGGTCCGCAGCACGTTCGCCAGCCACCGGTGCAGCTTCGCCGGTACCGGCCGCCCACGCCAACCCAGGTGCGCGTCCGGCCGCACCAGCCAGGCTTGGGCCATCGGCCGGTCCAGCAGCACCACCTCGTCCCCGAGCAGTTCCCGCACCACCGGCACCAGCGGCTCGTACCGGCCCAGCAGGGCCCACCGGCCGCGCAGTTCGGCGTGCAACCGGGTCGCCGTGCCGTCCTCGCGCCGGCAGATCAGGTCCGGCACCCGCTCCCCGGTCCGCAACCCGGTGGCCAGCGGCGCGAACCGCCAGGGCGCCAACGGCCCGCGCCGGTAGTGCACGCCGAGCTGGGAGGCGGCCCTGGCCAGCCGCCGCTGCACCGAGGGCAGGTTGAGCAGCGGCGCGGCCAGCCGGTCCCGCAGCACCCGCCGCACCCGCCCGTCACCCAGCGCCAGCCGGGTCGCCCCGGTGGTGCCTGACAGCACGGCGGCGGCGACCGGCCGCCGTTCGGCCTGGTAGCTGTCCAGCAGTGCCGCGTCGGCTCGCCCGGCGGCGACCAGCGCCAGCTTCCAGCCCAGGTTGTCCGCATCGCCCAGACCGGTGTTGAGGCCCTGCCCGCCGAACGGGCTGTGGATGTGTGCGGCGTCCCCGGCCAGCAACACCCGGCCCTGGCGGTACCGCTCGGCCAGTCGCCGGTGGATGCGGAACACCGAGGTCCACACCGCCCCGTCGAAACGCACCCCGCGATAGCCGGTGCGCGCGGGCAGCAACTCACTCAGCCGCCCGAGCACATCGTCCGCGCCGACGCCGGGTTCACAGGGTGCGACCAGCCGCCACAGGTTCGACTCCGGCAACGGGAACGCGGCGAACACCCCGTCCGGACTGATCCAGGCCGAGGCGGTGTCCCTGGGCAGCCCCCAGTCCAGGTGCACGTCGGCGAGCAGGAAGTTCTCCACCACCTGCGTGCCGGGAAACCCGAACCGCCCCAGCCGCCGCACCGCGCTGTGCGCCCCATCGCACCCCACCACCCACTCGGCCCGGCTCCCCTCGACGGCGCCCCCGTGCCGGATCTCCACCGACACCCCACCCCCGTCCTGGCGCAGCCCAACCACCTCATGCCCCCACTCGACCTTGCCCCCCAACCGCTCCAGCAGCTCTCGCAACTGCCCCTCCACCGCTGCTTGGGAGATCAACAAAGTCCGGTGCCTGCTGCCCAACGGCACCTGATCCACCCGGATCCGCACCAGCTCGGTCCCGTGCGCGTTGACGCTGATCCCACCCACCCGAACGGCCCGCTCCGGCAGGTCCCCCAGCGCCCCAAGCCGATCGAGCACCTCCACCCCCCGAGCCTGCAACCCCAGCGCGCGCGAGGTGATCGCGGGTGCCGGCGCCCGATCCACGATCCGCACCGCCACCCCCCGGCGCAGCAACGAACACCCCAGCACCAGCCCACTGGGCCCGGCTCCGACCACCAGCACCGCTGTCTCCACCGGGACCCCCATTAGTTAACAGAACAGTACTGTTTACTAATGTAGCCCAGTCACGAACTGCCGGGGAAGCACGAAAAAACACCCCGCGCCGGAACCCGGCACGGGGTGTTCGAAGAGTGGACTCAGATCTTGGGGATCACCTGGGTGTGCTGCTCACCGAGGTCCACCGGCCCCTGCTTGCGCTTCTTCCGCCGCTCCCGCACGAACTCGAAGATGATCGGCAGGATCGAGAGGAACACGATCAGGATCAGCGCGGCCTCGATGTTGTTCTTGATCAGCGGCACATCACCCAGCGCGGCCCCGAGGAAGGTCAACCCAGCGGCCCAGGCGATACCGCCGATGACCGAGTAGGTGAAGTACTTCTTCGCGTCCATCCGGCCGATCCCGGCCACCGCGGTGATGAAGGTCCGCACCACCGGCACGAACCGGGCCAGGATGATCGCCCGAGCCCCGTACCGCTCAAAGAACTCGTGCGTCTTCTCCAGATACTCCTGCTTGAAGATCTTGGAGTTGGGCCGGTTGAACAACGCGGGCCCGGCCTTCCAGCCAATCCAGTACCCCACGGCGTTGCCGAGGATGCCCGAGACCGTCAGCAACAAGGCGACAACCCAGACCGGCACACCAAAGGCGCCACTGGCGGCGAAGAACCCCGCGATGAACAGCAGCGAGTCACCGGGCAGGAAGAAGGCGAAGGCCCCGCACTCGGCGAACACGATCAGGCACAGACCGATCAGCGCGAAGTGCCCCATTTGCTGAATAAGGAAGACCGGATTCAGCCAGTCGATCCCAAAAAGAGCGAGCGGCACGGCCGCACCAGTAACGGTCGTCACCCCGCCCACGGTACAGGGACCCCCACCGCAACCCGCCCCGGACTACCACAACACCCCCGCCTCGCCCCGTCCCGCCACGCCGAAAACCTATCCCCACCAGCCCCAACCACCCGACAAACCGGACAATGTGACCATCCTCGCCCCACCCCAAATCCCCACCTGCGACACCGACTAACGCCAGTGGAAACCGGCCCCCGCCCAGGCCTCAACACCGCCGCGGCGTAGCCCCCGCACGCGGCAATAGGCGGAGCACCCGCCCGCCGGGACACCCGGCGCACCCCCGCCGGTGCCACAGCGCTCCGGTGCCACAGCGCCACAGCGCCGCACCGCTCCAGCGCCGCACCGCGTCCCGGCTGATCGCGACTCAAGCCGATCGCAGCCAGTCCGGTCGCCGCGCGAACCGCCATCGCCCCCGTGCCCCAGCACCTCATCGCCGCAGGACCTCGCCGCTGCGACATCTCGCGGCCCCGAGATCCTGCGGCCCCGCAAGGCCACCTGGCCCCTGAGCCCCCACCGCGTCTCAAGCCCTCGCGGGTCAGCAGGCCCCACCCACCTGCAACCCCGCCACGCCCACCAATCGCCCCCGTGTCACGCCCAGTGCGCCCAACGCCTCCCGGCTTCGCGCCGCCCCGCCCCCACCCCGACCTCAAAGCCACCCCGACCCGCCCAAAAGCGACCCCAGCCCGTCACACCCCGCAACCCGCCCCGCCACCCCGCGCGCGCCCGAGGGGGACCCCCACGACATCAACGCTACCGCCCCGCGCCGACAAAACGGCAGCTCAAAGCCCCCAAGATCCGCACTTATCCACAACACCCCAGTTATCCACAGCTCGCAGCTCCACCGCTTGCCGACAACCCAGAGTCACGACAACCTGGTCCCAGGCGCGCCCACCCAACCAGCCCGCACCCAGTCATCCGCACCCAACCGCCCACACCCAGCCAGCCGACACCCAACCAACCGGCAGCCACGCACCCGCCGCACCCACCGCCACTCAGCAGCGACAAACCCCAGAACCGGAGGTGATCACCACAGCGTCAGCACACCGATGACCGCGCCCGCGGCCAGACCAAGCAGCACGGCGAACAACAGCAGCACCCAGGCCGGCAGTGACGGCGGTGGCAGGCCGATGCCGCGGGCCGAGGTGAACCGGTCCGTCGGTCCGGTGTCGTTGCCCAGTGGGAGCACCGGCATCGGCGGGAACGGCGCTTCGGCCGGCGGCATGCTCGGGCTGCCCGCTGCCTGGGCGCGCAGGGCGTCAGCGAGCAGCTTCTCCGGATTGTCCGAGGCGGCCACGCCAACACCGTAGTGCGGTGTGCGGCTGATGCGCGCTCAGGACACCCACTCGCCGCGGTGCAGTACCCGGGTGGGACGGAGTCCGGCGTCCAGCACGACCAGGTCGGCGGCCAGGCCCGCGCTGATCGAGCCGGTCACCTTGGTCAGGCCGAGCAGGGCCGCCGGGCGGGTGGAGCAGGCGGTTGCCGCGTCGGTGACGCCGAGGCCGCACTCCAGGACCAGGTTGCGGAAGGCCGCGTCCATGGTCAGGGTGCTGCCTGCCAGCGAGCCGCCGCCTGCCAGCGTTGGCACGCCGTCGGTCACGGTGACCTCCAGGCCGCCGACGTCGTACACGCCGTCGCCGACCCCGGCGGCCGCGATGGCGTCGGTGATCAGGACGGTGCGCGCGAGACCGGCGTGCCGGGCGGCGAGCCGGATCGCGGTCGGGTGCAGGTGCACCAGGTCGCAGATCAGTTCCACGGTCACCCGCTCGTCGTCCAGCAGGGCGCCGATCGGGCCGGGCTCCCGGTGGTGCAGCGGGCGCATGCCGTTGAACAGGTGGGTGGCCACGCTGGCTCCGGCGTCCACCGCGGGGCGGACCTGGGCCTCGGTGCCGTCGGTGTGACCGATGGCGGCGATGACCTCCTGGTCGACGAGCTGGCGGACGGCTTCCACGCCGTTGTCCAGCTCGGGGGCCAGGGTCACCATGCGCACGGTGCCGCGGCCGGCGTCCAGCAGGGTCTGCACATCGGCCTTGGCCGGTGGGCGCAGGATCGCCGGGTCGTGCGCGCCGCAGCGGGCCGCGGACAGGAACGGGCCTTCCAGGTGCACGCCCGCGAGCAGGCCGTCCTGGGTCAGTTCGGCCAGCGCCGCGATCTGCCGGGACATGTCCGGGATGGACCCGGACACCAGGCTCCCGAGCATGGTGGTGGTGCCGTGCCGCCGATGGGCGGAGGCGGCCTTGAGCACCCGCTGCTGGTCGGGGTTGGAGAAGGATTCGCCGCCGCCGCCGTGACAGTGGATGTCCACGAACCCGGGGACCACCCACTGACCGGTGACGTCGACGACCTCCTCCGTCGTGCGCTGACCGTTGGCCGAGCCCGCGCCGACCTCGGTGATCAGTCCGCCCTCGACCCGAACCCAGCCGTCATCGAGCACACCGCCAGGAGTGACGACCTTGCCGCCGACGAGTTTCATCAACCCTCCAACAGGTCCATGGCCAGCAGCGCGGCTCCGAGGCAACCAGCCTCGTCACCCAGCGCCGCCAACCGCAGTTCGGGTCGGCGCTGGAACGAGACCAGCTCGTCCAGCCGGTCGCCAAGGGGGGCGAGCAGCAGCTCACCCGCCATGGCCAGGCCACCACCGAGGACCACGGCCTGCAACCCGAGCAGGGTGGTCAACAGGATCACGGCCTGGGCCAGTGCCTCGACCGCCTCCGCCCACACGGCGGCGGCGTCGGGATCGCCCGCGCGGACCGCGTTGGCGACCTCGATCGCGCCGCGCACGGGGCGGCCGGTGCGTTCGGTGTAGCGGCGGGCCACTGCCGCGGAGGAGGCGCGCAACTCCAGGCAGCCGTACTGGCCGCAGCCGCACAGCTCACCGGCGCCGAGGGAGAGGTGGCCGACCTCGCCCGCGTAGCCGCCGCCGGAGTGCAGTCGGCCGCCGAGCAGCAGGGCGGCGGCGATGCCGGTGCCGATGGGCATGACCACGGCGTCGGTGAAACCGCGCGCCGCGCCCAGTCGTGCCTCGGCCAGGCCGCCGGCGCGCACGTCATGGTCGAAGACCACCGGCAGGCCGAGGCGTTCGCGCAGGGCGGTGCGGAACGGGTAGTCGCGCCAGCCGAGGTTGGCTGAGAACACGCCCACCCCGGCCTCGGCGTCGACGATGCCCGGCACCACGACGCCGACCGCCTCGACCGGGTTGGCCGACTCGGCCGACCAGGTCTTGACCAGGTCGGCGATCAGGCTGACCAAGGCGTCCGCGGTCTCCGCGCCGGTGGCGCCCCGCGGCGTGGCCCGGCGCAGCCGGTCGACCAGCACGGGCGCGGCGGGGTCGCCCTCGACCAGGGCTGCCTTGATGTCGGTGCCGCCGACGTCAACGGCGACCACGGTTCGCGAGCTGGACACAGCTCGAATCCTGGGGCATGCGGCGACTCTGGTCTAGACCTCTGCGCGAACGACGCCCACGGGAATGCCACAAATTGCGCGTGAGAGCGATTCCAAGCGCGATTTCGCGTGCTCGGAGCCGCCGGGACCGCCGTGGCTGAGGCCGACAGTCCGAGCCCCGACCGGCCCGCGCGCCAGGTGGCCATGGCAGCGGGCAACGGGTCGTGGCCCACGGCACGTGCGGCGGCCGAGCGCGGGGCTCAGACCTTGAGGGCCTTCTGCAGTGCGTCCAGGGCGCGGCTGGCGGTGGACTTCACCGTGCCGCGGGAGATGCCGGTGGACTCGGCGATCTCCTGTTCGGACAGGCCGCCGTAGTACCGCAGCACCAGCACCTCGCGCTGGCGGGGCGGGAGCTGGCCGAGGGCGCTGACCACGGCCTGGTGTTCGGCGGTCAGCATGGCCAGGGACTCGGCCGAGCGGGCCGTGGTCAGGTGCGGTGGCTGGTACTCGCGGGCGGTCTTGCGGCGGCGGAGCACCGAGCGGCTGCCGTTGACCACGGCGGTCCGCAGGTAACCGACGGCCGCCGCGCCGTCGCGCAGGCCGCCCCAGTTGCGGTGCAGGCCGGTGAACGCCTCCTGCACGACGTCCTCGGCGGTGGCCGGATCGTCCACCAGCAGAATGGCCAGGCGGACCAGGCGCATGCGGTGCTGGCGGTACAGGTCTTCCAAGGTCAACGGCGCTTCGGGAGCCTGGACACCACCGGTTTGCGGTGTGTTGCCGTCCAGGGTCCGGAGATGGCTGAAGGTGCGCTCGACCGTCGCTTCGACGTTCGGCGCCTGATTTCCGGTGGCACGGCTGTCCCCGCGCGGCGCGTCCCAACCCACGCACAGAAGGTACCCGCGCTGGTCAAGGGCTGGCGATCTCGGTGCCTGGGATCACCTCACCGGGCCGGGCCCGGCGGCGGGGGCCGCGAGTAGCGTCGGCGTGTCGTCTCGCCGGCCGGCGGGGCTGGGTTTTGCCGAGGAGGGGCGCGATGGCGCGGTTCGTGGTGGAGTGGGTCTTCGGGACCAACCGGGACGAGCGGCTGGCAGTTCGGCCCGCGCACCGGGAGTGGGCCGCTGAGCAGGCCAAACAGGGTGTGCTGCTGGCTGGTGGGCCGTGGGCGAACGACACCGGCGCGCAGGTTGTGCTGGAGGCGGCGGACCGGGACGAGCTGGCCAAGATCCTGGACAGCGACCCCTACGCCTCGGCCGACGTGATCGCCGAGACCCGGATCCGGGAGTGGACCGTGGTCACCGGCGCGTGGATCACCGGCTGAGCGCACGCCCGCGTCCCGGCGGCCGGAACTGGCCGCCGGGACGCGCTGACTAGCGGGCGCCGGCCTCGGTGAGGCGCTGGATCTCGTCCTCGGCCAACTCCAGGGTGGCCGCGCCGAGCAGGTCGTCCAGCTGTTCGACGGTGCGGGCGCTGGCGATCGGGGCGACCACCGTCGGCTGGGCGCCCAGCCAGGCCAGCGCCACCGAGGCGACCGAGGTGCGTTGCGCGGCGGCCAGTTCGTCCAGGACGGCGAGCACCCGCAGGCCGCGATCGTCCAGGTAGGCGCCCGCGCCGGCGGCACGCGGGCTGTCCACCGTGACGCCGGGGCGGTACTTGCCGGTCAGGAAGCCCTTGGCCAGGCCCCAGTACGGCACCGCGGACAGGCCCTCGATGGCCACCAGCGCGGCGAGCTTGCCCTCGTAGCCCTCGCGCTCGACCAGGTTGTACTCGGGCTGGAGCGCGACGTAGCCGGCCAGGTTCTCCCGCTTGCTGATCTCCAGCGCCTCGGCCAGCCGGTCGGTGTCGTAGTTGGAGGCGGCCAGGTACCGGACCTTGCCCTGTTTGACCAGCTCGGTGAACGCGCCCAGCGTCTCGGCCAGCGGGACCGTGCTGTCGTCGACGTGCGCGTAGTACAGGTCGATGTGGTCGGTGCCCAGTCTGTGCAGGGACCCCTCCACGGCGACCTTGATGTTGGCCGCGGACAGCCCCTTGGCGGTGGGCAGCTGACCGACCTTGGTCGCGATCACCAGGTCGTCGCGGCGACCACGGCGGGCCAGCCAGCGGCCGATGACCGCCTCGGACTCCCCGCCGGAGTTGCCCTCGGCCCAGGCCGAGTACACATCCGCGGTGTCGATGAAGTTCCCGCCCGCCGCCGCGTAGGCGTCCAGCACCGCGAACGACTGCTGCTCGTCCGAGGTCCAGCCGAACACGTTGCCACCGAGGCAAAGCGGGTAGACGTCCAGGTCACTCGTGCCGATTCTTGCCACGACCTAAGCAAACACCCTGCTCGGCGGCGACATTCCGGGTATTCGCTTGGACTTTTCGATTTGACACTGCCGGGCTGACTACCGCGGTGCACCTGGTCGCTGGACGGGCCGGTCAGCCGGACCAGGCGAGCGCGGTGAGCACCAGGTCGACCGCCTGCGCCGCGAAGCCCGGGGGTGGCTGTTCCTGGCGGAGCAGGACGCGGGTCCACATCGCGCCGGCGAGCAGGTCCACCACGAGCTTGGGATCGGTGTCCGCGGGGATCTCGCCACGGCGCCTCGCCCGGTCGAAGATGACGAGTTCGCCTGCCAGGCGGTCGGCGAAGAAGTCGTGGGCCAGCCGGGACAGGACCGGGCGGCCGGCCGCGGACAGCGCCGCGGTGACCACGGACGCGCTCGGTTCGGTGGTCAGCAGGCGGAGCACGTGGCTGGTCAGGGCGAGCAGGTCGCCGCGCAGGGTGCCGGTGTCGGGGACCGGGAATTCCAGCAGGGCCGAGTTCAGCAGGGCGGCGCCGAGCAGTGCGTCCTTGTCCGACCACCAGCGGTAGATCGTGGTCTTGTGCACGCCGCCGCGCGCGGCCACGCCCTCCACGGTCAGACCGTCGTAGCCGTGTTCGGCCAGCAGTTCCAGGGTGGCGGTGAAGATCGCCTCCGCCTGGCGGGGGCCGTCGCCGGACCGGCGTGCCGCGTTCACCATGCGGGAAACACTACGCGACGTTGCGTTGCGTCGGGTGGTCGACGTAGCTTCGAATGCAACGCAACGTTGCGTTGCATTCGAGGGGAGTGGGCATGACACCGATCGTGCTGGTACACGGGATACGGGTCAGCGGGAGCATGTGGCGGGCTCAGCTGGCGTTGTCAGGGGGAACCGTGGTGCGGGCTCCTGACCTGCCGGGACACGGGACCCGGGCGGCCGAGCGGTTCACCGTGGCCGGGGCGGTCGAGGTGATCAGGGCGGCCATCGACGAGGTCGGCGGGCGGGCGGTGCTGGTCGGGCATTCGCTGGGTGGCTACCTGGCCATCGCGACCGCGGCCGAGCACCCGGACCGGGTGGCCGAACTGATCCCGGTGGGCTGCACGCTGCGACTGACCCCGGCCCTGACCCGGCCCTACCGGTTGGCGGCCGCGGCGCTGGCCGGACTGCCCGATGGCGGACTCGCGCTCACCACCCGGCTGGCGCGGCTGGTCCTCGGCGCCGGACCGGGCGCGGCCTTCACCGCGGGCGGGGTCTCGCACGCGGCGGTGCCCGCGGTGCTCGACGGGCTGCTGGGCCTGGATCCGCTCGCCGGCCTGCGGCGCTATCCGGGACCGGTGCGGCTGGTCAACGGCGCCCGGGACCACTTCCGGACCGATGAGCGGCTGTTCCTGGCCGCCTGCGGCAACGGCAGGCTGGACCTGATTCCCGGCGCCGGACATCTGCTGCCGCTGACCAGACCCCGCGAGCTGGCCGCGCTGATCACGCCGGGCTGATCACTCCGGTGGCCAGCGCTTGATGAACTCCAGCAGCGCCTTGCCCTCCGCGGTCAGCTCCTTGCCCTTGCCCTTGCAGTCGGGGCAGGCCGGGTGCGTGTTGGCGGTCTTGTGCGCGCGGGTGATCACGTTGTCGCCCTCGCGCAGCTCGATGTACTCCTGGAACGGGATCACCTCGGCGTCGGCGGCCTTGCTGGTGGCCAGCGCCTTCAGTTCCTCCCACTCCTCCTTGAGATCGGCCAGCTTCTGCGCCACCGGGGCCGAGCGGACGAACTGGGCGGCGCGACGGCGCAGGCGCAGTTCTTCCTGGCTCAGTTCTTCCGCTCCCGGTTCGGTGTTCTTCCCGGTGCCCGAGCACCTGGGGCAGGGCACGTCCCAGCTCATCTCCACCTCCGGCGCCGATGGCGGGGCACGAGGTCACCGCCGGTACCCGGAAGGCTACCGAGAGTTTGTCAAATTCAAGATCGACCCACCGGGGGAACTTCCGGCAGGCACCTCCGTGTGACGGAGGCCGCTGTGCCGCCTCGTAGGATGTGGGGCGCACAAGGGCGCCCATGAGGAGGACGGTTCGATGCCGATCGCAACCCCCGAGGTCTACGCGGAGATGCTCGACCGGGCCAAGGCGAACGAGTTCGCCTACCCGGCGATCAACGTGACCTCGTCGGAAACCCTCAACGCCGCGCTGCGGGGCTTCGCCGAAGCCGAGAGTGACGGGATCATCCAGGTTTCCACCGGTGGCGCCGAGTTCCTTTCCGGCACCAAGGTCAAGGACATGGTCACCGGCGCCTCGGCCCTGGCCGAGTTCGCGCACGTGGTGGCCGCGAAGTACCCGGTGAACATCGCGCTGCACACCGACCACTGCCCCAAGGACAAGCTGGACGGGTTCGTCCGGCCGCTGATCGCGATCTCCGAGGAGCGGGTGGCCAGGGGCGAGAACCCGCTGTTCCAGTCGCACATGTGGGACGGCTCGGCGGTGCCGATGGAGGAGAACCTGGTCATCGCCACCGAACTGCTGGACCGCGCGGCCAAGGCCAAGATCATTCTTGAGATCGAGGTCGGCGTGGTCGGCGGCGAGGAGGACGGCGTCGACAACGAGATCAACGACAAGCTCTACACCTCGCCAGAGGACTACCTGCAGACCGTGGAGGCCCTCGGCGTCGGCGAGCGGGGCCGCTACCTGCTGGCCGCGACCTTCGGCAACGTGCACGGCGTCTACAAGCCGGGCAACGTCAAGCTGCGGCCGGAGATCCTCAAGCAGGGCCAGGACGTGGTGTCGGAGAAGCTCGGCCTGCCTGCCGGGTCCAAGCCCTTCGACCTGGTCTTCCACGGCGGCTCCGGCTCGCTGCTGGAGGAGATCCACCAGGCGGTGACCTTCGGTGTGATCAAGATGAACATCGACACCGACACCCAGTACGCCTTCACCCGGCCGATCGCCGCGCACATGTTCAGCAACTACGACGGTGTGCTCAAGATCGACGGCGAGGTCGGCAACAAGAAGGTCTACGACCCGCGCAGCTACCTCAAGGCAGCTGAGCAGGGCATGGCCGCGCGCATCGCGCACGCCTGCGAGAACCTGAAGTCCGCCGGCCGCATGATCGCGGGCTGAGCGCGATGACCCAGTTCGGCAACCTCTTCGGCGGTCCGCCCGATACCCTGCTGCCGGAGCGGCCCGGTCCGCAGTCGGCATTGGACAGCGGCAAGGACCCCTCCGAGGTGGCGCGGGAGTTCCCGGACTTCAGCGCCGCCTGGGCCGCGCTGGCCGAGCGGGCGCTGGCCGCCGGTGACCCGGTCACCGGCTACGCCTACGCCCGCACCGGCTACCACCGCGGTCTCGACCAGCTCCGCCGTGCGGGCTGGAAGGGCCACGGCCCGGTGCCGTGGTCGCACGCGCCCAACCAGGGCTTCCTGCGGGCGCTGGCCGCGCTGGCCAGGTCCGCGGGCGAGATCGGCGAGACCGAGGAGCACGAGCGGTGCGCCACCTTCCTCGCCGACTCCGATCCGGCCGCGCCCGCCGCGACCGGTCTGGCCTGAGCTGATCTGACGGAGCGACCCGTGCCCGGCAACGACTACGCGTTCCACACCCGCTGGTCGGTGCCGGGCCAGGTGGCCGAGGTCGCCGACGTGCTCTTCGACCCGGAGGACCTGGTCCGCTGGTGGCCGTCGGTGTACATGGACGTCCGCCGCGCCGCCGAGGGCGACGAGCACGGCGTCGGCTCCGCCTTCGACCTCTACACCAAGGGCTGGCTGCCCTACACGCTGCGCTGGCGGATGCGGGTGGTCAGCCACGACCAGGGCACCACCTCGACCTTCACCGCCGAGGGCGACCTCAGCGGCGAGGGCGTGTGGCGGCTGAGCCAGGACGGCGACCGGGTCGAGGTCGACTTCGACTGGCGGGTGCGCGCGGACAAACCGTTGTTACGCCTGGGCTCCTCGGTGTTCAAACCGGTGTTCTCGGCCAATCACAACTGGGCCATGGCCAAGGGCCTGCGCAGCCTGGAACTCGAACTGGCCCGCCGGGCCGCGGCCAGCCCGGCCGAGCGGGAGGCCGTGCCGCCCCCGCCGGGCCGGTCCGCGAGCACCCCGCTGCTGGCCGGACTCGCCGCCGCCGCACTCCTGGCGTTCGCGGTCCGCCGCAGGAGGCAGACTTAGCCGCGTGCACCGGGTACGCGAGGAGCTGAGCCGACGACTGCTGCGGTTGCGGCGCACCGCGTTGCCGATCCTGCACAGCGCGATCAGCGCCGGGATCGCCTGGCTGATCGCGGCGGATCTCATCGGGCACGCCCGCCCGTTCTTCGCCCCGATCGCCGCGGTGATCTGTCTCGGCGTCTCCCTCGGCCAGCGGCTGCGGCGGGTGGCCGAGCTGGTGGCCGGGGTGAGCATCGGCATCGGCGTCGGCGACCTGCTGATCCTGCAGATCGGGTCCGGCACCTGGCAGATCATGCTGGTGGTGGCGCTGGCGCTGATCACGGCGGTGCTGCTGGACAGCGGCACCGTGATCGCCATGCAGGCCGGATCCTCGGCGGTGCTGGTGGCCACCTTGCTGCCACCGGGTGATTCCGGCGGTCTGGACCGGATGGTCGACGCGCTGATCGGCGGCCTGGTCGCGCTCGCGGTGGCCGCCCTGCTGCCTGCCAACCCGCTGACCGTGGCGCACCGCCAGGGCAAGGTGCTGCTCGGTGAGCTGGCCGCCGCGTTGCGCGCGGTGGCCGAGGCGGTGACCGGGCGGGACCCTGGCCAGGCGGCCGCGGCGCTGAGCCGGGCGCGCAAGACCACCAAGGCGTTCGAGGACTTCCGCACCGCGCTGGACACCGGCGCGGAGATCGCCCGGATCGCGCCGATCCGCTGGCGCCGCCGGGCCGACCTGGACAACTACCTGGCCGCCGCGGTCCCGCTGGACCACGCCATGCGCAACACCAGGGTGCTCATCCGGCGCGCGCTGGCCGCGTTGCGGGACGGCGAACCCGCGCCTGCCGAGCTGCCCGCGGTGCTGACCAAGCTCGCCGACGCGGTGGACCTGCTGCGCGCCGAGCTGGCCGCCGGTGACGAGCCCCTCGCGGCCCGCCAGCTGGCCCTGGAGGCGGCGAAGGAGGCCAGCGTGGCCCTGATCGGCGAAGGCGGGTTCTCGGTGCGTGTGGTGGTCGCTCAGCTGCGTTCGCTGGCGGTGGACCTGCTCCAGGCCACCGGGGTCAGCCGGGACGACGCGATCGCCGCGCTGCCGCCACTCTGAGATCAGCCGCCGCTTTAACCGATCGGGCGATTCAACACCGCCGCCAGCGTGCGGTGCAGCGGCTCGTGGTCCTTGGCGTCGTGCAGGTGGGTGCTGCCACCGGTGAGCTTGTACCACTCCTCGGCGCCCTCGTAGGTGACCAGCGTTGTCACCTCGCCCGCCGGATCGCAGCGGGTCAGCAGCTCGAGATCACCGGTGATCACGCCGACGTCGTCGGTCATCACGCCACCGGGCCCGGCCTTGAACAGGGTCCGCAGTTCTTCCACGACACACCCTCCCTGGGTCGCTCCTCGCGGCAACGTAGCGCCAACCGCGGCACCCGGCCATCCGCGAGGAGCGGGGTACCCAGGGGATCCAGGGTGAATCAGCAGCTGCTGAGCATGCCGCTCAGCGCGCCCTTCTCCGCCGAGGTCACGGTCAGGCCCCAGGCGTGCTTGGCGCCGGTCCACATCCGGGCGTAGGTGCAGTGATAGGAGCCCAGCGGCGGCTTCCACAGGTCGGGGGTCTTGTCCCCCTTGGCCTGGTTGACGTTGTCGGTGACCGCGATGAGCTGGGAGTTGGTCAGGTCGTTGGCGAAGCGCTGGCGCTTGTCCGTGGTCCAGTTCGCCGCGCCTGCACGCCAGGCCGCGGCCAGCGGCACGATGTGGTCGATGTCCACGTCACTGGCCGCGGTCCAGGTCGCGCCGTCGTACGGGCTGTGCCAGGAGCCCGAGGTGGCCGCGCAGCTCGCGTTGACCTGCACGTTGCGGCCGTCCCGCTTGAGCACGGTCTCCCGGGTGTTGCAGGCGCCGGAGATGGTGATCCAGTGCGGGAACTTCTCCCGCGAGTAGCCGGTCATCGAACCGGCAGGGGCCACGGTCAGGCCGTTGAGCTGGGTTCGGGCGGTGCTCGCGCTGGGGATGTTCGGCGGTTCCGCGCTGGCAGGGGCGGACAGACCGAGCGAGATAGCCGCGGTGATCAGCAGGGTGGTGAGCAGGGCCCTGATGGGGCGTGCGCCGTTCACTCCAACCTCCAGGTGGTGGGGGTGATCACGTCTACGACATGACCGTCACCCACTGGAGTGACTTGCGCAACACGAAGAGGTGACAGCGGGGTGGCTCCCCGCTGTCCACCGGATGTCAGCCCGCGCGGACCAGCCGCAGGTCAGCGGTATGGCGGTACCAGGTCCACTTCTCCATCAGGCGGGCATGGGGGACGCCATCCCGGAGCACCGTGGCGGGCTCGCAGGCCAGCTGCAGCGCGCGACCGGGCTGCACGATCGTGCGTCGCCCGAACAGGCCCCGCCGGCGCACCCGCACCAGCAGGCCCTCGCCGCCGGCCGGGTCTGGGCCCACCGCCAGCCGGGTGGCCGCGCCCTTGAGCACGTGCACGTCGTCGCAGTAGGCCGAGCCCTTCACCGGACTGATCTCGCCGTGCCCGAGCAGCACCCCGCCCACGTCGTCGCGCAGCAGTGGCACGCCCACCGGACCAGCGCCCAGCGCGACCCGCCAGGCCGCGCCCAACTCGGTCGGCAGACCCCACAATCGGGCGATCCGGCTACCCGGATCGGTCGGCAGGTAGCCCAGCGTGACCTCGCCGAGCCGGTCCTGGCGCAGCACCCGCAGCACCACCGCGGCGAGATCCGCGTCACTCCCGCGCACCAGCAGCCGAGCGCCGTCCAACTCGGCCAGCAACGGATCTACCACGTCTTTTGCCGGTAAAGCCGGTCCCGACCGCAATGAGATACCCTCACGTTCGGTCAACGTTTGCAACTCTGCGTCGACGTCATCGTTTCCGCAGGACAGGGCTAGTACACGCACGTTCCGCTCCTGGTTTAACCTCAACCACCGGCATCAGCCTGTCAGAAGCCGGACCTCGGGGAGTTTCCAATGCCTGCCATCGTCCTGATCGGCGCCCAGTGGGGCGATGAAGGCAAGGGCAAGGCCACCGACCTGCTCGGTGAGCGCGTCCAATGGGTCGTCCGATACCAGGGCGGCAACAACGCGGGTCACACCGTGGTGCTGCCCGACGGCCAGGACTTCGCCCTGCACCTCATCCCCTCGGGCATCCTCACCCCAGGCGTCACCAACGTCATCGGCAACGGTGTCGTGGTCGACCCTGGTGTGCTGCTGGAGGAGCTGTCCGGGCTGGAGGACCGCAAGGTCGACACCTCCGGCCTGCTGATCTCCGCGGACGCGCACCTGATCATGCCGTACCACGTGGCCATCGACCGGGTGACCGAGCGCTACCTGGGCAAGGCCAAGATCGGCACCACCGGCCGCGGCATCGGCCCGGCCTACCAGGACAAGCTGGCCCGCGTCGGCGTCCGGGTGCAGGACCTGCTGGATGAGAAGATCCTGCGGCAGAAGGTCGAGGCCGCGCTGGACTTCAAGAACCAGGTGCTGGTCAAGGTCTACAACCGGCGCGGCCTGGACGCGAACCAGGTGGTGGACAGCGTGCTGGAGCACGGCGCCAAGTTCGCTCACCGCATCGCCGACACCCGCCTGCTGCTCAACCAGGCCCTGGAACGCGGCGAGACGGTGCTGCTGGAGGGCTCGCAGGGCACCCTGCTCGACGTCGACCACGGCACCTACCCGTTCGTCACCTCCTCGAATCCGACCTCCGGCGGCGCCGCGGTCGGCTCGGGCATCGGCCCCACCCGGATCACTACGGTGATCGGCATCCTCAAGGCCTACACCACCCGCGTGGGCTCCGGTCCGTTCCCGACCGAGCTGCACGACGAGATGGGTGAGCGGCTGCGCAAGACCGGCGGCGAGTTCGGTGTGACCACCGGCCGTTCCCGGCGCACCGGCTGGTTCGACGCGGTGATCGCCCGCTACGCCGCCAGGGTCAACGGCATCACCGACTACTTCCTGACCAAGCTGGACGTGCTCTCCGGGCACGACACCATCCCGGTCTGCGTGGCCTACGAGGTCGACGGCCAGCGGGTGGACGAGATGCCGATGACCCAGACCGACGTGCACCACGCCAAGCCGGTCTACGAGGAGCTGCCAGGCTGGTTCGAGGACATCAGCCACTGCCGCACCTTCGAGGAGCTGCCTGCCAACGCACGGTCCTATGTGGAGCGTCTGGAGGAACTCTCCGGCGCCCGCATGTCGGCCATCGGCGTCGGCCCCGGCCGCGACCAGACCATCGTGCGGCACGAGATGACCCCCTGAGCAAACAATCCCGGACACTGGGAGCCTGACCGCCCGCCGTTGACATGATCACGGCTGGGCGGTCAGGCTCTTTTTCATGACCCAGCGCACGGAGCTTGTTGCGCGGCTGCAGCACGTCGATCTGCGACGGCACGCCAGCGCCCTCTGTTGTCGCTGAGCTTTTCCCTCCCGCACTGACTTCTGACGGCCTTCGCCGTCCGCCCTCGCCTGCCCTTGTTCTCCCCGCGTCCGGGAGCCCCTTCATGTCTCTGTCCACTGTGGACAAAACACGGCCACGCCGTTGGCTGAGCCCGGTGGCGATCGTGCTGCTGTGGCAACTGGCCAGCACGACCGGTCTGCTGCCACCGGACAAACTCGCCGCCCCGCTGACCGTGCTGAGTTCCGCGGTCGAACTCGTGGTCAGCGGCGAGCTGCTGACCGCCTTCGCCGTGTCCCTGCAACGGGTTGTGCTCGGCTTCGCCATCGGGTTGTGCGCCGGACTGGGCCTCGGCCTGCTCGCCGGGCTGTCCCGGTGGGGGGACGCACTGCTGGACCCGCCGGTGCAGATGCTGCGCACGCTGCCCTTCCTCGGGCTGATCCCGTTGCTGATCCTGTGGTTCGGCATCGGCGAGGCGCCCAAGATCGCGCTGGTCGCGCTCGGCGTGACCTTCCCGATCTACCTCAACACGCACGCCGGGATCCGCGGCGTGGACCAGCGGCTGATCGAGGCCACCACGGTGCTCGGCTACACCCGCTGGGAGCGGATCCAGCACGTGGTGCTGCCCTCGGCGCTGCCGCAGACCATGGTCGGGCTGCGCCAGGGGCTGAGCGTGGCCTGGCTGTCACTGGTGATCGGCGAGCAGGTCAACGCCGAGGCCGGCCTCGGCTACCTGATCAACAACGCCAGGGAGTTCCTGCGCACCGACGTGATCGTGGTGGGGCTGCTGGTCTACGCGTTGCTCGGCCTGGGCACCGACGCGCTGGTGCGGGAACTGGAGAGGAGGGCACTGGCATGGCGGCACAGCGTGACCACGGTGCACTGACCGTTCGCGGACTGCGGAAGGTCTTCGGCGAGCGGGTGGTGCTGGACGACCTCGACCTGGACATCGCGCCGGGGGAGTTCGTGGGACTGCTGGGGCGCAGCGGTTCCGGCAAGTCCACCCTGCTGCGGGTGCTGGCCGGGCTGGACACCGGCTACACCGGCGAGGCGGGCGTGCCAGGCACGGTGTCGGTGGCCTTCCAGGAACCGCGGCTGCTGCCCTGGCGCAAGGTCGGGCAGAACGTCTCCCTCGGATTGCGCCGTCCGGACGCGGCCGCGGTGGCCGCCAAGGCACTGGCCGAGGTCGGGCTCACCGGACACGCCGACGCGTGGCCGCTGACCCTCTCCGGCGGTGAGGCGCAACGGGTTTCGCTGGCCCGCGCACTGGTCCGGGAGCCGGAGCTGCTGTTGCTGGACGAGCCCTTCGGCGCGCTGGACGCGCTGACCCGGCTGGCCATGCACCGCCTGGTGCGGGAGTTGTGGCTGGCGCACCGGCCCTCGGTGCTGCTGGTCACCCACGACATCGACGAGGCACTGCGCCTGGCCGACCGGATCCTGGTGCTCGCCGACGGGCGGATCATCGCCGAGCACCGGACCGAGGGCGCCGACCTCGCACACCTGCGCGAGCTGGTGCTCGCCGACCTGGGAGTGATCGATCATGAACTGGCGCGATGACTGGCTGACCCTGTTGCGGGACAAGCGAACCCGGCTGGCCGGGGTGCTCGTCTCGGCCCTGCTGCTCTCGGGGTGCGCGCCGGGCGCGGCCGAACCCGGCGAGCTGGTGCTCAAGGTCGGCGACCAAAAGGGCAACTCGCAGTCGCTGCTGAGTTCGGCCGGGCTGCTCAAGGACCTGCCGTACAAGATCGAGTGGTCCACCTTCACCAGCGGTCCGCCGCTACTGGAGGCGGCCTCGGCCAGTGCCATCGACCTCGGCGGGGTCGGCAACACCCCACCGATCTTCGCCGCCGCGGCCAACGCGAAGATCACCGTGGTGGCCGCGGCCCAGGGCGATGCCAGCAGCGACGCCATCCTGGTGCCGGACGGCTCCCCGCTGACCGACGCGGGCTCGTTGCGCGGCAAGCAGATCGCGGTGGCCAAGGGCAGTTCCGCGCACGGCTCGCTGCTGCTCGTGCTGCAGCGCGCCGGACTTCGGCTCAGCGACGTCAAACCGGTGTTCCTGGCCCCGGCCGAGGCCTACGCGGCCTTCACCCAGAAGCGGGTGGATGCCTGGGCGGTCTGGGATCCCTACACCTCCCAGGCGCTGCTGGAGGCCAAGGCGCGAGTGCTGGTGGACGGCGCGGGCGTGGCCAACGGCTACAGCTTCCAGGTGGCCAGCCGGGCCGCGCTCACCGACAGCCGCAAGACCGGCGCGATCAAGGACTACCTGTCCCGGCTGGCCAAGGCACAGCGCTGGTCGGACGCGCACCGCCCGGAACGCGCGAAGACCTGGGCCGAGGAGACCGGGCTGTCACTGCCGGTGGCCAGCGCCGCGGTGGCCCGAGGGGTCGACCTGTACGTGCCGCTGGACGCCGGGGTGATCCAGTCCGAGCAGGAGCTGGCGGATGCCTTCACCGCGGCGAAGGTGTTGCCAGGCAAGGTGAACTTCGCCGAGTTCGTGGACACCCGGTTCGACGCCGACATCCAGACCGCGCTGAAGTGAGGGGACCGGAATGAGCGTCACACTGCACTGGTTCCTGCCCACCGCGGGCGACGGCCGCACCGTGCTGGACCGCTTCCACAACGCCACCGACAGCGGCACACCGGCGCACCGGCCGCCCGATATCGACTACCTGGCCCAGATCGCGCACGCCGCGGAGAAGCTCGGCTTCACCGGTGTGCTCACCCCGACCGGCACCTGGTGCGAGGACGCCTGGCTGACCACGGCCGCGCTGATCCGGGAGACCCGCAGGCTCAAGTTCCTGGTCGCCTTCCGGCCCGGCGTGCTGTCCCCGACGCTGGCCGCGCAGCTGGCCGCGACCTACCAGCGCATCTCCGGCGGGCGGTTGCTGCTCAACGTGGTCACCGGCGGGGACACCGTGGAACAGCGCCGGTTCGGCGACTGGCTGGGCCACGACGAGCGCTACGCCCGCACGGATGAGTTCCTGGCCCTGGTGCGCGCGATCTGGGACGGCAAGCCGGTGGATCACGAGGGTGCCTATTACCGCACCGAGGGCGCGACCCTGCTGGCCCCGCCGGACCCGCTGCCGACGGTCTACTTCGGCGGGTCCTCCGAGGCCGCGCTGCCGGTGGCGGCCAGACGCGCCGACGTCTACCTGACCTGGGGCGAGCCTCCGGCCGCGGTGGCCGAGAAGATCGGCCGGGTGCGCGAACTCGCCGCGGCGCAGGGCCGTGAGCTGCGGTTCGGCATCCGGTTGCACACCATCACCCGGGACTCCGCCAAGGACGCCTGGGCCGAGGCCCGGCGGCTGCTCGACGCACTCGACCCGGCGGCGGTGGCCAAGGCGCAGCAACACCTTTCCGCCAGTCAGTCGGTCGGGCAGCAGCGGATGGTGGCCCTGCACAACGGAAACCGGGACGGCCTGGAGATCGCGCCGAACCTGTGGGCCGGGATCGGCCTGGTCCGCGGCGGCGCGGGCACCGCGCTGGTGGGCAGCCACCGCGAGGTCGCCGACCGGATCGAGGAGTACCACGCGCTGGGCGTGTCCGAGTTCATCCTGTCCGGCTACCCGCATCTGGAGGAGGCCTACTGGTTCGGCGAAGGGGTCCGCTCCGAACTCGCCGCCCGTGGCCTGCTCGCCCAAGAGTGGGACTGAGCCGGGGGTGAGAAAAAGGCAGCGGCGCCGCTCGGCCTGGTGAACCGAGCGGCGCCGCTGTCGTCGGTCAGCGCTTGAACGTGCTGCGCGCCTCGATCGCGGTGTCCGGGTTGTCGGCGAACACGCCGTCCACCCCGGCCTTGAAGTACGCCTCGTACTCGGCGAAAGCGTTGCCGTGCACCGAGGGCGCCCCCGGCAGCCGCATGTTCGGCGGCAGGAAGTTGTTCTCGCTGCGGAAGGTGTACGGGTGCACCTTCAGCCCGGCCTTGTGCGCCTCCGGCACCAGCTGGGTCGGCGTGGTCAGGTTCCCGTCCGCACCGCGCGGGATCACCATCTCCTTGTACGGCCCGATGCCCGCGGCGTACCCGGAGATCTCCTTGAGGCCCTTGGGGGTCACCAGATCGGCGTAGGTGCGCTTGTCCCCGGACGCGATGAAGTCATACGGCGCGCCTTCGGAGTCCAGCAGCTGGATCAGCGGCACCCGCAGCTCACGGCTGAGTGCCTTGAGATTGCCCACCTCGAAGGACTGCACGAACACCTTGGCGGAGCGGTGGTTCAGCCCGTTCTTGGTCAGCGTGCGCACCAGCGCGGGCTCCAGCGGGAGCTTGATCGTGCGGAAGTAGGTGGGGTGCTTGGTCTCCGGGTAGACCCCGATGTCCCGCCGCAGCTCAAGGGACAGCCGGGCGCGCAGGTCCAGCACCTCCTGGAAGGTGGGCACCTGGAACCGGCCGTCGTAGATCACGTTGTTCGGCCGGAACTGCGGGATGCGCTCCTTGGCCCGCAGCGTCTTCAGCTCGGCCAGGGTGAAGTCCTCGGTGAACCAGCCGGTCAGGCTGGTGCCGTCGATCACCTTGGTCGCCTTGCGCGCGGCGAACTCCGGGCGCGCGGCCACGTCGGTGGTGCCGCTGATCTCGTTCTCGTGCCGGGCCACCAGCACGCCGTCCTTGGTCGAGACCAGGTCCGGCTCGATGTAGTCCGCGCCCATCCGAGCGGCCAGCTCGTAGGAGGCCAGGGTGTGCTCCGGGCGGTAGCCCGAAGCCCCGCGGTGGCCCACCACCAGCAACTTCTCCGGCTTCTTGCCGAATGACAGGTCGATGTTCACCTCCAGGGCGGTGGCAGGGGCGGCTGCCAGGGTGCTGCTGCCCAGCACGGCGAGCGCCATGGCGGCGACGCCGGCGAGCCGGAGTGCCCGTAACGGATGAGACATCGTGCTGACCTCCTCGTTCAGTAAGGGCCACCTTCACCCGGGATGGCGTCGTGCCGGCCACCGTAGGGCCAACCCCGGTGAACCGCGTGGTGAACGCCAGGTATTTCAGCCCGCGGCAACTTGTGTCTTCAATTGTGACCTCCGGCACAGGTAGCGTCCCGGGGGTGACCGCGGTCGATGAGCTGGTGGCCGAACAGGACGAGGAACGCCCGTCCCGGCGGCTGAGCAGGCGGTGGGACCTCGGTATCGCGGTGGCGACGTTCGCGATCGCGCTCCTGGTGCTGCGCCAGGTGTTCTTCCCGTTCAGCGCGGGCAGCCAGTTCTACCTGATCGTCTTCCTCGGGCTGACCCTGCCGCTGGTCTTCCTGGTCTACCGCCCCGCGCTGAAACGACGAACCGGCGCGGACGATCCGCATCCGATTGACTGGGTGCTGGCCGCGTTGTCCCTGGCCACCGGGCTCTACCCGGTGGTCACCGGCTTCAACGGCTTCCTGGACCGGCAGGGCTCACTGTCCACGATGGACGTCATCGCGGGCGCGGTGCTGCTGGTGCTGATCCTGGAGGCCACCCGGCGCACCACCGGCCTGGTGCTGCCCGCGGTCTGCCTGCTCTTCCTCGCGCACGCCTACTACGGCGGGTTCCTGCCGCCGGGCTGGCTGATCGCGCACTCCGGCATCGACTTCGAGCAGATCGTCAACGCCCTCTACAACGACGCCAGCGGCTTCTACGGCACCCCGCTGGACGTGGCCGCCACCTACATCGTGCTGTTCACCATCTACGGCGCGATGCTGGACGTCTCCGGCGCGGGCAAGTTCTTCGTCGACATCAGCTTCGCCAGCTTCAAGAACTCGCCCACCGCGCCCGGCCGCACCACCGCGCTGTCGGGCTTCCTGCTCGGCACCGTCTCCGGTTCGGGCACCGCGACCACGGTCAGCCTGGGCGCGGTCACCTGGCCGATCCTGCGCAAGGCCGGCTATCCCAAGGAGAACGCGGGCGGGCTGCTGGCCGCCTCCGGGATCGGCGCGATCCTGTCCCCGCCCACGCTGGGCGCGGCCGCGTTCATCATCGCCGAATACCTGCGGGTGCCCTACCTGGACGTGCTGCTGTGGGCCTGTCTGCCCACGGTGCTCTACTACCTGGGCATCGTGCTCGCGGTGGAGGCCGACGCCCGCCGTTTCGGCGCCAAGGCGGTCGAGGTGGACACGCCCAGCCCGTGGCGGCTGCTGCTCACCGGCGGCTACCACTTCGCCTCGCTGGGCATCATCGTGCTGTTCCTGGCCCTGGGCATCCCGGCCTTCTCCGCGGTGGTCTACGCCACCGGACTGGCCGCGCTGTTCGCGCTCATCCAGCGGGTTCTGTCCACACAGGACGGTTGGCCGCGGAGCTGGGCGCTGGACATGTTCACCGCGCTGTCCACCGGGGTGCGCAGCGCGCTGCCGGTGATCGCGGTCTGCGCGGCGGCCGGGGTGATCACCTCCACCATCACCAAGACCGGCCTGGGTCAAGAACTCTCCTCCGGACTTGTCTCAGCAGCCCGGTTCCTCACTGACAACTCCACTCTGGTGCTGCTGCTGACCGTGCTGTTCGCCGCGATCGCGGTCAGCATCCTCGGCCTGGCGGTGCCGGTGACCGCCTCGTTCATCATCGCCTGGGTGGTGCTCGGCCCGGCCCTGGCCGAACTCGGCGTCTCCGACCCGGCGCGGGCGATGTTCCTGTTCTACTACGCGGTGCTCTCCGAGGTGACCCCGCCGACCGCGCTGGCCTCGGTGGCCGCGGCCGCGATCACCGGCGGCTCGGTCATGCGCACCATGTGGCAGACCTGGAAGTACACCCTGCCCGCCTTCCTGGTGCCGATCGCCTTCGTGCTCACCGAATCCGGCACCGCGTTGCTGTTGCAGCGGTCCTGGGTCGAGGTGCTGTGGGTGTTCGGGGTGTCCGTGCTCGGTGTGGCCGCACTGGCGATCAGCACCGGCGGCTGGTTGTTCGGCCCGGCACGCTGGCCGGAGCGCGCGCTGTGCGTGCTGGCCGCGCTGCTCCTGCTCTACCTGCAGCCGTGGACGATCACCGCAGGCCTCGCGGTGTTCGCGGCGGCGGTGGTGCTGCATGTCGTGACGCGCAAACGCGAACCTGTGGGGACAACATGAGGGAAGCACCGATGCGATTAACCAGAGTTCTCGTCGCCGTCGCCGCACTGAGCCTGCTCGCCGCGGGCTGTGGCGGCAAACAACGGGACACCCCGGCGACCAACGCCGGCGCCGCGCCGTGCGAGGCCAGTGAAGGCCGGGTCACCCTGGCCACCGGCAACGCGGGCGGCGTGTACTACGTGCTCGGCGGCGGCCTGGCCCAGGTGATCAGCGGCAACAGCAAGCTCAAGGCCACCGCCGCGGAGACCGGCGCCTCGGTGCAGAACATCCAGCAACTCGTCGCCGGCGACTACGACATCGCCTTCTCCCTGGCCGACACCGCCGCGGACGCGGTGGCCGGGCGGGACTCCTTCAACGGCAAGCCGCAGAAGGTGCAGGCGCTGACCCGGATCCACCTCAACTACGTGCACGTGCTGGTGCGCGCCGACTCAGGCATCAACTCGATCACCGACATGCGCGGCAAGCGGATCTCCACCGGTTCGCCGCGCTCGGGCACCGAGGTGATCGCCAACCGGCTGCTGCAGGCGGCCGGGCTGAATCCGGACAGCGATGTGCAGGCCCAGCGGCTGGACCTGACCAAGACCGTGGACGGCATGAAGGACGGCACCATCGACGGCCTGGTCTGGGTCGGCGGCCTGCCCACCGCGCAGATCACCGACCTCACCACCACGTTGAAGGACCGGGCCAGATTCGTCGACGTGACCGGGTTGCTGGGCAAGCTCAAGCAGATCAACCCGGTCTACGACCAGGCCAAGATCCCGGCGGCCACCTACCGCACCCCGGCCGAGGTGCCCACCGTGGTGATCCCGAACGTGCTGCTGGTGCGCGAGGACTTCCCGGCGGGCAACGCCTGCGCGATCACCAAGCTGATCTATGACAAGAAGGACGACCTGGCCAAGGTGCACCCGGCGGCCAAGGACATCGACGTGCACAAGGCGACCGTGATCGACCCGATCCCGATGCACCCCGGCGCGTCGAAGGCCCTGGAATCCTTGCGTTAACTGATGGTTCCGGCCAGATGCGGGCGGCCGTCCTTGGCCGCCCGCAGGTCGAACGCCCAGCCCGCGCCGATGTGTTCGGTGCGGAAGGCGACCTTGCCGGGCAACAGGATCGGCAGCTTGAAGCTCACCTCGGCGGTGTAGGCATCGGGCAGCCGTCCCTCGAACGCGGCCAGGCAGCGGGCCTTGCTCCACATGCCGTGCGCGATGTGCCGGGGGAAGCCGAACAGCCTGGCGCTCAACGGGTACAGGTGGATCGGGTTGCTGTCACCGGAGACCTTGGCGTAGCGCCGCCCGATGTCGGCGGGCACCCGCCACAACGCCGCGGGCTCGGCCAGTTCCGGCGTCTCCGGCCGGGATTCCTTGCCGCCACTGGACTTCTCCCGCCGCAGGTAGGTGCTGACCTCCCGCCAGACCACCTCCTCGCCCACCGACGCCTCGCTGACCACCTCGAACTGACGGCCCCGGTCGTGCGCACCCAGGTTCTGCGCCCACACCCGCAGATCCAGCGGCTCCCCGGCCCGCACCGGGCGCAGCTGGTGGATCCGGTTGCCGATGTGCACCAGCCCGACCAGCGGGAACGGGAACCCGGGCGCGGTCATCAGCTTGACCGCCATCGGGAAGGCGAGGATGTGCGGATAGGTCACCGGCAGCGTGTCGGTGAGCCCGAACCCGCACACCCGGCTGTACTGGGCCAGCTGCGTCCGGTCCACCTGCACCGCGCGGCGCAGGTACCCGGTGCCCGGTAATTCCTTGCCACCGCGGGTGAATCCGGTCAGCACGGCCTTGGGATAGAGCAGCCCGAGTCCGGGCGCGCGGTCCAGTTCCTGAACCTCCACTGTGGACATCTCAGGCTCCGAGCAGGCTCTGGCCGCAGACCCGCACCACGTTCCCGGTCGCCCCGCCCGCACCAGGGCCGGCGAACCACGCGATGGTCTCGGCGACGTCGATCGGCAGCCCGCCCTGGGCCAGGCTGTTCATCCGGCGGCCCGCTTCCCTGGTGAACAACGGGATCGCGGAGGTCAGCCGGGTCTCGATGAACCCGGGCGCGACCGCGTTGACCGTGATGCCGCGCTCGCGCAGCGCCGGGGCCAGCGCCTGCACCACGCCGATCACCCCCGCCTTGGAGGTGGAGTAGTTGGTCTGGCCGAAGTTGCCCGCGACCCCGCTGATCGAGGACAGCCCGATCAGCCGCCCGCCGTCGTGGATCACGTTGTCTCGCAACAGCACCTCGTTGATCCGCTCCTGTGCGGAGAGGTTGACGTCGATGGCGGAGTCCCAGCGCGCGTCGTCCATCCGGCCCAGCGTCTTGTCCCTGGTGATGCCCGCGTTGTGCACCACGATGTCCACCCCGCCGTGCCGTTCGCTCAGGTGCGCGGCCAGCGTCGCGGGGGCCTCCGCGCTGGTGATGTCGAGCTGGACGGTGGTGCCATTGACCCGGTTGGCCACCTTGGACAGGTCCTCGCCCGCGGCCGGGATGTCCAGGCACACCACGTGCGCGCCGTCCCTGGCCAGCACCTCGGCGATGGCCTCGCCGATCCCGCGCGCGGCCCCGGTGACCAGCGCGACCTTGCCGGCCAGGGGCTTGTCCCAGTCCGCGGGCTCGACCACCGGCGCGGTCCCGATCCGGACCACCTGCCCGGAGACGTAGGCGGAGCGGGCGGAGAGGAAGAACCGCAGCGTGGCGGCCAGATTGCCCTCGGCGCCGGGGGCCACGTAGACCAGCTGCGCGGTCCCGCCACGCTGGACCTCCTTGCCCACCGCGCGGGTGAAGCCCTCCAGCGCGCGCTGCGCCACCGACTGCCGCGGCGAGTCGACCAGCTCGGGGGGAGTACCCAGCACGATCACCCGGCCATTGCCGCCGAGTTGGCGGATCACCGGGTGGAAGAACCGGTACAGCTCACGCAGGTCCTCGCTGCGCTCGATGCCGGTGGCGTCGAAGACCAGCGCGCCGTAGCGCTGCTCCGGATCGGCCTCGGCCGCACTGGTCAGCACGGTGGCCTCGACCGCCTTGAGCAGATCCAGCACCGCCTCACCGAGCCGCCCCTTCGGTGCCGAGCCGAACAGCACCGGAGCCTCGACCACCGGCTGGCCCGGCTGGTACCGGCGCAGCTTGGCGGGATTGGGCAGGCCGAGCCGTTTGACCAGCGTGCGGCCCACCGCGGAGCGCGCCAGCTTCTGGTACCGATCGGTCATGTGACACTCCCTACTCGCCAGTAAGACTACTCGTCAGTAGGTTATCCTCGCTAGGCTAGCAGCCAGAGATCCCGGCGAGGAGGCGCGATGTCCGCGAGCACGCGACGAGTGGCGGTCCTGGGTGGCAACCGGATCCCCTTCGCCCGTTCCAACGGCCCCTACGCCAGGGCATCCAACCAGGACATGCTCACCGCCGCGCTGGACGGTCTGGTCAGCCGGTTCGGCCTGCAGGGCGAGCGGCTGGGCGAGGTGGTCGCGGGCGCGGTGCTCAAGCACAGCCGGGACTTCAACCTGACCAGGGAGACCGTGCTGGGCAGCAGGCTCGCCCCGGAAACCCCCGCCTACGACGTGCAACAGGCCTGCGGCACCGGCCTGGAGGCGGTTATCCTGGTGGCCAACAAGATCGCGCTCGGGCAGATCGAGGTCGGCGTGGCCGGTGGCGTGGACACCACCAGCGACGCCCCGATCGGCGTCAACGAGGACTTCCGCCAGGTGCTGCTCGACCTCAACCGCGCCAAGAGCCTCGGCAAGCGGCTGCGCCTGCTGACCAGGCTGCGCCCGACGCACATCGTCCCGGACATCCCGCGCAACGGCGAACCCCGCACCGGCCTGTCCATGGGCGACCACGCGGCGATCACCGCCAAGGAGTGGGAGATCAGCCGCGAGGCACAGGACGAGCTGACCGTGGCCAGTCACCAGAACCTGGCCCGCGCCTACGACGCCGGTTTCTTCGACGACCTGCTCACCCCGTTCCAGGGCCTGGAACGCGACCAGAACCTGCGCGCCGACTCCAGCCTGGAGAAGCTGGCCAAACTCAAGCCGGTCTTCGGCAAGGGCGAGGACGCCACCATGACCGCGGCCAACTCCACCCCGCTCTCCGACGGCGCCAGCACGGTGCTGCTGGCCAGTGCGGAGTGGGCGGCCGCGCACCGGCTGACCCCGCTGGCCTACCTCACCCAGTGCGAGACCGCCGCGGTCGACTTCGTGCACGGCGGCGAGGGCCTGCTGATGGCCCCGGCCTACGCGGTCCCCCGGATGCTCGCCCGCGCCGGCCTCGCCCTGCAGGACTTCGACTACTACGAGATCCACGAGGCATTCGCCTCCCAGGTCCTGGCCACCCTCAAAGCCTGGACCGACCCCGCCTTCTGCAAGGAGAAGCTCGGCCTGGACGCCCCGCTCGGCGAGATCGACCGGACCAGACTCAACGTCAACGGCTCCTCACTGGCCGCGGGCCACCCCTTCGCCGCCACCGGCGGCCGGATCGTGGCCACCCTGGCCAAACTGCTGGCACGCAAGGGATCCGGCCGCGGCCTGATCTCCATCTGCGCCGCAGGCGGCCAGGGCGTCACCGCGATCCTGGAGCGTTAGTCCCAATGCCGCGTAGTTAGGGTTTGGGGTCTGTTGTCAAGCCTGCTGCTGTCAGCACGATCACGGTGATCTCTGCTCGATGGTTGGTGCGGTCGATGTCGCCTTTCGCGCGGTGTTTGGAGATCGCT
>NZ_JBQJIM010000017.1:0-259323 GCF_052078295.1 Crossiella sp. CA198
GCACGTCGCTCAGGAACTCAACGGCCGTCCACGCAAAACGCTCGGCTGGGCCACCCCAGCCGAGCGTCTGCGTGATCTACTCACCGCCTAAACCACAGCGGTGTTGCAACGACCCCTTGAAACCGCCAATCCGGTGGCGGGGCCTTTCCCGTTGCCGGGGTCAGTCCTTGATCGGGAAGTTGGTGAACCAGTCCGAGCCGGTGAACGGCTCCGGGCCGAACTCGGTGGCCGCGCCGTCGGCCAGGGTGGCGATCTCCGCACCCAGTTCCAGCTCCCGCATCAGCGGCACCGGGACCACCGAGGTGAAGGTGTAGACCGAGGTCAGCAGGCTCGCCGCGAGCGAGCCCACGGTGCCGGTGTTGCCGGGGTGACCCACCGCGCAGCCCAGCACCAGGTCGAAGCGCGGGCTGGAGAAGGCCGCGTGCACCGCCATCGCCAGCGCCTCGTGCGCGTCCCAGCCCGCACCGAGGGCGGCCACCTGGGTCGCGGTGACCTGCTCGCCGTCCCCGTCGTCGAAGCGCCGCAGCGCCTCGGACAGGGCCGCGCTGACCGGCTCATGGCCGGGATGCCTGGCGAGTTCGTCCAGCGCCGCGTAGACGGCCCTGGACGGGTTGCTGAGCCCGCGCAGGAAGGTGTGCACCAGGACCGCGTAGGCGCCCGCGGACAGCCAGGCGATCGGGTGGCCGTGGGTCAGCGCGGCGATCCGCGCGCCCAGGTCGAACACCTGCTTCGGGTCCGCGCTCCACAGCGCCGCGGCGGCGGCCCTGGGCAGCACGGTGGCCGAGCGGGAGTCGTTGACCGGCTGCTCGGGCGTGCCGAGGGTGCCCGCGCGCACCAGGG
Organism: Crossiella sp. CA198; assembly: GCF_052078295.1. Taxonomy (NCBI): domain Bacteria; kingdom Bacillati; phylum Actinomycetota; class Actinomycetes; order Pseudonocardiales; family Pseudonocardiaceae; genus Crossiella; species Crossiella sp. CA198. The sequence goes on from NZ_JBQJIM010000017.1 coordinate 841, forward strand.
TCAGCGTGGTGTGGTCCGGCCAGCGCTTGGCCGCCAGCCCTGGCCTGCCCGGCCACCAGCCGTCGGCCGGGCCGTCCAGGACCGGCTCCTGGGTCTGCAGCCAGCGGCGCAGGCCCAGCCGGACCTCGCCGAGTGGATCGGCGACCCCGGTGCGCCTGCGCCGGATGCCCGCGCGCAGGATCGCGTCCAGCACGAACAGCGACACCTGGGTCTCGCCGGTGATCAGCCCGTGGCCGCCGAAGACCGGCGGATATTGCTCCGGCCAGGCCGCGCCCTCGGCAGTGGACAGCTCGGCCCGGTCCAGGGTCCGCACCCCGGCGCCGATCGAGCCGCCGATGGCCTGGCCGACGTAGCAGCCGATCAGCCGGTCCTTGGCCAGGCCGAACTTGCGGTCCAGCGGCAGGCCGGTCCCGGCCGGGCGCACGGGCGTGCTCACTGCCGCACCTCCCCTGGCGGGATCTCCACCAGCAGGCCGCGGGCCAGGTAGTCCGACAGCGGCTGCGGCAGCAGGTACACCCTGGCGCCGCCGGGCTGGGTCTCGCTCGGCCGGGTGCGGGCGCCGATGATCTTCCAGTCGCCGACCAGCCGGAACCGGCCGTAGGGGCCCTGGGCGAACTCCGGCGGCAGCGTGGTCCGCTCGAAGCCGGTGCCCGCGTCGAAGAGGGTGTTGCCATCCGGCGGGCCGTACCGCTCGACCTGGTGGCCCTCGGGCACGATCACCGAGTCGATCTCGTCGTAGCGCGAGATCGCCGGGTCGTTGCCCATCGCCTGGATCGGCGACTCCTCCGGCAGCAGCGGTTCGTCGTCGGCCCGCTGCAGGTTCGGGTAGTTCAGGTAGAGCTGGCCGATCAGGTAGGTGGCCGCCTGGGACACGTCGTCGAAGTGGGCCTCCAGCTCCCGGCGCTTCTCCTCGGCCCACCACCAGAACACGGTGAACCGCTCGTCCGCCTCGCGGAACAGGCACCAAGCCTGGTCGGCGTAGTCGCCGAAGCTGAGGTAGCGGCGGCTGATGCTGAACCGGATGGCGAAGTCCCGCACGGAGAACACCGCGCGCTCCCAGTCGTCCTTGGCGCCGGGATGGGTCTCTGGCATGTCCATCACCAGGGAGGTGGCCCGCTGGAGCACCCGCTTGGGCAGGGCGACCGGCGGCCGGTAGCCCTGGCCGCGGAGGTGGTCGAGCAGTTCCAGCGGCGGCACCACATCGTGTTCGCGCAGGTAGTAGGCCAGCGCCGCGCTCCAGACCCACACCCCGTCGGTGTGGTAGGCCATCGGCACCAGGCTTTCCTGCTCGGGGTGCAGCAGGTCGGGCGCGTAACCGCGGGAGGACAGCACCACCGGCGCGGCCTGCAGGTAGGTCTGCACCGCGAGCCATTCGGTGTGGCTGAGCCGGGTGCGGTAGGCCACCGGCGGCTCGCCCTCGGCGACCTTGTCGAACAACCGGGCCAGCGCCAGCTCGGGCTGCGGCGCCGGCTTGGCGTTCTCGCCCTTCTGCACGGCCTGCTGGGTGCGGATCCGGTCGTGGTGGAGCAGGTCCTGGTATGCCTGCCATGCCTGCTGGAACAACCAGGCCGGGGTGGCCGCGGCCGGGCGGGGCAGGATGGCCAGTTCGGTCAGCGCGGCCTCGCCTGCGGCGAAGTCCAGTGCCCAGTCCGGCGCGGTCTGGAAGTCGAACTCGATGGTGGGCTCGCCGCCGGGCACCAGCCTGAAGTCGGCGGTGAACCAGGCGCCGGTCTCCGGCCGGTAGGTGGCCAGGCGCAGCCGGTGCACCCACTGGCCGACCTGCGGCGGCGGCGCCCAGTAGTACTCCTGGCCGTCGGCCAGGGTGAGCACCGTGGTCAGCTCAAGCCTGCCGCCGAGGGCGCGGGCGAGGATCCCGGCGCCCTGCCAGCCCTCGGGCGCGGTCGCGGTCACCGCGGCGGCGAGGCCGCCCAGTGCTGCGGCGGCCAGGCCGCCCAGGACCGCGGCGAAGTCCGGTTCGGCCGGGCTGGCCGGGCCCGCGTCGGCCGGGGCCGGGAACCCGTCCAGGCCGGGCCGGGAGCGCACCTGGGTGCCGCGGACCTGGATCACCTTGCTGACCTCGGCCAGCGGCTTCTCCCCGCCGAAGGTGAGCCGGTCGTAGGTCTGCAGGCCGCGCTGGGCCACCTGCTCCTGGGTGAGCCCGCCCTGCTGCGGCCAGACCACCCTGACCAGGCCGGGGGCCAGCCCCTCGACGTCGTAGCTCACCTCGTACGGCTCGTCGCCGACGAAGCCGTAGGCCTGGCTGGTGAAGATCGACTCGGCCTCGCCGGGGCCGGTCTGCTTGAGGAAGGTCTCGCCGGACTGCTCGAAGTCACCGGTCGGGACCACCCCGGGCGGCGCCACCAGGTAGGCGGGCTTGCCGGGCTGGGACCGGTACTGGAAGAGCTGGTCCTGCCAGTACGCCCAGGCGCCGTTGTGCGGGTGCTGATTGATGATCATGTGCTCAGTTCTCCCCTGGAACGGGCTGCTCGCCTGCGGCGAAGTCGATCAGGTCCTGCAGCGGGATGGTGGCCGACAGCGCGCCGGTCACCCCCGCGTTGAGGCGGAGCCGCACTCCGCCGAAGCCGAGCAGCGCCTTGCCCTGGGCCGCCTGGCAGCTCGTCCACGTCTCGGGCCGCCGCTCCGGCGAGGTGCACGCGTCCAGCACCGACCCACCGTCCTCCTCGGACAGGAACAGCTCACCGGGGTGGTCCGGGTACTCGGCCATGGTCAGTTCCCAGTCGAGCAGGGTGCGCAACGCGGTCTCCCTCGGCCCGTAGCCGCTCAACGCCAGCTCCAGATCGCGTTCGAGCTGGTTGGTCGGCCGCGGCCAGCCCAGCGCCTGCGGGCCCGGCCGGTAGCCGGGGTTGGGCACGTACTCGCCGAAGTGCCCGTGCTCGTCCACCCGGTAGCCACCGCGCACGCCCCACGGCGGCACCACACCGCTGGGGTCGAACTCCGCGTCGATCGAGTACATCCAGCTGTTCGGCTGGTGCCTGGCGACCGCACGCATCTCCTCGGTGATCTCCGGTGGCTCATCGGCTGCCGGGCTGTGTTCCCTGGTCAGCTCCTCCTGCTCGGCCACCGTACCGACCAGCGCCGGATCGGCCGGGCCGAACAGGGCGAGCGTGGTCGTCGTCTCGGTGTCCGGCCGGTGCACCTCGGTGCCGCCGGACCAGTTGCGGGTCTGCCCGAGGCAGACCACGTCCCGCCGGGCCCCGTTCACCGCGAGGAACCAGCCCAGCTCCTCCAGCTCCCGGCGCACCCGCAGCAGCGCCTCGTACACATCGTGCGCCCGCGCCTCGCCGATTCCCCACGGGCCGTGCACGCGGACCAGGGCGTCCTCGTCCTGCCCGCGCTGGTACTCCGCCCTGGCCTGGGTGGTCCCGGCGTCCAGGAAGACGGTGTCCGCCCGGAAGGCGGCGATCTCGATGGTGTGCAGCACGCTCAGGCCACCTCCGCCCTACTCGCCGGGTCCAGCAACCGGTCCAGCCAGGCCAGGAAGGCGCGGTGGTCGGCGGGGCCGCTCAGCTCGACCGGCGTGCCCGGTGCGGACCGGCTCATCCGGCCGAGTTCGTCCAGCGCCACCCGCTCGGCGGTGAAGCCGACGAAGGGCAGTTCCAGCGCCGCGGACAGGGTGAGCGCGTCGTGCTGGATGGTGCCGGGGTGGAAGTCGGTGAACCACTGCGCCAGGTGCGCGGCGAGCAGCCCGGCCCAGGCAGGCGCGGCCGGATCGGCCAGCCGCCGGTGGGTGGCCGAGGCGACCCTGATCTCCAGCTCGGGGGTGAACGTGGTGTCCGAGAGCACCAGCCGCGGCCGGTGCGCCCTGGCCAGCACGGTGTGCGCGGCGGCCGGATCCACCCGGATATTGTGCTCGGCCCGGCTCGGATCGCGGTAGTGCAGCGCGCCGCCCATCTGGGTCAGCCGGATCCGTTCGGCGAGTTCAGGGCGGGCGGTGAGCACGTCGGCGAGGTTGGACATCGGGCCGAGGCCCACCCAGCGCACCGGGCCCGCGCAGACCGCCTCGACCGCGGCGAGCAGCTCGCCGGACTGCGCGGGGACGGTGCCGGGCACCAGCTCGCGCACGCAGTTCAGCCGGGTGTTGCCGAGATCGCGACCGGCCACCACCGGCACCTCGGGACGGCCGAGCAGGTCCAGCAGCAGCCGGACGAACCGGGCCCGGTAGCCGCCGGGCAGCTCGTCGCCGGTGAGCACCAGCGCCAGCTCGGGCAGGCCTGCCGCGGCCACCAGCGCCAGCGCGTCGTCCGGGTCGCCGCCCGCGTCGGTGTCGATGACCACGGGCAGGACTGGTGTCGCGGTGTGCTGGCCCATGTCACCTCCTCCGTGCTTGGACCACCTCAGCGTGTTCCCCCGGTCAGGGCGCGGAGGCTTCCGGCGTGTCGCTCTCGTCGGTGAAGCGGTAGTAGCTCAGGCTCGGCTGGTTCAGCAGCGCGACCGAGCCGTCGGTCAGCAGTCGGTACTCGGCGACCCGCGCCCAGCCGCGGGGCACCCGCATGTGCAGTGCAATCCGGCTCGGCGTCCTGTTCCCGCTCACTGCCTCGACCCCCGCACAGTCAGCAGCCCGGCGTTCTGCAACCGCCCCGGCCACGCCTCGCCGTTGATCATGCCGTGCGCCTGGACCTCGACCAGCCTGCCCGCCGCGCCCTCGACGCTGTCCTCGCTCAGGCCCATCCGGCGCAGCACCGCCCGCAACGCGTCCGGTTCGATCGCCCGCACCTGGGTCAGCACCTCCGGGCTCAGCGGCTGCTGGAACAGGGCCGCGGTGAAGTCGGAGCGGATGCCGTAGTCGGGATCGGGGGACTCCGGGAAGGAGTATCTGTTGTCGATCGCGACCAGGTTGCCGTCGCGGTCGGTCAGGTAGTTGCCGCGGTGCCGGTCGGTGTTGCCCGCGATGTAGTCGAGCAGCGCCAGCCGCTCCCGCTGGACCAGGGGGTAGTCCCCGGCCGCCCGGCCGGGCAAGGCGTCCACGAAGTCCTGGAGCGAGCCGTCGCCGAGCGGACCGGTCACCATCGTGGTGGTCGGCACCAGCCCGAACCCGAGCAGCTCGTCCACCCGGGAGGCGGCCACCTCCCGTTCGGCCAGCTCGGTGTGCGGGATGCCCTCCCGGAGCCCCTCGGGGACACCGTCGGACGGCTTGTACATCGCCGAGGTGTCGTTGTCGAAGTAGACCTCGAAGGCCGGGTTCACGTGGTTCGTGTCGCCGAACTCCTCGTACCCGATGGCCTGCCGGGACCGGAGTTCCCGCTCGGCCTCGCTGAGCCCCTCCTCGGCCGGGTCCATCCGGAACTCCGCGCCCGCGCCGGGCAGGCCCTCGGCCGGCGGCGTGGCCGCGTCCTCGGGGGAGTCCTCGGCCGGTGGGGTGAGGTCGAGGGTGCGGGATTCGTCCTTGGGCCCGGCCGCGTCCTCGCCCTGGTCCGGGACGACGTCGACCGGGACCGTCTCACCAGGCTCGGTCCACTCACCGCTGGTGGTCGCGGGCGCCGGTGGCGGCGGATCGCTCGGCGGCGGTCCGGCCGGCGGCGCGGCCGCAGGCGGGTCGGTGTCCGGCCCGTCGCCGTCGGCGCTGTCCGGCTTGGCGGCCGCCGCGGCCGCGGCTTTGGCCGCCGCGTGATCGGCGGCGCGCTGCTGCTGGTCGCCCGTGTAGGTCTGGCCGTCGTCGGTCAGCCGCCAGCCGCCCGGCGGATTGCCCGGCCCGTTGTCCAGGTTCGGGTCGTAGGCCCCCAGCAGCACCGAGTTGCCCGCGCGGTCGGTCAGCCAGATCTCGGCCTGGTCGAACCGGTGCGGGTTCAGCTCGAACTCCGGGACCGGGTTGTCCCGGCTCGCGGTGAACCCGTGCCCGGCGAACGGGGCCGGGTTGCTGCGACCGTTGCCGCCCATCGGGAAGGGGTCACTCGCGTCGTGGTTGCCGTAGGCGATCGGCATCGCCTGGTCCGGGGTCACCGCGCCGGTGTGGTTCGGGCCGAGGTTGACCGAGCCAGGATCGAACGGGAAGCGCAGCGTGGCCACGAACTCGTCGCCGAAGTCGTACGGCGGCCTGCCGTTGCGGTCGATATAGCCGTTGTCGGTGTAGTCCAGCCGCAGGCCCTCGATGACCTGGCCCGGCGTCTGCAGGTGTGCCACGTCGGCGTACCGCGCGGTGAAGCCCCTGGTCTGGTCCGGCCTGCCGAACCGGCCGCCGTCGTCGGTGAACGGCGGTCCCGGCACCCAGGAGTTGCCGAGCAGGTTCGCCGCCGCCTCCGCGGTCAGCGCCCGCTGCAGCATCTCGCCCGGCTGGGCCTGCACCTGCTCGCGGATCCGGGTCATCGCCTGGATGTCGGCGTCGTTGCCCACGAAGTCCTCGATGGACTGCGCGCGCATCCGGTCGAAGTCCGCCCGGGAGACCCCCGCGTTGGCCAGGATCTGGTCCAGGTTGGCCGGGAACCCGGTCGAGGCGTCGAGCTGGTTGTCCGCGAACTGGGTCTGGTACGGCGTCCCGTCGTCGAAGGTGACCTGCTGACCGGGCACCGCCGGATCGTCGGCGGTCCCGCCCGGATCGGCCGGGCTGTCCGGCGGCACCGGGCTGTCCTCGGTCGGCGGACCCTCCGCACCACGCTGGTGCGCTTCCGGCGCGAAGTCCGGCTGGTGCGGTCCCCAGGTGGGCGCGGGGCCGGGCGGGTAGGGCCCGTGCACCCTGCCGAGCGAGCCGTCCGGGTTGATCGTGACCCACTCGCCGTTGGGCGGCCAGCCTGGGCGGCGGATGCCGTTGTCGACCGTGGTGTTGCTGGCGAAGACGTTGCCGCTGTTGTCCACCCACACGTCGGACCGGCTGGCGGTCACCGGCTGGCCGAGTGCGGCGGCCAGTTGCGCGGCGAAGTGCGGATCGGTCTGGCAGGCCAGCAGCCGGACCGGCCGCGGGTTGGCCGCCCAGTCCGGGTTGGCCCGGATAACCGAGGCCAGCGTGTGCGGGTCGACCCGGCCGCCGTTGTGGCCGCCGAACATCACCCCGTTCGGCGAGCCGTGCAGGTCGACGGTGAAGCTGTGCGGATCCGGCCGCACCCGCGCGGCACTGGCCCGGTGCGCGCCCTCGGCGTCCGGGAAGACCGACATGCCCGCCGGGGTGGCGTACATCCGGCTGAGGTCGCCCGGCCGCAGCCCCGACCGCGGGTCGTTGTCGTCGAGCCCGAGCCGGTCGCCCAGCGGGCGGCCACGTCCGGGATCGGGCATCGGCGAGACGCCCAGCCTGCGCTGCTCGTTGGCCCGCATGCGCTCGGCCTTGAGCTGTTCCATCTCCGCGCGGTGCCGGTTGAGTTCGACCTGCTCACTGGTGGCGAGCACCTCGCCGTTGTCGTAGCGCAGTTCCAGGTCGTCCATCCGCCTGCGGAAGTCCGCGGTGGACTCGACCGGCCTGGCCTGTTCGGGCCGGGTCTGCGCCTCGGGGAAGGCCGAACCGGTCGGACCGAAGCGCACGCCGTCGGTCTGACCCCAGGTGGTCCGCGGGTCCCTCGGGGTGGCGGGCTCCGGCGCGGGCGCCGGGCGCAGCGGGGCGCCGGGCGGCGGCCCGTTCCAGCGCGGTCCGGGGGCGGGCCGCATCGGCCGGCCACCGGGCGGCGGCATCGGGTTCGGGCCGCTGGGACGGCCGCCCATCGGGTTCGGTCCACCCGGCGGGAAGCCCCGCGGCGGTGGTGGCGGCATCGGCCCGGTCGGGCGGCGCACCGGCGCGCCCATCGGTGGCTGGCCCTGGCCGAACTGCGGCGGACGGCCACCGCCCGGCGGCGGTTCCACCCGGGGCGGCCTGCCCTGGAAGTCGGCGGCGGGCAGGTTCGGCTGGGTGCGGCCGCGGGACGGATCGAACTGCTGCCCCGGATCGAACGGGGGCCTGCCCTGCGGCGGGAACTGGTTCGGGTCCGGCGGAACCCGGCCGGGCGGCACGTCCAGCGGCGGCCTGCCGGGCTGGGTGCCCGCGGCCGGATCCGGCCCTCGGCCGGGCGGCGGGAACTGCCCCGACCGGTTCGGCTGACCAGTGGCCGGATCGAACTGCGGCCGACCAGGACCCGCATCCGGCAGTGGCCGGTGCTGGCCCAGCGCCGGATCCGGCAGTGGCCTGCCGCCAGGTCCGGGCGGCAGGTCCTGCGGACCGCGCACCGGCGCGAACCCGCCCGGCTGCTGCCGGGGCAGGCCCTGCGGTGGCGTGGGCGCGTTCGGGTCCACTGGCCGGGCCGGAGTTTCGGGCGGGTGGACCGGGCCCGGCTCGCCCTGCCGGGGCAGGCCGCGCGGCGGGGTCGCCGCGTTCGGGTCCACCTGCTGCTGGTCGGGCCCGCGGTCGCGGTCCGGCAGACCCTGCGCGGGCGGGGCCTGCGGTGGTGGCGGCGGGTCCTGACGCACTGGCGGGGCTGGCGGCGGTGGCGGGTTGTCCAGCCTGGACATGGCGTCCAGCCGGGACACCGGCGCCGGTACCGGGTCGCCGCCGCCCAGGTCGGTGCTGAGCGCGCGGGCAGGCCGCTCGGTCGTGCTCAGCGGCGGGTCGGCGAGGTTGCCGTCGGGCAGGCGCGGTGTCGGCACCTCGCGCATCTCGATCACCCAGGTGCCGCTGGCGTCCTGGTGCCTGCCGGTGATCTCGAAGCTGGTCCCCGGCGGGAACAGCACCTCGGACTCGTTGCGCGGCGCGATCGAGGAGATGTCCCGGCCGGACACCGACTCGATGACGAACTTCAGGTTGCCCTTGAGCTTGCGCCCCTCTACCGCGGCGGAGGAGGTGAAGCTGCGTTCGGTGACCGTCTCACCGGGGGTGTAGCGGTCCAGCGCGGCATCGAGGTCGACGGCGTCCGGCAGGTAGATCGCCCGGTTGACCGTGCCCTCGTGCCGGGGGAACTCGTTGAGCACCGAGGCGATCAGGCGGATCTGCCCGTCCCGCTCGGCGAGCCCGGCCGGATCGCTGGTGCGCAGGGCGGTGTTGATGTCCGCGGACTGCGACATCGCGTAGCCGACCAGCGCGGCCAGGTGCTCCCTCGGCACACCCGCCAGCGCCGCCGCGACCTCGGGCCGGTTGCGGAGCACATCCTCCAGCGTCGCGAGGTCCTCGGCGAAGGCGCCCGACTGGCCGTAGGGCGAGTTCCGCAGGTGCGCGAGATCGGCCTCGGTCGCCCGCTGGTCCGGGTTGCCGAGGTAGTCCGGATCCCGCGGGAAGTCCACAGTGGACTCGGTGTCCCGGGAAGTTGGACCGGATTCCGTTGGCAGCGGGCCGGTCTGCTCGGCGGAACTGTCCGAAGTGGACAGATCGCGAGCGGATGGCGGGTCCACTGTCGAGTGCACCCGCTGCTGCGGCGTGGCGGCCGGCACCGGACGCTGCGATTCGCCCGTGCGCGGCGGCCGCGACTCGGATTGTCCACTGTGCACAGGCGGGGCCGGGGTCGCGGGCGGTGTGCCGGGCGGGGCGGCCGAATGTGGTTGCGGCGGCTGGAATCGCCGCGGATCCATGGAGGAGTCCGGCGGCTCGTGCTCGCCGCGCCGCCACACATCGCGCGGTCCGCGCTCGGGCAGATCGCTGCCCCAGGTCGGGGTGTGGCCGGGCGGGTGGGACTGGTTGTGCGCGGTGCTGGTGCCGTCCGGGCGGAAGGTGGCCCACTCGCCGTTGGGCGGCCAGCCCGGCCGGAAGTCCTGGCCGCGGCCGTCCAGGTGGGCGCTGCTGGCGAAGACGTTGCCGTCGGCGTCGATCCAGGCGTCCTTGGTCGGCGCGAGCACGTCCACGCCGAGTTCCTGGGCGAGCTGGGCGGCGAAGCCGTCGTCGTTGCGGCCGGTCTGGCAGGAGATCAGCCGGATCGGCTGCTCGCCGTCCCAGTCCGGGTTGGCCCGGATGATGTCGGCCAGGTCCTTGGCGGAGAGGCGCGCCTCGCCGACCCGCACCCGGTCGGCCGCGCCGTGCATGTCCACGGTGAACCGGCCGGGGTCGGGCGCGACCCGCATGCCCGCGCTGGACTGCGCGGGGAACTTGTGGTCGAAGGTGTCCAGCACGATGCCCGCGTCCGAGCGCCGGATGTTGGGCTCCAGCCCGGCCAGGTGCTCAGGCAGTGGCGCCGGCTGACGCGGCGCGGGCGGCGGTGCGGCCGCGGCCGGGGCCGGCCGCGCGGGCGGCGCCTCGGGCTGGGTGACCGGACCGTGCTGCGGCGGACCGGCCGGCCGGTGCCCCGGCTGCTGCTGACCGCCGGAGGTGTCCACCGGCGTGGGCGTGGACACCAGCGCCACGTCCGGGGTCATCGCGGGGGAGCCGTCCGCGCGCATCGGCATCGGCGGCGGGGGCGCCTGCTGGTGGTGCGGCATCGGCGCGGGCGGCGGCGAGCCGTGGTGCGGCACGGGACCACCGCCCGGCAGCGGGCCACCGGCGCCGGGGCCGAAGCCGGGCCCGAAACCAGGGCCGAACCCGGCGCGCGGCTGTCCGCCGCCCGGCTGCTGTCCCGGTGTCTGCTGGTGCTGACCGGCGGGCTGGCCGCCGTGCGGCTGCTGTCCGGGCGGCGTGCCGGGGTGGCCGCCGGGAGTGGCGGGCGGCGGACCGCCCGCGGGGCCGTGCGCCGGACCGGTGCCGCCCGGCGTGGGCCCGCCCGGAGCGGGGCTGCCGGGGGTGGGGCCGCCCGGCGCGGGGCTGCTGGGAGTGGGGCTGGTCGGCGAGCTGCTGCCGGGCGTCGGCCCACCCGTGTTCGGCGTGGAGCTGCCGCCTGGGGTGTGCGCGGGCCCGGCGCCGGCCGGCGCCGAACCGCCCGCCGGGCTGTGGCTCGGCCCACCGCCGGCCGGGCCGCCACCGCCACCCATCGGCGGCGCGCCACCCATCGGCGCGCGCGGTGCGGGCGCGCCGCCACCGCCTGCCGGTGGCTGTCCGCCGGGCGGCGGGGCGCCCTGTTGCTGCTGGCCGGACGGGCCGAACTGCTGTTGCTGTTGCTGCTGTGCCGGTCCCTGCTGAGGCTGGCCCTGCGGACCGCCATCGGCCTGCGGCCGCACCGGCGGGGCCTCTGGCGGGGCGACGCCGGAGGTCGCGGTGCTGTCCTGGTTGCCGCGGGGCGCCGGTCCGTCGCCGGAACCGCCGCCCGACCCGCCACTGCCCGACCCGCCACTGCCCGAACCGCCGCTGTGCGAGCCGCCCGAACCGCCACCGGAGCCACCCGGACCGCCGGTGCTGCCCGAGCCGCCTGGGCCGCCGGTGTGCGCGCTGCCGGAATCGGTGGAGCCGCCAGAGTGAGAAGAACCACTCGACAGGTCCGGGACCGGTGGCGCGGCGGGCGGCGCCGAGCGGCCGCCGCCATCGCCGGTGCCGCCGACGTTGCCCAGGTTGGTGTCCAGCGAGGCCAGGTTGGCCATGCTGCGGGCGTCGAAGTTCTCCTTGGCGCCGCCGACCGCGCCGGAGGCCGCGCCCGAGGTGCCGCCGAGTGCGACGTCCTTGAGGTTGAAGTTGCCGCTCATGACGCCCTCGGCGGCGGCCGAGACCGCCCCGGTGACGCCCTCCTCCAGGGCGTTCTTGCCCATGGTCTTGCCGATGCCGTCGCCGATGCCGTCACCGAAGGCCTTGCCCATGCCGCCGCTGACCGCGCCGCCGACCAGGCCGGAGATGGCGCCGGACTTGGCCGCGTCCATGGTCAGGCTGGTGTCCCAGGAGTCCCGGCTGCCCTTGGCCATCTGGATCAGCTGCACACCGGCGTCGATGGCCACACCCGCGGCCACCTCGACACCCACGTTGATCACCAGCCTGCGCAGCAGGTTGGTGCCGAAGCGCTGCATGATGGTCTGGATCAGCCTGCGGAAGATGCCCTGCACGACCACCCTGGTGGCCATCTGGGCGACCGGGATGCCCGCGGTGCTCGCGCCGAAGCTGACGAAGGCGGCCGCGATCATCGCCGCGATCTGCGCGGCCAGCAGGATCAGCGCCGCGATGATCGACAACTTCGCGTACTCGACTTGCAACGCGCAGTTCTTGCAGGCCGAGCTGAGCGTCTTGGTCAGCTCCTGCAACTTGGGCAGGGCGCCCTCGCCGCCCTGGGCGATCTTCTTCCAGAACTCGTCGAACTTCTGGGCGGCCTCGCCCTCCATGTTCGCGCGGGCCTCACGGACGGCGTTCTCGGCGTTGCGCAGCGCGGTCTCGACGTCCCCCGACGCCTTCTCCCAGCTCTGGCTGAGCCGCATCAGCGCGGTCTCGTCACCCTCCGGCCACTCCGACCCCACCACGATCGGCGCCAGCCACTGCAACCAGCCGGGCAGTTCGATTCCCACGAGCCTGTGCTCCCCATCCCGCCGCTAGCGGCGCGCGCCCCTGCTCAACTGCCGCTTGCCTTCAGCTCGGCCGCGTTGCCGGTGTCGGCCTGCTCCATGGTGGTCGCCTGGTCGGTGAGCCCCTTGGCCACGTTGATCAGGCCCTGGGCGACATCGGCGATGCCCTTGCTCACCGCGTCCGCGGCGGGCACGTAGTCCTTGCTGAAGGCCTGGCCGGACTCGTCGTTGCCCCAGCACGGTCCTTCACCGGTGAGCGAGGACTGCAGCGCGGTGGCCGCCTTGGCCAGGTCGTCGCCGACCCGGCCGAGCCTGCCCGCCCCGGCACGGATGCCGTCGGCGTTCTGCCTCGTCTTGCCCGACATCACCAACCGTCCTTCCGGAACACCGAGCCGTAGCCCTCCTCGTCCTCCTCGGACTCCGGCCTGCGGTGCGCCGGTTTCGTGTTCTCCGTCACTTCTCCCACCGGCGGGATCCGGAGCAGGTCGGCCAGCGAGGGGGCGCCGGGCAGCAGGTCCGGCAGGTCGATCATGGGCTCGTCCTCGGTGGCCAGCGGGGCCAGCTCCTCCTGGATCTGCTCCTGCGCCCTGGCCGCGGCCTCGCGCACCACGCCGGTGATGGTCCGGGCCAGGCTCTCCGGGGTGACCCGCTCGAACGCCCGCGCGGAGAGGGTCAGTTTGTTCAGCACGCCGTTGGCCCCGACCGTGGCGGTCACCACACCATCGGGTGAGCTGGCCTCGCCCACCACAGCGGCCATCCTGGCCTGCGCCTCACGCAGGTTGTCGGTCTTCTCCCGCAGGTCACGCATCATGTCGTCGACGCGATCGCGCAGCTGGGCGTTACGCGACTCCAGCTCGGCGTTCTCGGCGTCGAAGTCGAACATGCGGGTGCTCCCGGGGTCGGGCCTGGCGCGGGTGGGCCGCGTGGTCACAGGGAAGCTACCGTGAAGCCGGTTACGGTGTGCGCTGATCCATCCCATCCACACCCGTCACCACCTGCGCGGGGAGTATCCACAGCCGGGGCGGCCCCCGTTTTGACCCTCCCGGTGGACGCCAGGTATCTTTGCTACTCGTGCCCGACTTGCGTCGGGCCGCTCCGCGTGCCTGAGAGGCGCAGCCCGTGTGTCGCAGCCGGGCTGACTTCCAGGTGACACGCGCGGAATCCTCCCAATCCCAGTGGGACGTCTCAGGTGGAAATGGGGCGCGGTATCGGGCGACACGCCCGACCTCGGGTTACGGAGGAGCCCCGCAGAACCCCGGACACATCAGAGGCGAACAGAGAAAGACGGTCCATGCCCACGATCCAGCAACTGGTCCGCAAGGGCCGGCAGGACAAGGTCACGAAGACCAAGACCGCGGCGCTCAAGGGGAGCCCGCAGCGGCGCGGTGTGTGCACCCGCGTCTACACCACTACCCCGAAGAAGCCGAACTCGGCGCTGCGCAAGGTCGCTCGCGTCAAGCTGTCCAGCCAGATCGAGGTCACGGCGTACATCCCCGGTGAGGGCCACAACCTGCAGGAGCACTCGATGGTGCTCGTGCGCGGCGGTCGTGTGAAGGACCTCCCCGGCGTTCGCTACAAGATCGTGCGCGGTTCGCTCGACACGCAGGGCGTGAAGAACCGTAAGCAGGCTCGCAGCCGGTACGGCGCGAAGAAGGAGAAGAGCTAATGCCTCGCAAGGGTCCTGCCCCCAAGCGGCCGCTGATCTCCGACCCGGTCTACAGCTCCCCCCTGGTCACCCAGCTGATCAACAAGGTGCTTGTCGACGGCAAGCGGTCGGTCGCGGAGAAGATCGTGTACAAGGCGCTCGAGGGCGCCCGCGAGAAGAACAGCGCCGACCCGGTTGTCACGCTCAAGCGCGCGCTCGACAACGTGAAGCCGACGATCGAGGTCAAGAGCCGTCGGGTGGGTGGCGCCACCTACCAGGTTCCGATCGAGGTCAAGCCCGGCCGGAGCACCACTCTCGCGCTCCGCTGGCTGGTGAGCTTCTCCCGCCAGCGCCGCGAGAAGACCATGGTCGAGCGCCTGATGAACGAGCTGCTCGACGCCAGCAACGGTCTCGGGGCGAGCGTCAAGCGCCGCGAGGACACGCACAAGATGGCCGAGTCCAACAAGGCCTTCGCGCACTACCGCTGGTGATGACGTGGCGGATGGGGCCTACTCGGCGCCATCCGCCTTCCCGCGCTTGACAACGCGCGCCTCACGCAATCAGGAAACGAGGAAGACCCGTGGCACGCGACGTGCTGACTGACCTGGCCAAGGTCCGCAACATCGGGATCATGGCCCACATCGACGCGGGCAAGACCACCACGACCGAGCGCGTCCTGTACTACACCGGTGAGAACTACAAGATCGGTGAAGTGCACGACGGTGCGGCGACGATGGACTGGATGGAGGAGGAGCAGAAGCGCGGCATCACGATCACCTCCGCCGCGACCACCTGCTTCTGGAACGACCACCAGATCAACATCATCGACACGCCGGGTCACGTCGACTTCACCGTCGAGGTGGAGCGGTCGCTGCGCGTCCTGGACGGCGCCGTCGCGGTCTTCGACGGCAAGGAAGGCGTCGAGCCCCAGTCCGAGACTGTGTGGCGCCAGGCCGACAAGTACGACGTGCCCCGTGTCTGCTTCGTCAACAAGATGGACAAGCTCGGTGCGGACTTCTACTTCACCGTCAAGACCATCATCGAGCGTCTCGGCGCCAAGCCGCTGGTCATCCAGCTGCCGATCGGCTCCGAGAGCGAGTTCGAGGGTGTCGTCGACCTCGTTCAGATGAAGGCCCTCACCTGGCGTGGCGACACCAAGAAGGGTGAGGACTACGCGGTCGAGGAGATCCCGGCCGACCTGGTCGAGCGCGCCGCGGAGTACCGCCTCGCGCTGGTCGAGGCCGTCGCCGAGACCGATGACGCGTTGATGGAGAAGTACCTCGACGGTGGCGAGTTCACCGTGGAGGAGCTCAAGGCCGGCATCCGGCACATCACCATCAACAGCCAGGCCTACCCGGTCCTGTGTGGCTCCGCCTTCAAGAACAAGGGCGTGCAGCCGATGCTGGACGCGGTGGTGGACTACCTGCCGACCCCGCTCGACGTGCCGTCGGTCAAGGGCACGCTGCAGGACGGCGTCACAGAGGCGGTCCGCAACGCGGACGCCTCCGAGCCGTTCGCGGCACTCGCGTTCAAGATCATGACGCACCCGTTCTTCGGCAAGCTGACCTACATCCGGGTGTACTCGGGCAAGGTCGCAGCGGGCGCGCAGCTCATCAACGCGACCAAGGACCGCAAGGAGCGTCTGGGCAAGCTCTTCCAGATGCACGCGAACAAGGAAAACCCGGTCGACGACGCCGCGGTTGGCCACATCTACGCCGTGACCGGTCTCAAGGAGACCACCACCGGCGACACGCTGGCCGACCCGCAGAAGCCGATCGTCCTTGAGTCGATGACCTTCCCGGACCCGGTCATCAAGGTCGCCATCGAGCCGAAGACCAAGGCTGACCAGGAAAAGCTGGGCATCGCGATCCAGAAGCTCGCCGAGGAAGACCCGACCTTCCAGGTCAAGCTCGACGAGGAGACCGGTCAGACGACCATCTCCGGCATGGGTGAGCTGCA
Source organism: Crossiella sp. CA198 (assembly GCF_052078295.1). NCBI lineage: Bacteria > Bacillati > Actinomycetota > Actinomycetes > Pseudonocardiales > Pseudonocardiaceae > Crossiella > Crossiella sp. CA198. The sequence goes on from NZ_JBQJIM010000017.1 coordinate 16,688, forward strand.
CCTCGAGGTGCTGGTCAACCGGATGAAGAGCGACTTCAAGGTCGAGGCGAACGTCGGCAAGCCGCAGGTCGCCTACCGCGAGACCATCCGCCGCAAGGTGGAGAAGTACTCGTACACGCACAAGAAGCAGACCGGTGGCTCTGGCCAGTTCGCCAAGGTCATCATCAACATCGAACCCCTGGACACCTCCGAGGGCGCGATGTACGAGTTCGACAACAAGGTCACCGGTGGTCGCATCCCTCGGGAGTACATCCCGTCGGTGGACCAGGGCGCGCAGGACGCCATGCAGTACGGCGTGCTCGCGGGCTACCCGCTCGTCGGTGTGAAGGTGACCCTGACGGACGGCGCCTACCACGAGGTCGACTCCTCGGAAATGGCGTTCAAGGTGGCGGGCTCCATCGCGCTGAAGGAGGCTGCCCGTCAGGCCAGCCCCGCGCTGCTTGAGCCGGTCATGGCGGTCGAGGTGACCACCCCTGAGGACTACATGGGTGAGGTCATCGGCGACCTGAACTCCCGCCGTGGGCAGATCCAGTCCATGGGCGAGCGCAGTGGTGTCCGCGTGGTCAACGCGCTGGTGCCGCTGTCGGAGATGTTCGGGTACGTGAGCGACCTGCGTTCCAAGACGCAGGGTCGCGCCAACTACTCGATGCAGTTCGACTCCTACGCCGAGGTTCCGCAGAACGTGGCGAAGGAGATCATCGCGAAGGCGACGGGGGAATGACCCCGGGAGCCGGCCCGGCCTCGAGATGAGGCCGGGCGGGCTCCAGCCGGAACCGCACGTCCCGTGCGGGCCAAAAACGGGGAGCCTTCCCCAGGGTCCGCACTCCGGCCCTGATATCGCCGGACCGACCACGATCAGTTGGCACGGCGGCAAGACAAGAAGTCCAGGAGGACAATCCAGTGGCGAAGGCGAAGTTCGAGCGGACGAAGCCGCACGTCAACATCGGAACCATCGGTCACATTGACCACGGGAAGACCACGCTGACCGCGGCCATCTCGAAGGTTCTGCACGACAAGTACCCGGACCTGAACCCCTTCACGCCGTTCGACCAGATCGACAAGGCGCCGGAGGAGAAGCAGCGCGGTATCACCATCTCGATCGCGCACATCGAGTACCAGACCGAGAAGCGCCACTACGCGCACGTGGACTGCCCGGGTCACGCGGACTACATCAAGAACATGATCACCGGTGCCGCGCAGATGGACGGCGCGATCCTGGTGGTGGCCGCGACTGACGGCCCGATGCCGCAGACCAAGGAGCACGTGCTGCTGGCCCGCCAGGTCGGTGTGCCGTACATCGTGGTCGCCCTGAACAAGGCCGACATGGTGGACGACGAGGAGATCCTGGAGCTCGTTGAGCTCGAGGTGCGCGAGCTGCTCTCCGAGTACGAGTTCCCGGGCGACGACCTCCCCGTGGTCCGCGTCTCCGCGCTGAAGGCGCTGGAGGGCGACAAGGAGTGGGGCGAGAAGCTCATCGGGCTCATGGACGCGGTGGACGAGTCCATCCCGCAGCCGGAGCGCGAGATCGACAAGCCGTTCCTCATGCCCGTCGAGGACGTCTTCACCATCACCGGCCGCGGCACCGTGGTGACCGGTCGTGTTGAGCGTGGCGTCGTCAACGTCAACGAGGAGGTGGAGATCGTCGGCATCAAGGAGAAGTCGGCGAAGACCACCGTCACCGGTGTCGAGATGTTCCGCAAGCTGCTGGACCAGGGCCAGGCCGGTGACAACGTCGGTCTGCTCGTCCGTGGCATCAAGCGCGAGGACGTCGAGCGCGGCCAGGTCATCTGCAAGCCGGGTTCGGTCACCCCGCACACCGAGTTCGAGGCGACCTCCTACATCCTGTCCAAGGACGAGGGTGGCCGGCACACGCCGTTCTTCAACAACTACCGTCCGCAGTTCTACTTCCGGACCACGGACGTGACCGGCGTGGTGACCCTCCCCGAGGGCACCGAGATGGTCATGCCGGGCGACAACACCTCCATGACGGTCGCGCTGATCCAGCCGATCGCCATGGAGGAGGGCCTGCGCTTCGCCATCCGCGAGGGTGGCCGGACCGTCGGCGCCGGCCAGGTTACCAAGATCATCAAGTGATGTCCGGGGGAGAGGTGGCGTGAGCTGCCTCTCCCCGTCACGGCCCCGATTTGGATCGCCATACCTCGGTGTGGCATTCTGTACGGGTTGCTCGTTGGGGCGGCCAGGCAAGGGTAAATCGTCTGGCCGCCCCACCACGAGTAGTCCCGCGTTCGTGAGGCTTAGCTGCTTTGCGTACGTAGCCAGGACAGTAGGACCCGGGCCCTCCAGGGCCCATCCCACAGGTTCAAGTCAGTGGGACCGGTCTGTGCCTCGCGGCGCGACACGCCCGACCGCGTGGACCGGGAACCGTGACATCTCAACAGAGGCGGCGCCTGGCGCGGCCGAGACCCCAGAGCGGGCCAAGGCACAGCTGGCCAGCACCGCAGCGGTACGAGAAGAGGAACGGCAAGCCACCATGGCGGGACAAAAGATCCGCATCCGGCTCAAGGCCTACGACCACGAGGCGATCGACGCGTCCGCACGCAAGATCGTGGAAACCGTGACGCGCACCGGCGCTCGCGTGGTCGGGCCGGTGCCGCTGCCCACGGAGAAAAACGTCTACTGCGTCATCCGCTCCCCGCACAAGTACAAGGACTCGCGGGAGCACTTCGAGATGCGCACCCACAAGCGTCTGATCGACATCCTCGACCCCACGCCGAAGACGGTGGACGCGCTCATGCGCATCGACCTGCCGGCGAGCGTCGACGTCAACATCCAGTAATAGCCGGACGCACCGTTCGATTTTTGGGGCGAGGAAGTAACGAGACCCATGTCTGACAGGCAGATCAAGGGGATTCTGGGCACCAAGCTCGGTATGACCCAGGTCTTCGACGAGAACAACCGGATCGTTCCGGTTACCGTCGTGAAGGCCGGGCCGTGCGTGGTGACTCAGGTCCGTACTCAGGAGAATGACGGCTACTCGGCCGTCCAGCTGGCATTCGGCGCGATTGACCCTCGCAAGGTCAACAAGCCGGAGAGCGGCCACTTCAGCAAGGCCGGCGTGACTCCGCGCCGCCACCTGGTCGAGGTGCGCACCCAGGACGCCGCCGAGTACGAGGTCGGCCAGGAGATCACCGCTGAGCTGTTCGAGGCCGGCGCCGTGGTCGACGTGGTCGGCACCAGCAAGGGCAAGGGCTACGCGGGTGTCATGAAGCGGCACGGCTTCGCTGGCCTCGGCGCTTCCCACGGCACTCAGGCCAAGCACCGCTCGCCCGGCTCGATCGGTGGCTGCGCCACCCCGGGTCGCGTGTTCAAGGGCGTGCGCATGGCCGGCCGGATGGGCAGCGCTCGCGTGACCACCCAGAACCTGACCGTGCACCGCATCGAGGCCGAGGCAGGCCTGCTGCTCATCAAGGGCGCCGTTCCCGGCCCCAAGGGTGGACTGGTGCTGGTCAAGACGGCCGCGAAGGGTGGTGCGTGATGACCACGAGCGTTGACGTCCGTACTCCGGACGGCAAGACCGACGGCACCATCGAGCTGCCCGCGGAGCTGTTCGACGTTCAGGCGAACATCCCGCTGATGCACCAGGTCGTGATCGCGCAGCTGGCCGCCAAGCGGCAGGGCACGCACAGCACCAAGACGCGTGCCGAGGTCTCCGGCGGTGGCAAGAAGCCGTACCGGCAGAAGGGCACCGGCCGCGCCCGTCAGGGTTCGACCCGGTCGCCGCAGTTCTCCGGTGGTGGCGTCTCGCACGGCCCGAAGCCGCGGGACTACTCGCAGCGGACGCCCAAGAAGATGAAGGTCGCCGCTCTTCGTGGCGCCCTCTCCGACCGGGTGCGCAACGGCAGGCTGCACGTGCTGACCTCCCTGGTCGAGGGTGACACCCCCTCGACCAAGGGCGCTCGCCGCATCATCGAGTCCATCAGCACCGGCAAGCGCACGCTTGTCGTGGTGACTCGCGCGGACGAGCTGACCTGGATCAGCCTGCGCAACCTGGACAACGTGCACGTGCTCGTGCAGGACCAGCTGAACACCTACGACGTGCTCGTCAACGACGACGTGGTGTTCACCAGGGACGCACTGGCGCTCTACATCGCCGGTCCGACCTCGGGCCACTCGGTCAAGGCCAGCGCTCGCGCCAGCGAGGTTGTCGCAGAGGAGGGTGACAAGTGATCCCCGATTACCGCGACATCCTGCTCGCTCCGGTGATCTCGGAGAAGAGCTACGGGCTGCTCGAAGAGGGTAAGTACACCTTCATCGTCTCGCCCGATGCCAACAAGACCGAGATCAAGATTGCTGTCGAGAAGGTCTTCGGTGTGAAGGTCGTGTCGGTGAACACGATCAACCGCCAGGGCAAGCGCAAGCGGACCCGCACCGGGTATGGCAAGCGCAAGGACACCAAGCGCGCGATTGTGACGCTGTCCGCCGAGAGCAAGGCCATCGAGATCTTCGGCGGCCCGGCCGCATAAGGGATTGAGGACGCGTTAGAGATGGGCATCCGCAAATACAAGCCTACGACCCCGGGTCGTCGTGGCTCGAGCGTCTCGGACTTCGCCGAGATCACTCGTTCCACCCCGGAAAAGTCGCTGATCCGCCCGCTGCACGGCCATGGCGGCCGTAACGCGCACGGCAAGATCACCACGCGGCACAAGGGCGGCGGTCACAAGCGTGCTTACCGGCTGATCGACTTCCGCCGGGCGGACAAGGACGGCGTGCCGGCCAAGGTCGCGCACATCGAGTACGACCCCAACCGCACCGCACGCATCGCGCTGCTGCACTACCTGGACGGCGAGAAGCGCTACATCATCGCGCCGAACAACCTGCGCCAGGGCGACCCGATTGAGAACGGCCCGAAGGCCGACATCAAGCCGGGCAACAACCTGCCGCTGCGCAACATCCCGGTCGGCACCGTGATCCACGCGATCGAGCTGCGACCGGGTGGCGGCGCCAAGATCGCCCGTTCCGCGGGCGCCAGCGTTCAGCTGGTGGCCAAGGACGGTCCGTACGCCCAGCTGCGGATGCCCTCGGGTGAAATCCGCAATGTCGACGTGCGCTGCCGCGCCACCGTCGGCGAGGTGGGCAACGCCGAGCACCAGAACATCAACTGGGGCAAGGCAGGCCGCATGCGCTGGAAGGGCAAGCGCCCGACCGTCCGTGGTGTGGCCATGAACCCGGTCGACCACCCGCACGGTGGTGGTGAAGGCAAGACCTCCGGTGGTCGCCACCCGGTGAACCCCGCTGGTAAGCCCGAAGGCCGGACCCGCCGCCGCAAGGCAAGCGACCAGCTCATCGTCCGGCGTCGTCGCACCGGTAAGAAGCGCTGAGCAGGAAGGGAGTGAAGGATGCCTCGCAGCCTGAAGAAGGGCCCCTTCGTTGACGACCACCTGCTCAAGAAGGTGGACGCGCAGAACGAGGGCAACAAGAAGACGGTGATCAAGACGTGGTCCCGTCGTAGCACGATCATCCCGGACATGCTGGGTCACACCATCGCGGTGCACGACGGCCGCAAGCACGTCCCGGTGTTCGTCACCGAGTCCATGGTCGGGCACAAGCTGGGCGAATTCGCCCCTACCCGCACCTTCAAGGGCCACATCAAGGATGACCGGAAGTCGCGTCGCCGCTGACCGCGGCCAGTGACACGAACAAAGAGCAAGGGGTAACAGCAATGGGTAACGATGCCGCAGGCGTGGAGCAGCTTCCGCGCGCAGTGGCGCGGGCCCGCTACGTCCGCATGACGCCCATGAAGGTGCGTCGCGTGGTCGAGCTGATCAAGGGCCGTAACGCCCAGGACGCCCTGGCCGTGCTCCAGTTCGCGCCGCAGGCCGCAAGCGGTCCGGTGGCGAAGGTGCTCGCCAGTGCCATGGCCAACGCCGAGAACAACCTCGAACTCGACCCCGACACCCTCTGGGTGAGCGCGGCGTTCGTTGACGAGGGCCCGACCATGAAGCGGATCCAGCCGCGCGCCCAGGGGCGCACGTTCCGGATCCTCAAGCGGTCCAGCCACATCACCGTCGAGGTGGAGTCCCGTCCGAAGGTGGTCAGCAAGGCTCGTAAGTCCAGCGTGAAGGGGAGTGGCCGGTAGTGGGCCAGAAAATCAACCCGCACGGCTTCCGGCTGGGGATCACCACCGACTGGAAGTCCCGCTGGTACGCAGACAAGCAGTACGCGGAGTACGTCGCGGAGGATGTCAAGATCCGCAAGATGTTCGCCCGCGGCATGGAGCGTGCCGGTATCTCGAAGGTGGAGATCGAGCGCACCCGTGACCGGGTTCGCGTCGACATCCACACCGCTCGTCCCGGCATCGTCATCGGACGCCGTGGCGCTGAGGCCGACCGTATTCGCGGTGCGCTGGAGAAGCTCACCAAGAAGCAGGTCCAGCTGAACATCCTCGAGGTCAAGAACCCCGAGTCGGACGCCCAGCTGGTCGCCCAGATGGTCGCCGAGCAGCTGTCCAACCGCGTGTCCTTCCGGCGCGCGATGCGCAAGGGCATCCAGTCCGCCATGCGCTCGCCGCAGGTCAAGGGCATCCGGGTGCAGTGCGGTGGCCGCCTCGGCGGTGCCGAGATGTCGCGCTCGGAGTTCTACCGCGAGGGTCGCGTCCCGCTGCACACGCTGCGCGCGGACATCGACTACGGCCTCTACGAGGCGCGCACCACCTTCGGCCGGATCGGCGTGAAGGTGTGGATCTACAAGGGTGACATCATCGGCGGCCGTCGCGAGGCAGTCGCCGCCGCGGCACCGGACAACCGCGCCCCGCGGCGCGAGCGTCCGAGCCGTCGTCGCTCCGGCGCGTCGGGCACCACGCCGACCAGCACCGAGGCCGGGCGTGCCGCGGCTGAGGCCGCGACCGAGCCGGTCGACACCACCCCCGCCGCGGCCGAGGCTGGCAACAGCGCGGCTGAGAAGACGGAGGGCTGAGTCGTGCTCATCCCGCGCAGGGTCAAGCACCGCAAGCAGCACCACCCCGGTCGCTCCGGCGCCGCCAAGGGTGGCACCAGGGTCACGTTCGGCGAGTTCGGCATCCAGGCTCTGGAGCCGGCCTACGTGACCAACCGGCAGATCGAGTCCGCTCGTATCGCCATCACCCGGCACATCCGCCGTGGCGGCAAGGTCTGGATCAACATCTTCCCGGACCGCCCGCTCACCAAGAAGCCTGCCGAGACCCGCATGGGTTCCGGTAAGGGTTCGCCGGAGTACTGGGTGGCCAACGTCAAGCCGGGTCGCGTCGTCTTCGAGATGAGCTTCCCGAACGAGACCGTGGCCCGCGAGGCGCTCCGCCGCGCGATCCACAAGCTTCCGATGAAGTGCCGCATCGTCACGCGTGAGGGTGGTGAGTTCTGATGGCAGCGACGAACACCGCTTCCGAGCTGCGTGAGCTCACCAACGAGGAGCTCGTGCTGCGTCTTCGGGAGGCCAAGGAGGAGCTGTTCAACCTCCGCTTCCAGATGGCGACCGGGCAGCTCGACAACAACCGGCGTCTGCGTGCCATCCGGCACGAGATCGCCCGTATCTACACCGTGATGCGGGAACGTGAGTTGGGCCTGTCCGTCTCGCCGGACGAGGTCGCGGCATCCGCTGAAGGTGAAGGTGCAGCATGAGCGAGAATGTCGAGAGCACGGAAGACCGCAACAACCGTAAGACCCGCGAGGGCTACGTTGTCGCGGACAAGATGGACAAGACGATCGTGGTCGCGCTCGAGGACCGCAAGAAGCACCCGCTGTACGGCAAGGTCCTGCGCACCACCACCAAGGTGAAGGCGCACGACGAGGCCAACACCGCTGGTGTGGGCGACCGTGTTCTCCTCATGGAGACCCGGCCGCTGTCCGCCACCAAGCGCTGGCGGCTCGTCGAGATCCTCGAGAAGGCCAAGTAACACCACCGCCCGGCGCGAGCGGGGCGGGACCGCGCGTGTCAGGTCGGAAATCTGGCACGCCAGTATGGGTCAAGGAGAAGGTAAGTGATTCAGCAGGAGTCGCGACTGCGCGTCGCCGACAACACGGGTGCGAAGGAAATCCTCTGCATCCGCGTTCTCGGTGGTTCGGCGCGTCGCTACGCGGGTATCGGTGACGTCATCGTCGCCACCGTCAAGGACGCGATCCCCGGCGCCAACGTGAAGAAGGGTGACGTCGTCAAGGCGGTCATCGTTCGCACGGTCAAGGAGCGCCGCCGTCCGGACGGTTCCTACATCCGGTTCGACGAGAACGCGGCCGTTCTGATCAAGAACGAGACCGAGCCCCGCGGGACCCGTATTTTCGGGCCCGTCGGCCGAGAGCTGCGGGACAAGAAGTTCATGAAGATCATCTCGCTGGCGCCGGAGGTGCTCTGACATGAAGATCAAGAAGGGCGACACGGTCGTCGTCATCGCTGGCAAGGACAAGGGCGCCAAGGGCAAGGTCATTCAGTCCTACCCGGACAATGACCGAATCCTGGTCGAGGGTGTCAACCGGATCAAGAAGCACACGCGGGTCTCGCAGACCCAGCGTGGCGCCCAGACCGGCGGCATCGTGACGCAGGAGGCCTCGATCCACGTGAGCAACGTGATGGTCGTGGACTCCGACGGCAAGCCCACCCGCGTTGGTTACCGCACCAACGACGAGGGTCGTCGCGTCCGTATCTCGCGGCGGAACGGTAAGGACATCTGATCATGACGACCGCAGAGAAGATCGCTCCGCGGCTCAAGGGCCGCTACCGCGAGGAGATCACGGGCGCGCTGCAGGAGCAGTTCGTCTACGCCAACCGGATGCAGATCCCCGGTCTGGTGAAGATCGTCGTGAACATGGGTGTCGGCGACGCCGCCCGCGACGGAAAGCTGATCGAGGGCGCCATCCGCGATCTGGCCACCATCACCGGCCAGAAGCCGGAGGTGCGCAAGGCACGCAAGTCCATCGCGCAGTTCAAGCTCCGCGAGGGCATGCCGATCGGCGCCAAGGTCACCCTGCGCGGCGACCGCATGTGGGAGTTCCTGGACCGGCTGCTGACCATCGCGCTGCCGCGTATCCGTGACTTCCGCGGTCTGTCCCCGAAGCAGTTCGACGGCAACGGGAACTACACGTTCGGTCTGAACGAGCAGTCGATGTTCCACGAGATCGACCCCGACTCGATCGACCGCCCGCGTGGTATGGACATCACCGTCGTCACCACCGCCGGCACCGACGAGGAGGGCCGGGCGCTGCTGAAGCTCCTGGGCTTCCCGTTCAAGGAGAACTGATCCATGGCGAAGAAGGCGCTTGTCCAGAAGGCCGCGCGCAAGCCGAAGTTCAAGGTGCGGGGTTACACCCGCTGCCAGCGCTGCGGCCGTCCGCACTCGGTCTTCCGTAAGTTCGGCTTGTGCCGGGTGTGCCTCCGCGAGATGGCCCACCGGGGCGAGCTTCCCGGCGTGAGCAAGTCCTCCTGGTGATCCAGGCTGCCTGGCCCACGCCCCGCTGATTTCCACTTCGCCGTAGGCCCGTGCGGGAACCCCGGCGAGAAAGGTTGACAAGGTCACCATGACGATGACCGATCCGATCGCAGACATGCTCACCCGTCTGCGCAACGCCAACTCGGCGTACCACGACCAGGCCGTGATGCCGCACTCGAAGCTGAAGGCGTCGATCGCCGACATCCTGCAGCGCGAGGGCTACATCTCCGGCCACCGGACCGAGCAGGGCGAGAAGAGCCAGCATCTCGTCGTCGAGCTCAAGTACGGCCCCAACCGTGAGCGGAGCATCGCCGGCCTCCGGCGGGTCTCCAAGCCCGGTCTGCGGGTTTACGCCAAGTCCACCAACCTGCCGAAGGTGCTCGGCGGACTGGGCGTTGCCATCATCTCCACGTCGACCGGTCTGCTGACCGACCGGCAGGCCAACAAGCAGGGTGTGGGCGGGGAAGTCCTCGCCTACGTCTGGTAAGGGAGGGGAGTACACATGTCGCGTATCGGTAAGCTCCCGATCCCCGTGCCCGCCGGTGTGGACGTCAAGATCGACGGCCCCAGCGTCACCGTGAAGGGCCCCAAGGGCACTCTCGCGCACACCCTCGTCGAGCCGATCCTGATCGAGCGGGACGAGGACGGTGTGCTCCAGGTGAAGCGCCCGAACGACGAGCGTCGCAGCCGCGCGCTGCACGGTCTGTCGCGCACCCTGGTGCACAACATGGTCGTCGGCGTGACCGCGGGCTACGAGAAGAAGCTCGAGATCCACGGCGTCGGTTACCGCGTGGCGCTCAAGGGCTCCGAGCTGGAGTTCGCGCTCGGCTACAGCCACTCGGTGAAGGTGACTCCGCCCGAGGGCATCACCTTCGTCGTCGAGTCGCCGACCCGGTTCTCGGTCGTGGGCATCGACAAGCAGCAGGTCGGCGAGGTTGCGGCGAACATCCGCAAGCTGCGCAAGCCGGACCCGTACAAGGGTAAGGGCGTGCGCTACGCGGGCGAGATCATCCGCCGCAAGGTCGGAAAGACGGGTAAGTGAGCATGAGCGAGACAGCAACCGTCAAGCGCAAGCGCGCAGGCAAGGACGTCTCCACCCTGCGTCGCGTGGCCCGTACGCGCCGGCATTTCCGGCTCCGCAAGAAGATCAGCGGAACCCCGGATCGCCCGCGTCTGGTGGTCACCCGGTCCTCGCGGCACGTTGTCGCGCAGGTCATCGACGACCTCGCCGGTCACACCCTGGCCTCCGCCTCCACGCTGGAAGCGGACATCCGTGCGCTGGACGGTGACAAGAAGGCTCGCGCCGCCAAGGTGGGCGAGCTGGTCGCGGCCAGGGCCAAGGAAGCCGGCGTCGCCAAGGTCGTTTTCGACCGGGGTGGCTACGACTACCACGGCCGCATCGCCGCGCTGGCCGACGCCGCGCGCGAGCACGGGCTGGAGTTCTGAGAGTCATGCAGAGCACTGAAGGAAGGAACGCCTGATGCCGGGACGTACACGGCAATTCGGCGGCGGCCAGGGCGGTCCGGGTGGCCAGGGCAACGAGCGTGGCGAGCGGCGTGACCGCCGCGACCGTCGCGACTCCGGTCGTGGCGGAGCTCCCCAGGAGAAGAGCCTGCACATCGAGCGCGTGGTTGCGATCAACCGCGTCGCGAAGGTGGTCAAGGGTGGTCGTCGCTTCAGCTTCACCGCGCTGGTGATCGTGGGTGACGGCGACGGAATGGTCGGCGTCGGCTACGGCAAGGCCAAGGAAGTTCCGGCCGCCATCGCCAAGGGTGTCGAGGAGGCGAAGAAGAGCTTCTTCCGCGTCCCTCGTATCGCCGGCACCATCCCGCACCCCGTGCAGGGCGAGGACGCCGCTGGCGTCGTCCTCCTGCGTCCGGCCAGCCCCGGTACCGGTGTTATCGCCGGTGGCCCGGTGCGCGCCGTGCTGGAGTGCGTGGGTATCCACGACGTGCTGAGCAAGTCGCTGGGTAGCGACAACGCCATCAACGTCGTGCGTGCCACCGTCGCCGCGCTGAAGATGCTGCAGCGGCCTGAAGAGGTCGCCGCGCGTCGTGGCCTGCCGCTGGAGGATGTTGCTCCGGCCGGCATGCTGCGGGCCCGTGCTGGACAGGGGGCCTGATCCCCATGGCCAAGCTCAAGGTCACCCAGCTGCGCAGCACCATTGGCTGCAAGCAGAACCAGCGCGACACCATTCGCACCCTGGGTCTGCGCAAGATCCGCCAGTCGGTGGTCCGCGAGGACTCTCCGCAGGTTCGTGGACTCATCCACACCGTGCGGCACCTGGTGGCGGTCGAGGAGGTCGCTGACTGATGACTATCAAGCTGCACCACCTGCGTCCGGCTCCTGGCTCCAACACCCCGAAGACCCGCGTGGGTCGTGGTGAGGGTTCCAAGGGCAAGACCGCGGGTCGTGGTACCAAGGGCACCAAGGCGCGCAAGAACGTCCCCGCGCGCCTGGAGGGTGGGCAGATGCCCATCCACATGCGGCTGCCGAAGCTCAAGGGCTTCAAGAACCCCTTCCGCACCGAGTACCAGCCGGTCAACGTGACCGACCTGGCCCGCCTGTTCCCCGAGGGGGGCAGCATCGGGGTCGAGGACATCGTCAACGCCGGTCTGGTCCGCAAGGGCAAGCTGGTCAAGGTGCTCGGCAACGGGGACCTCGGCGGGGTGAAGCTCGACATCACCGCGCACAAGTTCTCGCAGAGCGCGATGGACAAGATCAACGCTGCTGGCGGCTCGGTCACCGAGCTGTGAGCTGTTAGCTTGTGGACGGGCCGGCAGGGCGACCTGCCGGCCCGTTCCTGCTTTACAAGGCAAGTGGATTCGCGGATAGACGGTTGATACTCCGTTTCACCCATTCCCAAGGTCAATCCGACGGTAGGGGTGGGCACGGAGATCCCGGCTGTTAGAGTCGTCAGCACGCTTCGTACTGTGGTGGTGCGATGCGTCCCTGGACTGCGCGAGTTCGCTCGCCAGGTGGTGCACAGCCGGCCCGCGAGGCCGGGTCCGTCAGTAGTCGGCCAACCGGGCCGGCCACGCCGAGGAGGTCTTGCGTGCTCAGCGCCTTCCGCTCGGCTCTTGCGACGCCTGACCTACGCCGCAAGATCCTCTTCACCCTCGCGCTCATCGCGGTATACCGCCTTGGCGCGACCCTGCCTTCGCCCGGGGTTTCGTACCCGAACATCCAGCAGTGCATCCGCGAGGCAGAGGGTGACAACGCCAACAACATCTACACCCTGCTGAACCTGTTCAGCGGTGGTGCGCTGTTGCAGTTGTCGATCTTCGCGCTGGGCATCATGCCGTACATCACCGCGAGCATCATCATCCAGCTGCTCACCGTGGTCATCCCGCGGTTCGAACAGCTGCGCAAGGAGGGTCAGGCCGGTCAGGGCAAGCTGACCCAGTACACCCGGTACCTCACCATCGCGCTGGCCATCCTGCAGGCCACCGCGTTCACCGCGCTCGCCGTGCGGGGTCAGCTCTTCCAGAACTGCACCCTGGACATCATCCCGGACAAGGGCATCTTCGGCCTGATCGTCATCGTGATCACGATGACCGCGGGCACCGCCGTGATCATGTGGCTGGGTGAGCTGATCACCGAGCGCGGCATCGGCAACGGCATGTCCCTGCTGATCTTCACCATGATCGCGGCCCGGATCCCGGCCGAGGGCGCCAACATCCTGCGCCAGGGTGGTGTCACCTTCACCATCATCTGCGTGTTCGGCCTGGTGATCATCGCCAGCGTCATCTTCGTGGAGCAGGCGCAGCGCCGGATCCCGGTGCAGTACGCCAAGCGCATGATCGGTCGCCGGATGTACGGCGGCACCTCGACCTACCTGCCGCTGAAGGTGAACCAGGCCGGTGTCATCCCGGTCATCTTCGCCTCCTCGCTGCTGTACCTGCCGGACCTGATCACCCGCCTCACCGCCTCCACCGGTGACCCGAGCTGGTGGCAGATCTTCCTGCGCGACCAGGTGGTCAACCAGCGCAGCTGGGTGCACATCGCGCTGTACTTCATGCTGATCATCTTCTTCACGTACTTCTACGTCGCGATCACGTTCAACCCGGACGAGCGCGCGGACGAGATGAAGAAGTTCGGCGGCTTCATCCCCGGTATCCGCCCCGGCCGTCCGACGGCGGAGTACCTGCAGTTCGTACTGAGCCGGATCACCCTGCCGGGCTCGCTCTATCTGGGCATCATCGCCGTGTTGCCGAACTTCTTCCTCGGTGTCACCGGCGATGGGCAGAACCAGAACTTCCCGTTCGGCGGCACCGCGGTGCTGATCATGGTCGGTGTCGGCCTTGACACGGTGAAGCAGATCGAGAGCCAGCTCATGCAGCGTAACTACGAAGGGTTCCTCCGCTAGTGCGACTCGTTCTTGTCGGCCCGCCCGGAGCGGGCAAGGGTACCCAGGCCACCGTGCTCAGCCAGAAGCTCGGCGTGCCGCACATCTCCACCGGCGAGCTGTTCCGGTACAACGTCGGCCAGGAGACCGCTCTGGGCAAGGAAGCCAAGCGCTACCTGGACGCCGGTGAGCTGGTGCCGGACTCGGTCACCAACTCCATGGTCCGGGAGCGGCTGGCCGAGGCGGACGCGGTGAACGGCTTCCTGCTCGACGGCTTCCCGCGCAACACCGCGCAGGCCGACGTGCTGGGCCAGATCCTCAAGGAGAACGACGAGGGCCTGGACGCGGTGCTGGAGTTCGCGGTGCCGGAGGACGTCGTGGTCGAGCGCCTGCTCGCCCGCGGCCGGTCCGACGACAACGAGGATGTGATCCGGCGGCGCCAGCAGGTGTACCGCTCGGAGACCGCCCCGCTGCTCGACTACTACGGCGACATCCTGCTGAAGGTGGACGCGGTGGGCACGGTCGAGGAGATCACCGGCCGCGCGCTGGACGCGCTCAACAACCGTAGGTAGAAGGGCGGGGCCCGTGCTCAGGCGCGGACGCGGAATCGAGATCAAGACGCACACCGAGCTGGAAGCCATGCGGGCCGCGGGCCTGGTGGTGGCCCGCACCCTGGCCGCGGTCGCCACGGCGGCCAAGGCCGGGGTGAGCACCGGTGAGCTGGACGAGCTGGCCGAGCAGACCATCCGGGACGCCGGGGCGGTGCCCTCCTTCAAGGGCTACCACGGCTTCCCGGCCTCGATCTGCGCCTCGGTGAACGAGCAGGTCGTGCACGGCATCCCGAACCGGGAGCAGGTGCTGGCCGACGGCGATCTGCTGTCGGTGGACTGCGGCGCCATCCTGGACGGCTGGCACGGCGACTCCGCGGTGACCCTGGCCATCGGCACGGTGACCGAGCAGGAAGTGAAGCTGTCCAACGCCTGCCGCGAGTCGATGCTGGCCGGCATCGCCGCGGTGCGCCCGGACAACCGGCTCAGCGACATCAGCCACGCCATCGAGACCGCCGTGCTGGCCGCGGCCAAGCGCGACGGCCTGGAGTACGCCATCGTCGCCGACTACGGCGGCCACGGCATCGGCAGCCAGATGCACATGGAGCCCTTCCTGCCCAACCGCGGCAAGCCGGGCAAGGGTCCCAAGCTCAAGGTGGGCATGGCCATCGCGGTCGAACCGATGGTCACCCTTGGCAGCGACGACACCGTCGAACTCGAGGACGGCTGGACCGTCATCACCGACGACGGTTCCCGGGCCGCGCACTGGGAGCACAGCGTCGCGGTCACCGAGAACGGCCCCTGGGTGCTCACCGCCCTGGAGGACTGAGCACACACGCACGAAGGGCGCCCCGGAGTCTCGGCTCCGGGGCGCCCTTCGTCGTTCACTTGTTGATCTTGCGTTCCCCCGGCTGGAACTCCTGGTAGACCCAGACCGCCGGGATCGGCATGTCGTCGAAGTGGCCGGGGTCCTTGGTCAGCACCGTCTCCCTGGCCAGCAGGCTGCCGTCCTGCTCGCCGATCACCAGGGTGATGCGGACGGGTTTGCCGTAGCCGCCGGGGGCGTCCACGTCGTCGATGCTGATCGCCAGTCCCCGCCGCCCGGCGTGGTCGGTGACCCGGCCAGGCTTGTTCAGGTCGGTCACGGTCGCCAGCTGCCGCAGCACCCAGGCCCGTTGCCGAGGGTTGAGCGCCCGGGTACCGGCCAGTTCGGCCACCCGGTAGAAGGAGTGGCCGCGCAGTACCGGGCTCCGCCACAGCCACCGGCCGAAGGCAGCCTCGTCCTGGGGAATGGCCCCCAGGTAGGCGTCGTCCTTGCCACCCGGCTGGTAGTGGTCGAACGTGGGTGGACCATTGCCGTGGGGGACGCCGAACACGCGGGAGCCGTCGGCGAAGGTCACCACTTCGGTGTTGATGGTGCGCCGCTGGGTCGGAGCGGTGCGATCGCCAGGGCGGTCCAGGACCCAGGTCACCGAATGCGCCCGCTCGGTGTACCCCGGCCCCACCGGGTCCGGCAGGGCCTCGACCTTCGCGGCGAGTCGCCGCAGCAGTTCCGCGGCGGGTGGTTGACCGGGCCCGACTGGCTCGACCACCAGCGGGCTGAACTGCTGGCCCCCCGCGGACTGGACGCCGGAGTCCAGCAGGGTCACCCCGATCGCCGTCCCGGCGACCACGGTCGCCGCCACCAGCCCCACCGCCAGCAGCCGCCGCCGGGGCACCGACCTGGGGCGAGCCGCGGGCCGCACGGGCAGCTGGGTGACGCCGGCCGGCTCGGCCAGGATGCGGCGCAGGTCCGCCGATCGCTGTTCCAGCGTGGGGAGTCCGTCCCCCGCCGCCGGGTCCAGCGCCCGGTAGTGCAGGCGCAGCTCGTCCTCGACGCCCCTCATCGGATTCCTCCAGTCCCCGGCAGGGCCGGGATCAGTTCGATGTGCCGGGCGCGCAGCCGCCGCCGCAGCCGGACCAGGCGCATGGCCAGCGCGGCTGGGTTGCAGCCCAGCACCGCCGCGGCCTCGCGGCTGGTCAGGCCCTCCCAGGCGATCAGCCGCACCGCTTCGCGGTCGGGTTCGGGCAGCTGGTCGAACAGCCGGGCCACGGCCAGCCGGGTCTCGGTCTGCTCGGCGTGGTCGGGCTCCTGGCCCGGACCGGCGTGCGCGGCCACCCGCTCCACCAGCGCGTTCGCCCGCTGGGCGCCGCGGAAGGTGTTGGCCAGCACCCGCCGGGCCACCCCGTACAACCAGGGCAGCGGCAGCGGACTGCGTTCCAGCTCGGTGAAGCGGCGCCAGGCGGTCAGGAAGACCTCGGCCACCGTGTCCCGGCAGTCCAGTTCCGGCGCCCGGCGGCGCACGTACCGGGCGATGTCCTCGTAGTGCAGCTGGTACAGCGCGGTGAAGCGTTGTTCGGGCTCGTTCATCGCACCCCCTTTCACCGTGGTCTGTGTCCGGACCGGCCCCGGCCATAACACCCGATCCACCGGATCTGCGACCATCACCGGTGTGAGTGAGCCGGTGCCGTACGAGCGGATGCGGATCTCCGACGCCGACCGGGAGGCGGTGGCCGGGCGGCTACGCCAGGCCCAGGGCGAGGGCAGGCTCACCCTCGGCGAGTTCGACGAGCGGGTCCGGCTGGTCTGGGCCAGTCGCACCTACGGCGAGCTGGCCGCGGTCACCGGCGACCTGCCGGACCTGGCCACCCAGTCCCCGGTGCCCGCGGTGCCCGTGCCCGCGCACCGGCCGCGGCGGTTCTTCCGGGCGGTGCTCGGGGTCTACCTGTTCGCGGTGCTGATCAACCTGGTGATCTGGGGCCTGGTCAGCGTGACCGAGCTGGAGCTGGCCTACCCCTGGTTCCTCTGGGTGGCCGGACCGCCAGGGGTGGTGGTGCTCACCCTGCACCTGCTCGGGCGGCCTCGTCCGGACGGGCGTTGACGCGCGGACGGGCTACGCCCACGGGACCCCCTCGAATCCGCATCGCGGATGACGACCGGGGACCGATCGCGCTGGCACGCTGGCCGGCGTGAGTGAATCAGTGCGGGTCTGGCTCATCGCCAGCGCGGTCATGATCGCGGTGTGGGCAGGCACCTCGCTGCTCTCCGCCGCCGCGGTCTACCCCTGGTTCCTCTGGCCCATCGGCATCTGGGGGGCCATCGAGTTGTTCAGCTGGATGAGCAAGCGGGACGGCCGCCGGCCGGGCTGAACCGGCCCCGGTTTGGAGACCAGCGCATACTGCGCCTACACTGGAGCGACGGCGCATCTGGTTGTGCCCGTTCCGACGTGCCCGTGGCTGTTCTTCAGCCGCCTGGCGACCGGTTTTCCGCACTTCAGTGCGCATCCGGCGGTCATCCAGGGTCTCGAAGGTAGCGGGTTCCTCCGGTGCCCGTGAACCGCCTGATCAGGGGTTTTTCCGCCCTGGTCGGGTTTGCCAGATCATCACCGTCACGAAACGCGGAGGACATGGGCAAGAAGGACGGGGCCATTGAAGTCGAGGGCCGCGTAGTCGAGCCGCTCCCCAACGCGATGTTTCGCGTCGAGCTGGAGAACGGCCACAGGGTCCTTGCACACATCAGCGGCAAGATGCGGCAGCACTACATCCGCATCCTGCCCGAGGACCGGGTAGTCGTGGAGCTTTCGCCCTACGACCTGTCCCGTGGCCGCATCGTCTACCGCTACAAGTGACCTCCACGGTGTCCTGGTGCCCCCAGGACACGCGGCCAAGCAGGAGTGCACGACCGTGAAGGTCCAGCCGAGCGTCAAGAAGATCTGCGACAAGTGCAAGGTGATCCGCCGTCACGGGCGGGTCATGGTGATTTGCGAGAACCTGCGTCACAAGCAGCGTCAGGGCTGATCACCCGCACTTTCGTTCGCTGATCCCGGACGACAAGCAACCACAAGCCTTCCCGAACCTGTCCGGTACCGCGGTACCGCGACTGACCCCCGGACTTCAGGCCGGGGCCCGCGAGCAGTTGAGTCGACTCGCGGGGCGGTCGGGGAGAAGACCTGGAGATACGACGAAGGAGAAAGTCGCCGAATGGCACGACTCTCTGGCGTCGATCTTCCCCGCGAGAAGCGGTTGGAGATCGCGCTGACCTACATTTTCGGCATTGGCCGGACCCGCTCCCGGGAGATCCTGGGCGCCACCGGCCTGAGCGCCGACCTGCGTGTTCGCGAACTGACTGACGACGACGTCGTCAAGCTGCGCGAGTACATCGAGAACCACTTCAAGGTTGAGGGTGACCTCCGCCGCGAGGTTCAGGCCGACATTCGCCGGAAGATCGAGATCGGCTGCTACGAGGGGCTGCGGCATCGCCGCAACCTGCCCGTGCGAGGCCAGCGCACCAAGACCAACGCGCGCACCCGCAAGGGCCCGAAGAAGACGGTCGCCGGCAAGAAGAAGGCCGGAAAGAAGTAAGACCTCGCGCTAGCTAGGAGATCACCGCAATATGCCACCGAAGTCCCGTACGGGCGCCGGGGTCAAGAAAATCCGGCGCAAGGAAAAGAAGAACGTCTCTCATGGGTTCGCCCACATCAAGAGCACGTTCAACAACACGATCGTGTCGATCACGGACCCGGCCGGGAACGTGATCAGCTGGGCGTCCGCAGGCCACGTCGGCTTCAAGGGCTCCCGCAAGTCGACGCCGTTCGCCGCCCAGATGGCCGCGGAGAACTGCGCCCGCAAGGCCGCCGAGCACGGCATGCGCAAGGTGGACGTCTTCGTGAAGGGTCCTGGCTCCGGCCGGGAGACCGCGATCCGTTCGCTGCAGGCCGCAGGCCTTGAGGTCGGCACTATCCAGGACGTGACCCCGCAGCCGCACAACGGCTGCCGCCCGCCCAAGCGGCGCCGGGTCTAAGCGCGGGAAGGAGTAATTCACGATGGCTCGTTACACCGGTCCCGCGACTCGTAAGTCTCGTCGACTCAAGGTTGACCTCATCGGCGGCGACCGCTCCTTCGAGCGCCGTCCGTACCCCCCGGGTCAGCACGGACGGACTCGCATCAAGGAGTCCGAGTACCTGCTGCAGTCGCAGGAGAAGCAGAAGGCTCGCTTCACCTACGGCGTGCTGGAGAAGCAGTTCCGTCGTTACTTCGAGGAAGCTCGGCGCGTCACCGGCAAGACCGGTGAGGCCCTGCTGATCATCCTCGAGTCGCGGCTGGACAACGTCGTTTACCGGGCCGGCCTGGCTCGCACCCGGCGCCAGGCGCGCCAGCTGGTGAACCACGGCCACTTCCTGGTCAACGGCAAGAAGGTCAACATCCCGAGCTTCCGGGTGTCCCAGTACGACATCATCGACGTGAAGCCGAAGTCGCTGCCGACGCTGCCGTTCCTGGCCGCGAAGGAAGCCCTCGGCGACCGCGGGGTGCCGGCCTGGCTCCAGGTTGTTCCGTCGACGCTGCGTGTGCTCGTGCACTCGCTCCCGGTCCGCGCGCAGATCGACACGCCGGTCCAGGAGCAGCTCATCGTCGAGCTCTACTCGAAGTGACGTGACCCGGGGCGACCGTTTCGACGGTCGCCCCGGTACTGCGTCTGACCGCTGGCACGAATGGTGTGCCCGCGGTGCAAGCCCAGTACGGCGTCAAATAGCGGGCGCCGACAGGTAAAGGAGTTCCACAGTGCTTATCTCCCAGCGGCCCACGCTGGCCGAGGACACGGTCAACGAGACCCGCTCCCGGTTCGTCATCGAACCACTGGAGCCGGGCTTCGGCTACACCCTCGGCAACTCGCTGCGGCGCACGCTGCTGTCCTCCATTCCGGGGGCGGCCGTGACCAGCATCCGCATCGACGGCGTGCTCCACGAGTTCACCACGGTGCCCGGCGTGAAGGAGGATGTCACCGACATCATCCTGAACCTCAAGGAGCTGGTCGTCAGCTCCGAAGAGGACGAGCCGGTCACCATGTACCTGCGCAAGCAGGGCCCCGGTGAGGTCACCGCTGGCGACATCGTGCCGCCGGCCGGTGTCACCGTGCACAACCCCGACCTGCACATCGCCACCCTGAATGGCAAGGGCAAGCTGGAGATCGAGCTCGTTGTCGAGCGCGGTCGCGGCTACGTCCCGGCCATGCAGAACAAGCAGGCCGGCGCCGAGATCGGCCGGATTCCGGTCGACTCGATCTACTCGCCGGTGCTGAAGGTGACGTACAAGGTCGAGGCCACCCGTGTCGAGCAGCGCACGGACTTCGACAAGCTGATCCTGGACGTGGAGACCAAGCCGTCGATCACCCCCCGCGACGCGGTGGCATCGGCCGGTAAGACCCTCGTCGAGCTGTTCGGCTTGGCCCGTGAGCTCAACATCGACGCCGAAGGCATCGAGATCGGCCCCTCGCCAGCCGAGGCGGACACCATCGCGGCTTTCGCGATGCCGATCGAGGACCTGGACCTCACCGTCCGGTCCTACAACTGCCTCAAGCGCGAGGGCATCCACACCGTTGGCGAGCTGGTCTCGCGCAGCGAGGCGGACCTGCTCGACATCCGCAACTTCGGTGCCAAGTCGATCGACGAGGTCAAGCTGAAGCTGGCAGGCCTTGGGCTCGCGCTCAAGGACAGCCCGCCTGGGTTCGACCCGTCCGCGGCGGCCTCGGAGTACACCGGTGAGGGCTGGGCGAGTGGGCACGTTGACACGGGCCACGACGATGGCCAGGACTACGCGGAGACGGAACAGCTCTGAGCTGTCCGTCCACTGTGGACGCTGACACGTCACAGCGTTGAGCTTGATCTAGAGGAGTAACCGATGCCCACGCCCACCAAGGGAGCCCGGCTCGGTGGGTCCCCGGCCCACGAGCGGCTGCTGCTGGCCAACCTGGCCACCCAGCTGTTCCAGCACGGTCGGATCACCACCACCGAGGCCAAGGCGCGGCGGCTGCGTCCGCTCGCCGAGAAGCTGATCACCAAGGCCAAGCGCGGCGACCTGCACAACCGCCGCGAGGTCATGCGCACCGTCCGGGACAAGGACGTTGTGCACAAGCTGTTCGCCGAGATCGGTCCGCACTTCGCGGAGCGTCCCGGTGGTTACACCCGGATCATCAAGTCGATGCCGCGCAAGGGCGACAACGCCCAGATGGCGATCATCGAACTGGTCGGGGAGAAGACCGTCACCGCTGAGGCGGAGAAGGCCCGCGGCACCAAGTTCGCCAAGGACGCCGCCAAGGTCGACGCCACCACCGGCGCCGAGGTCGTGGACACCACGGCCGAGGAAGCCGCGGAGACCAAGGCCGAGACCACCGAGGACACCAAGGCCGAGGCCGAGGTGACCGAAGAGGTCAAGGCTGAGGACACCGAGGCCAAGGACGCCAAGTCCGAGAAGTGACGACTGAACTTCAGTCCGCCGAGCCCGCCATTCCCACTGGGGATGGCGGGCTCGTGCGCGTCCGCCTCGACCTGGGCTACGACGGCACCGACTTCTCCGGCTGGGCCAAGCAGCCCGCCCGCCGCACCGTGTGCGGGGTGCTGGAGGAGGCCATCTCCCGGGTGCTGCGCCGGGAGATCACGCTGACCGTGGCCGGGCGCACCGACGCCGGGGTGCACGCCACCGGCCAGGTGGCCCACCTCGACCTGCCCGCCGAGTACGACGTGCCCGGCCTGCCGCGCAGGCTGGCCCGGCTGCTACCGGCCGATGTGCGGGTCTTCGCCGCCAGGGTGCTCACCCCGGACTTCGACGCGCGGTTCTCCGCGCTGCGGCGGCATTACGAGTACCGAGTGGGCACCGCGCCCTACGGCGTGCCGCCGCTGGATGCCCGCCGGATCGTCTCGGTGCCGCGGCAGCTGGACCTGGCCGCGATGAACGAGGCCGCCGCGCTGCTGCTCGGCGAACGCGATTTCGCCGCCTTCTGCAAGCGCCGCGAGGGCGCCACCACCGTCCGGGAGCTGCAACGGCTGGAATGGCGGGTGGAGAGCGAGCACGTGCTGGTCGCGGCCGTCTCCGCGGACGCCTTCTGCCACTCCATGGTGCGCAGCCTGGTCGGCGCGCTGCTCGCGGTCGGCGAGGGCCGCAAGCCGGTGGGCTGGCCTGCCGAACTGCTCCGGTCCACCGAACGCGCCAACGGCGTCACGGTGGCCCCCGCGCACGGACTGGTGCTGGTCCGGGTCGACTACCCGGCCGACGCCGAGCTGGCCGCCAGGGCCGGGATCACCCGCAACGTGCGCGTGCTGCCCGGCTGCCGCTGAGTTCCCGCGGCAGCCGGGTCCACGTCAGTCGCCGCGGCGGACCGGGCCGAGGATCTGCTGTTCCTTCGGGGTGGTCACCAGTCGCAGCGGACGCCACAGGTTCGCGCCCAGTGCCACCACGCCGTCGTCCTTGAGCTGGGTCAGCTGGTTCACCATCGGCGGCGGCAGCCGCCAGATCCGCCCGGCCAGCTGGGCCTGACCCACCGGCAGGCGCTGCATGAGCACCAGGTCGGCGTTGTTCGCGGTGGCCGAGGCCTGCGGGTGCAGGTACGGCAGCACGTAGAGCGTGGTCTGCCAGGCCGAGCGGGGCGGGAACATCTCCTGCGGCACCGCGCCACCGTCGTGCACCACCAGCAGCGGCCCGTCCTCCGAGGCCCTTGGCAGTTCGATCGGGGACAGTCTGCGGATCTGCACCAGCGGCATCTGCTGTGCCTCCGGGCCCTGTCCGGCGGCCCTGGTGAGCATCTGCCAGGCCTGCGGCCGGCCGGTGGCGATGACCACCCAGGCGCCGATCGCCATCGCGCGCAGCGCCACCTGGCGGGCCAGGTAGAGCCCGCCAACCGAGACGATCCGGGTGGGCTGGTTGCGCAGCACCGAGACGGTCAGCGGCTCGCCCTTGACGCCCGAGCCGAGCACCATGCCGCCGCGGTCGCCGGAAGGGCTGATCGCGTCCAGCATCTCGGGGGCGACCAGAAACTCCGGCGCGACCCCGAGGTCGGCCGCCTTGTTCTCCATCATGCGGCTGCTCATGTGTTCCCTCCCAGCGGCAACGAGGCGGCGAAGGCGTCCAGCTGCTGGCCCCGCAGCGGGGTGAGGGTGATGCCGATGTGGTTGCTGACCTGCTGCAACCGCGCGTCGGCCGTCTCCAGCTCAGTGGGGTTGCGGGCACTGACCCGCACCAGTCCGCGCAGGCCGACCTGACCGCTCTCCCCGCTCGGCGCGATCGCCACGGACACCGTGGAGGACAGCGCGCGGATGCCGGTGAGCACGTTCAGGCTCTGCGCCACACCCTTGTTGGACCAGCTGGTGATCGCGTAGCTGGCGTGCCCGATGCCCGCCGCGGTGACCCCGGTCCAGCCCTCGACCAGGCTGACCGGCTTGCCGGTGCCGGTGGCACTGCTCAGCTCGGCCGCCGAGGTCGCCGAGCGCAGCAGCTCGTCGGCGTCCAGCGGCCGGATCGGCACGCCCCGCGACTCCAGCGCGTTGCGCACCCGGGAGACCGCGCCGATCAGCGCGCGGTGCGCGCCGACCACGCCGCCACCGCGTTCCCGCACCGCGGCTGGGCAGCGCTTGGGATCCAGCCGGACCGCGATCCAGGTGGTGCGCCGGGCGGCCGCGGGCAGCGGGCCCAGCACCTCAAGGTAGGAGGCCAGCGCGGGCGAGGACGGCGGCAGCGCCGCGCTGCCCGGGTAGCAGTGCGTGATGACCTGGATCGAGTCCAGCACCACGCCCCGGTCCTCCAGGCAGGGCGCGAGCGCGCTCAGCGGCAGCGGCGGGGTGGCGCCCACGTGCGAGACCATCTGCGGCGCCGGGTCGACCAGCAGCAGCGCGGTCCAGGTGCCCTCGTGCCAGGCCAGCCCGATCGGCCGGTCCTCGTGGTCCTTGCTGTGCGCGACCACCAGGTCCGGAAAGGCCAGCCGCAGCAGCCCGACCCGGACGTCCTCGGTGCCGGTGACCTTGGCGTCGGTGTCGGCGGCCGAGACGGCCAGCTCCGGCGGCACCGGGTGCGCGACCCTGGTGTGCGAGCGGAACCGGAAGCTGGTGGTGAGTCTGATCCACTGGGTGAGCCAGCGCCCGCGCCAGCGGGTCAGCGCGAGGATGAGCGCCAGCCCGGCCACGCCCGCGCCCACCGGCAGCAGGCTGGTGTTGACGGCCAGCACGACCAGCCCGAGCGCGACGCCGACCTCGAGCACGATGAGGTTGGCCACCGGCAGCGCCCCGAGGGTGGCGCCGACCTCGCGCCGCCGGGCCCGCATCACGGTGCGCACGGCGCCGGCCATGGCCGCCGGGTTCGGCGGCGCGGGCGGACGCTGCTGGGCTGACTGAGGTGTGGTCACGGACATCCGCCCTCTGTAGTTCCCCTCGTGGGCACGAAAACGCTCCCCTGATGGACCTGGCATGTGGCAGCCGGTGGACGATATACGTGCGCCGGGCTCCGCCGAAGGAGTGTCGGGTTCCCCCAACCGCACCCACGCGACCCGCCGAACCGGCTATCGTGCCGAACCGTACCGCGACCGGGAGAGCAGCAGGCCGAGAATGCCCTCAACACCTACCACCAAGTCCCAGGTTCACGCGTACCAGTTCGTGATTCGCAGGATGGAATCCGCGCTGGTCCGCAAGGACGCGGTGATGTTGCACGAACCCACCCGTACCCAGACACGCGCGACCGTGGTCGGGGCGATCCTCGCCGTGGTCTGCATGCTGGGTTTCTACGTATTCAGCCTCCTCAGCCCCAAGGGCACGTTGCCGAGCGAGGACGGCATCGTGATCAGCAAGCAGTCGGGCGCCGTGTATGTGGTGATGAACAGCCCGACGAGGATGCTGGTCGCGACGCCGAACCTGGCCTCGGCCAAGCTCTTGCTGGTGGCCAAGGGCGGCAGCGCCGGAGCGGGCGCCGCGCCCAGCACGGTGGATGAGTCCGCGCTGACCGGAATCTCCAGGGGCGCTTTCACCGGCATCCCCGGCGCGCCCGAGTTGCTGCCCACCGGCGAGCAGATTGTTTCACCCGATTGGGGAGTCTGCGATCAGCTGACCGTGGACCAGAGCGCGGTGCGCGGGGACGAGAAGCCCGCGGTGGACACCACCGTCTTCGGCGGTGTGACCAACCTGGGCCGCAAGCTCAAGGAGAGCGAGGGGCTGCTGCTGAAGTCCCCCACCGGGACCACCTACCTGGTCTTCGCCAGCGACCCGGAGAAGGGCCTGCCCGGCGCGGGCGCGGTGCGCGCCAAGATCGACCTGACCAACAAGGTGATCACCAGCGCGCTGCGGATCAGCAACCCGACGCCGCGACTGGCCTCCACCGC
Organism: Crossiella sp. CA198; assembly: GCF_052078295.1. Classification (NCBI taxonomy): domain Bacteria; kingdom Bacillati; phylum Actinomycetota; class Actinomycetes; order Pseudonocardiales; family Pseudonocardiaceae; genus Crossiella; species Crossiella sp. CA198. Next base: position 42,166 of record NZ_JBQJIM010000017.1, read on the forward strand.
GCTGATCAACTCGATCCCCGAGGTGAACGAGCTGAAGGCGCTGGAGGTCCCGGACAAGGGCAGCAGCATCAGCGCGTACACCATGACCGGTGGCCGCAAGGTCGGCGATGTGGTGCGCACCCAGCGCGCGGACTCCAGCTACGCCTACTACCTGCTGCTCAAGGACGGCGTGCAGCAGATCCAGCAGGCCGTGGCCGACCTCATGCAGACCGCCTCCAGCGCCAGCGGCGGCTGGCCGACGGTGTCGCTGGCCGATGTGAACCTCGCGCCGAACACCCAGAACCCGGTCGAGATGAAGGACTTCCCGAAGCTCGTCCCGACCATCGTGCCGATCTCCGAGCAGACCACCACCTGCCTGAACTGGGGCGTGCAGAACAACAAGCCGGCCACCTGGGTCGGCCTGGCCAACGCCACGCCCACCTCGGATCCCAACCTGAAGCCGGTCGAACTGGCCCAGGCCGACGGCAGCGGGGACAAGGTCGACAAGTTCTTCATGCCGCCGGGCAAGGCCGCGGTGGTGCGCAGCGCGACCTCGGAGAACAACTTCAACTCCGGCCCGATCTTCCTGGTCTCCGACCGCGGGGTGCGCTTCGGCATCCCGGACAAGAAGACCGCGGAGGGTCTGGGCCTTGGCGCCAACTACGCGCCGGCGCCCGAGGTCATCCTGCGCACGCTGCCGACCGGGCCCATCCTGGACCCGAAGGACGCCGCCCGGATGTTCGACGCGGTGGAGCTGGACGAGACCGGCGGCAAGCGCCGGGTGATTCCCACGCCCAATCCGGTCGCGGGCGGCTGAGCCGCTTTCGTCCGGACGGGAACCGGGCACGCGGGCGCGCCGTCCGAACCGGTGCGGACGAGCACCGGGAATGGGGGCTGGAATGGCCGGCAAGGTCAGGGTCGACACCGACTGGCTGAACGGGTACGCCAAGCAGGTCGCGGCGGCCGGTGACGAACTGGGCCGGGCCGCGGGCTCGCTCAACACCAGCCCGCTCGGCCCGGCCGCCTTCGGCGAGCTGGGCCGGGAGGTGGGCAGCGCGGAGTCCTACGCCAGGGCCGCGGAGTTGTTGCGCGGTCAGCTCAACCGGGCTGGCGAGGTGCTGCGCTCGGCGGGAGTGGAACTGGGCGAGGTGGTCACGCACTACAAGGGCGGCGAGTTCGACAGCACCGCGGGCCTGCGCCGCACCGAGGGCGGGCGGTGACCATGGACTTCAACTCGCTGCGCGCGCACCCCGAGCCGCTCACCGTCTCCGCGCCCAACAGCGGGCCGGACGGCCGGGCGGTGGCCCGTGGCCTGGACGACCACCTGAACTACCTGTCCAGCACGGCCCGTCAGCTCGGCGTGCCCGACCCGGTCGAGGAATATTTCGGCCCGGTGGTCGGCCAGTGGAACGACATGCACGCCGAGGCCGCCCGCTGGCGAACCGCGGCCCGCGGCCTGGAGGACGTCTCGGCCAGGGTGACCGGGCCGCTGGGCGGGCTGGACTCGGTGTGGGACGGCGCGGACTCCGACGCCTTCCTGGACCACATGCGCAAGGTCGGCCTGGCAGGCGCAGGCGTCTCCGACGCGATGGTCGCGCTGGCCGACGCGCTGGACGCCACCGCGGACGGCCTGCGCCAGATCGTGCGCGACCTGGTCGAGGTGCTCGCCGACAGCGCGGAGAACATCTCGGCCGCGATGATCGTGCCGATGCAGGGCGAGGCCAGGGCCAAGAAGTACCTGGACGACCAGCAGCGCCCGACCAAGGAACTCTTCGAGGCGGCCCGCCAGGTGCTCTCCGCCCTGGTCGGCCTGTGCGACGGCTTCGAGCAGGCGGACGCCTTCGCCACGCTCAAGCTCACCCACACCATGCCTGCCGCCAACTGGTCCTTCGATGCCCCGAAACCGCCTACCGGCACCGAGGACGGCACTAAGGCTGCCAAGGGCGGCGGCGGTGCCGGCGGAGGTGGTGGCGGCTTCGGTGGTGGTGGCGGCGGCCTGGGTGGTGCGGGCTCGGTCGGCGGTGGAGTCGGCGCCGCGCCTGCCGCGCCGCTGGCCCCCGGTGGCGCCGCGGCGGCGGTGCAGGGCCCGGCGGCCAGTCCGATGGCCGCGGCGGCAGCGGCCGGTCCGATCGGTCCTGGCGCGGGCGCGCCTGCCGCCGGTGGCATGGGCGGGATGATGCCGATGGGCGGCATGATGGGCGGCGGTGCCGGCGGTCAGGGCGGCGACCAGGAGCACAAGTCCAAGACCAGGGTCACGGCCAGCTCCAGCGAGCTGTTCGGCAAACCGAAGAAGGCCGCGCCGCCGGTCATCGGCGAGGACTGAGTCCACACACCACAGTCCACACACGACGGTGGCCGTCCCCCGCGAACCTGGGGACGGCCACCGTTGTCGTTTCCGGGGCTAGTGCAGAGGCCGCAGCGCGGACTCCTCCTCGGCCCTCTTGTCCCGCTGCACCGTGCGCACGATGAACAGCGTCAGCAACAGCAACCCGAGCCCGCCGCCCGCGCCCGCGAGCGCGACCACGATGGGCGTCCAGTTCTTCTCCACCGGCGGGCTCAGCGGCATGCTGTCCCGCACCGGCGGCATGGGCGTGACGCCCGCCTCCTCCGGCAGCACCGCGGTCAGCGCCGCGATCGGGTCGACCATGCCATAGCCGAGGTAGAAGTCCCGGCCGCCCTTGCCTGCCGGGTGCTGCGCGGTCTGCTGCAACCGGGACATCACCTGGTAGGCGCTGAGGTCCGGGTACCGCTCCCGCACCAGCGCGGCCACCCCGGCCACGTACGGCGCGGCGAAGCTGGTGCCCTGGATCTCGGTGGGCTTGCCGCCGTTGTCCAGCATCCGGTTGGCCAGCTTGGTCGCGCCCTTGCCAGGGTCCAGCGAGGTGATCTTGGTGCCCGGCCCGGCGATGTCCACCCACGGGCCGCCGATGGAGAAGGTGGCCCGCTCGCCCTCGAAGGTGACCGCGCCGACGGTGAGCACGTCGTCGTCGAAGAAGGCGGGGCTGGCCACCACGTTCGCCCGGCCCGGCGAGTTGTTCTGCTTGCAGCTGCTGGACTCGTCGCCCTCGGAGGTGTTCCCGGCCGCGACCACGATGACCTTGTTCTTGGTCTTCACCGCGTACCGCACCGTGCCGCGCAGCGTGGCCTGGTCGGCCAGTGAGCCGACCGGACCGCAGATGGTCTCGGAGATGTTGATCACCGTGACCTCGGGGTCGTCGGCCGCCCGGCGGATGGCCTGGGCCAGCGTGTCCAGCCTGCCGGCGGAGCGTTCTTGCCCGGTCCTGGTGTCCTTGGCCTTCCAGAACGGGTCGGTCTGGCGGAAGGCCAGGATCTTCGCGTCCGGCGCGACGCCCTTGAAGCCCTCGGTGCTGTCGTCGTTGTCCGCGGCGATGATCCCGGCCACCAGGGTGCCGTGGCCGTTGCAGTCCTCGGTGCCGTTCTTGCCCTCCTGGACGTAGTCGCCGCCGCCCTCCAGCCGCCCCTTGAGCCGCGGGTGCGGGTTGACGCCGGTGTCGATGACCGCGACCTTCTGCTTCTTGCCGGTGGCGAAACGCCAGGCCTTCTCGAACTGCAGCACCATCTGGCCCCACGGCCGGGGTTCCACGGTCAGCCCGTTGTTGCCGGGCACGATGCAGTTCTGCTTCTGCTCGTACGGCATGTCCCGCACCGCGGGCGCGAACCCGGCGGGCGCGCCCGGAGCCGGGGGCTTCGGGAACACGTCATCCGGCTGGGCCGCGGCCGAGGTCGTCGGCTGCTGGGCCTGCGCCACCGAGAACGGGCTGAGCGCGAGCAAGGTGGCCGTGACGCCGGTCAGCGCCGCGGCACAGCGCATCCGCCGCGCCATCACATGTGCCGGATCGCGGAGTACAGCTCCATGACGGCCAGCGCCAGCGGCAGCACCGCGGCGATGAAGATCGCCTCGGCGACGTCGACCGAGCGGCGCATCGGCGGGGAGAATCGCTGCGTCGGGAACACCACGCCGAGCACCAGGCCCAGTGCCGCGAGCACGACCAGGGTGCCGAAGACCCACAGCAGCTGGCCGAACGGGCTGGCGGTGAGCATCCAGCCGACCAGCAGCCCGCCAGCGGACAGGATGCCGGTGGACAGCAGCGCCACCGCCTGGCTGCCGTTGGCGTAGGTGCGGGCACGCAGCAGCAGCACCGCGGTGACCACCGCGCCGAAGATCGGGCCCCAGAACTTCGGCATCGTGCTGGCCAGCGTCGCGCCACCGGCCGCGATCAGTCCGCAGCCGATGATCATGCCGGTCATGTACTCGTGGGCGAGGCCCGCGCGCCGCTCGATCACCTCGTAGTCCGGGAACCCCTGGTCCTCCTTGAGGTCCTCGGCGTTGCTCGGCACGTGCGGCAGCGGGATCTTGGCCATCTTGATGGTCATCTGCGGCAGCGTGGACAGCACCACCAGCGCGGCCGCCGCCGCGCCCGCGCCGAAGCCGTGCGGCGGGTAGTCCACGAACATGGCCACGGTGGAGGTCAGCAGGCCGATCACGCCGACGGTGACCGCGGCGATGAACACCGACACGCCCGCGCCGATCACCATCAGCGCCGCGCCGCCGACCACCGCGACCAGCGCGAAGGCCAGTAGCAGGTTGGCAGCGCCAGGCACCCCCGGCACCGCGTAGAGCCCGGCCACGAAGGCCATCGGCAGTCCGCCGGTGACGGCGATGATGATGCCGGTGGTGGGCGCGGAGTAGGAGCGCACGACCACCGCGCCGACGATCACCGACACCACCGCGGCCACGCCCGCGGTGATCGCGGCGGCCAGCGGGAAGGCGGCGCCGGCCAGCCACACGGTGGCCGCGGCGGCGATGAAGGCCAGGCCGCCGGCCCAGTGGCCGAGGCGGCGCGCGGTGTCGGCGTCCCAGGCCCGGAAGCTGTCCGGGTCGGCGTCGGCGATGGCGTCGACCACGTCGTCGTAGAGCGCCTTGGGCGGGTTCTCCACCCGCCGGCGCAGCTGCAGGATGTCGCCGTCGACCACGGCCAGCGAGGCCAGCGTGCGGCCCGGCTCCAGCGGGTCCTGGCCGATCTTGGCCAGGCACCAGCCGCCGTGGCGCACGCCACCGTCCGGGCTGTTCTCCTGGGCCATCTCCAGCAGCATCGGCAGCAGGTCGGCCACCGCGACATCCGCGGGAAGCGCGACGTCGATGCGCGTTCGCGGTGCCACCACGGTCACTCGGCTGAACACCGTCGTCCCGGTCGCCACCAGGCGCCCCCTTGCTCGTGTACTTGGGTCGGTCTCGGCTCGTGCCGCGTCATTCGTACCCGGTTCGGGGCGCATTGCCCGAACTGGCCCTAGCGGTCGGTGAGCGCCCCTAGTATGGCCGCACCGATGTTCCCGGCACCCCGGGTTCGGGCGGAATGGGGTAGGAAAGTCTCCCTGGGCCCCCGTCCGGGTGGCGGGTGCACCGGTTTGGCCGATGACGAGCGACTAAGAGGTATCCGTTCGGTGAGCACGCTTCAGTTCAAGCGTTCGCCGCGGCTCAGCCCGCCGCGACCCCCCGGCGGCGAGGTTCACCTGGAGCCGCCGCCCGAGGTGCCCAGGGTCATCCCCGGCAACATCTTCATGAAGGTGCTGCCGTTCGTGATGATCGTCGCCTCGGTCGGCATGATGATCTTCATGTTCCAGACCGGGGGCAAGAACCCCCAGTCGCTGCTCTTCGGCGGCATGTTCCTGATCTCGACCATCGGCATGATGGCCGGTGGCGGGATGGGCGGGGGCGGCAAGGGCCAGAAGAAGGCCGAGATGAACGAGGACCGCAAGGACTACCTGCGTTACCTCGGTCAGATGCGGCAGCGGGCCAGGGAGGCCATCGCCGAACAGCGCGCCGAGCGCGAGTGGGTGCACCCGGACCCGAAGATGCTGTGGTCGCTCACGGCCAAGAAGAGCCGCCGGATGTGGGAGCGCCGGGCCAACGACCCGGACTTCGTGCACGTGCGCATCTGCGTCGGCACTCAGCGGCTGGCCACCCGCCTGGTCCCGCCGCAGACCGGCCCGGTCGACGAGCTGGAGCCGATCTCCACGCTGGCCCTGCGCCGCTTCGTGCGCGCGCACTCGCTGGTGCCTGACCTGCCGATCTCGATCACCATGCGCGGGTTCGCCGCGATCAGCCTGCACGGGGAGCGGGAGCTGACCCGGCCGCTGGCCAGGGCCATGCTGGCCCAGCTGGCCACCTTCCACACCCCGGAGGACCTGCTCATCGCGGTGGTCACCGCCGGCAAGACCAAGGCCGAGTGGGAATGGGCGAAGTGGCTGCCGCACGCCCAGCACCCCAAGCTGGTCGACGGCATCGGCCAGCTGCGCATGATGGCGGGCTCGCTGGCCCAGATCGAGGAGTGGCTGGACCAGCTCGAGCAGCCGCTGCGGGACCGCCAGCGGTTCACCCGCAACGCGCCGCCGAGCACCGACGAGCCGCACATTGTGATCGTCATCGACGACGGCGACGTCACCAGGGAAGAGAACATCCTGATGACGGAGGGGTTCACCGGCGTCACGCTGCTCGACCTCTCCGACAGCCTCGGCTCGCTGGCCTCCCGGCGCGGCCTGCGCCTGGTCGTCGAGCCCACCCGGCTCGGCGCGCGCAGTGCCAGCGGGGTGGAGTGGTTCGGCGCGCCGGACGCGCTGAGCGTGGCCGAGGCCGAGGCGCTGGCCAGGCGGTTGTCCCCGTACCGCACCGCAACCGGCGGTGGCGAGGCCAACGAGGACGAGCCGTTGCTCAGCTCCAACGTGGGCCTGTTCGAGCTGCTCGGCCTGCGTGACCCGATGACCTTCGACATCGCCCAGGCCTGGCGGCCCAAGCCGATCAGCGACCGGTTCAAGGTGCCCTTCGGCGTCGGCGAGTTCGGTCAGCCGGTCGAGCTGGACATCAAGGAGGCCGCGGTCGGCGGCATGGGCCCGCACGGCCTGTGCATCGGCGCGACCGGTTCGGGTAAGTCGGAGTTCCTGCGCACGCTGGTACTGGGCCTGATGGCCACGCACTCCTCGGCGCAGCTCAACCTGATCCTGATCGACTTCAAGGGTGGCGCGACCTTCGCCGGGCTGGACGGCGCGGCGCACGTCGCGGCGGTCATCACCAACCTGGCGGACGACCTCACCATGGTCGACCGGATGCGCGATGCCATCGCCGGTGAGATGAACCGGCGGCAGGAGTCGCTGAAGAACGGCGGCAACTTCAAGAACGTCTGGGACTACGAGGCCGCGCGCGAGAAGGGCGCCGACCTCGACCCGCTGCCCGCGCTGTTCATCGTCATCGACGAGTTCTCCGAGCTGCTCTCGGCCAAGCCGGACTTCATCGACCTGTTCGTCGCGATCGGCAGGCTGGGCCGCTCGCTGCAGATCCACCTGCTGCTCGCCTCGCAGCGGCTGGAGGAGGGCAAGCTGCGCGGTCTGGACACCCACCTGTCCTACCGGGTCGGCCTCAAGACCTTCTCCGCCTCCGAATCCCGCGCGGTGCTCGGCGTCCCGGACGCCTACGAGCTGCCGTCCATCCCGGGCTCGGGCTACCTCAAGTACGGCGCGACCGAACCGATGATCCGGTTCAAGGCCTGTTACGTCTCCGGCCCGTACCGCCCGCCGGGCATGCAGGCCGTGCAGACCTCCGCGCCGGTCGGCGGCGACCGCAGGCCGAAGCTGTTCGTGCCGGACTTCGTGGAGATCCCGAAGGAGCCGGTGCGGCCGGTCACGATGGACAAGCCCAAGGAGGAGAAGAAGCCGGACGCCCCGGTGGAGCCCTCCGAGCTGGACATCGTGGTGCAGCGCACCAAGAACCAGGGCCCCAAACCGCACCAGGTGTGGCTGCCGCCGTTGGTGGAACCGCCCACCCTGGACCAGTTGCTGCCGATGCTGGCCCCGACCGAGGACCGAGGGCTCACCTCGCCCGGCTTCTTCGGCAACGGGCGGCTGACGGTGCCGATCGGCGTGGTGGACAAGCCGTACGAGCAGCGCCGGGACCTGCTGTGGGCCGACCTGTCCGGCGGTGCGGGGCACATGGCGGTGGCCGGTGGCCCGCAGTCGGGCAAGTCGATGGTGCTGCGCACCCTGGTGATGTCCATGGCGCTCACGCACACCCCGCAGGAGGTGCAGTTCTACTGCCTCGACTTCGGTGGCGGCACCATGGGTTCGCTGCAGGGCTTGCCGCACGTCGGTGGGGTGGCCGGGCGACTGGACCCGGACAAGGTGCGCCGGACCATCGCCGAGGTCACCTCGCTGATGAACGAGCGCGAGCAGCGCTTCCGCGACCTCGGCATCGACTCGATGGTGGAGTTCCGCAACCGCAAGCGGCGCGGGGAGATCCCCGGCGACCTCTACGGTGACGTCTTCCTGGTCATCGACGGCTGGCTGAACTTCAAGCAGGAGTTCGAGAACCTGGAGATGCAGGTCGTCAGCATCGCCTCCCAGGGTCTGTCCTTCGGCGTGCACGTGGTGATCGGCGCGACCCGCTGGGCGGAGATCCGGCCCGCGCTCAAGGACCTGCTCGGCACCCGGTTCGAGCTGCGCCTGGGTGACCCGAGTGAGTCCGAGGTGGACCGCCGGGTCGCGGTGAACATCCCGCAGAACCGGCCCGGCCGCGGTCTGTCCGTGGAGAAGCTGCACTTCCTGGTGGCGCTGCCGCGGATCGACGCGATGCCCTCCACCGAGGATGTCGGCGCGGGCATCGCGGACGCGGCGCAGAAGGTCACCGCCGCCTGGCGGGGTCCGGTCGCACCGCGGGTGCGCATGCTGCCCGACGTGCTCCACTACGAGGAACTCCAGGTCAACCCGGAGCTGCCGCGGCACATGGTGCCGATCGGCATCAACGAGGACGAGCTGGCCACGATGTACCTGGACTTCGACGCGGAGCCGCACTTCCTGGCCTTCGCCGAGCGGGAGACCGGCAAGACCGCGCTGCTGCGCGCGATCACCAAGGGCATCTGCGACCGGTATACGCCCAAGCAGGCCCGGATCATCATGGTCGACTACCGGCGCACCATGCTCGGGTTCGTCCCCGACGAGCTGCTGCTGGCCTACGCGGCCTCGTCCAACCAGCTCGGCGGCATGGTCAACGACATCAAGGCGTCGATGACCAAGCGACTGCCCGGACCGGATGTCACCCAGGAGCAGCTGAAGAACCGGTCCTGGTGGACCGGCCCTGAGCTGTTCCTGATCGTCGACGACTACGACCTGGTCGCCCCGCAGGGCAACAACCCGCTGGCCCCGCTCTCGGAGTTCCTGCCGCAGGCCAAGGACGTCGGCCTGCACGTGATCCTGGCGCGCAACTCCGGCGGCGCCAGCCGGGCGATGTTCGACCCGATCATCGGCAAGATGCGCGAGCAGGCCAGTCCGGGCATCGTGATGAGCGGCAACCGGGACGAGGGCGCGCTGCTGGGCAACGTGAAACCGTCCCAGATGCCGCCGGGACGCGGCACCCTGGTCAGCCGCAAGGCCGGTCAGGCGCTCGTTCAGGTCGCCTACCTGCCAGGAGACTGAGAGTGAGGGCTCGTTGAGCCTGCGCGTCGCGATCGACTTCGGGACGTCCAGCACCTGTGTCGCGGTGTCCGTCGACGGACGGGAACCGCAGCTCGTGGTGGTGGACGGCGCCGACTCGGTGATGCCGTCCGCGGTGTACGCCGCCGCGGACGGCACCCTGTTCGTCGGTCACGAGGCCGAACGGCAGGCCGCGGTCGACCCTTCGCGCTACGAGCCGAACCCGAAGCGCCGGATCGACGAGGGCGAGCTGCTGCTGGGCAGCGCGGTGCTGCCGGTGCTGGACGTGGTGCGCGCGGTGCTGGCCAGGGCGGTCACCGAGGCCAGGCGGCTGGCCGGCGGGGCCCCGGTGGACCTGCTGGTGCTCACCCATCCCGCGGACTGGGGCGCCATCCGCACCAGGGTGCTGCGCCAGGCGGGCAACCGGCTGGCCAACGAGCTGGTGCTGGTGCCGGAACCGGTGGCCGCGGCGGTGTTCCACTCGGCGGGCCACGTGCTCTCCGACGGGGCGGCGCTGGCCGTGCTCGACCTGGGCGGCGGCACGGTGGACGCCAGCGTGGTGCGCAGGCAGGGCGAGTCCTTCCAGGTGCTGGCCACCAGGGGCGATCCCGGTTTTGGCGGCGCGGACATCGACCAGTTGCTGCTCGAACACGTCGGCGTGCTGGTCAGCGCGGTCGACCCGGACGGCTGGCGCTCGCTGGTCGAGGGCAGGGAGCTGGCCGACCGGCGGCGCAGGCGGGTGCTGCGCCAGGACGTCCGCGGCGCCAAGGAAACCCTCTCCCGGCACGCCTACACCGACGTGCCGCTGCCGCCCCCGTTCCCGGACGCGCACGTCACCAGGGCGGATCTGGAACGCCTGATCCACACCCCGCTGGCCAGGGCCGCCGAACTGGTCCAGGCCACAGTGCACACCGCCGGCCTGACCGCGGCCCAGCTCAGCGCGGTCTTCCTGGTCGGCGGCTCCAGCCGGATCCCACTGGTGGCCCGCCTGGTGCACGAAGCCACCGGAATAGTCCCCACGACCCTGGACCAGCCGGAAACCGTGGTCGCCCGCGGCGCCCTGCGTGCCGTGGCCGCCGACCCCCACCGCACCGCCAACCTCCCACCCCAGCCACCCCCACCCCCACGCCTGCCCCCACAACCGCACTACACCCCACCCCCACCGCCGCCCCCCGCCCCGGCCAAGACCTCCAAGACCCCCTGGCTGATCGGCGGCGCGGTGGTCGCGGCGGTCGCCGCGGTGGCCATCACCGTCGCCCTGACGACCACCGGCAACCCCCAGGCGAGCACCAGCGGCACCCCCACCCCGACCAGCCAGACCCCGTCCGGCCAGCAGATCGCCCAGTACAGCTACCGGTTCAGCCTGCCCGAGGGCTGGTACCAGGCAGGTGGCGACGGCCCGACCCGCAAGGTCCAGCTCCGCCCGGACGGCGAGACCACCGGCCCGGACGTGGTGGCGGTGGAGGAACGCGCGCTGACCTACGACAGCACCACGGACCGTAACCGCGCCCTGAGCGAACTCCGGTCGGAGTACCAGAAGGTCGAGGCCGACGGTTACTCCGGGTTCAACCAGAGTCACCGCTTCGCGGGAAAGGACGTCGTTTACTACCGGCGCACCGCCGGTGATGCGACAGTGGACTTCTACGTGGTCTTCCAGGGCAGGGCCCAGGTCACGGTCGGTTGCCAGTCCTCGGCCGGAGGACGGGAACGGGTGCGCGCGAGCTGCGAACAGGTGGTCGCCACCCTGTCGGTCACAGGTTGAGAGCGGTGCGGAAGGGCAACAGCGTCATGGGGGATCAGGTACCGGTGCACGAGGTCATCGCCCGTTTCCGGGCCGAGGTGAACGCCGCCGTCGACCGGGGCGGCCGCGCCGCGACCGAGGCCAGGGAACACAGCGACACCTTCCGCGGCCAGACCCGCGACCTGACCGAGCAGATCCGCAAGGGTCAGCTCACCCCGGCCCGCGAGGATCTCACCAAGCCGGGAGCCCGCACCCAGGCCACCGACTTCCGCACCGCCCAGCGCCTCCCGGTCGAAGACCTTCCCGATGGCGAACAATTACTGGCCCCACCCCCAGAACCATCCCCCGAACGGGGAACGCAAAAGCAAACAAAGGGTGCCAACGCCTGGCCATCCCGAATGCAAAATCCCCGCCGCACCGGCGATGACGAGGACTTTTCCCAGGAGCAAATCCTCTACTGACCCCCGGTCCGCCCCGCGACGTTTACTGTCGCAACGGCTTCCGGAAACCTGACAACGCGATGGAACCGACCATGGCAGTGTCAGCGTCACAACGATGTCCGACAAGAACGACCCAACCCAGGGGGTTCCCCAATGGCTAGCAAGTACGGTCTTGATGCCGAAGCGATGGGCAAGGCAGCCGTCGACGTCGAGAAGATCCAGGCGGAGGTCGTGGGCGAGCTGCGCACGCTGCGCTCCGGCCTCGAGCCGCTGCAGAGCGCGTGGAAGGGCGGCGCGGCGGTTGCCTTCAACAAGCTGCTGACCGACTGGGGCACTGAGACGGAGAAGCTGAACGCGGCCCTCCAGGCGATCGGCGAGCAGCTCAAGAAGTCCGCCGGTGACTACGTCGCGCAGGAAGAAGAGCACGCCCAGTCCATGTCGGGTATCTCGGCCGGGCTCGACTTCTGATTTTCCGTCGCTGAACTCTTCGCATTTAGCACGCCAGCCAGACTTGTCATAAGGGGATTACAGTGGAAATTGCCGTCGATTTCGCGCAGATTGGCGAGGGTCAGACCGGCTGCCAGCGGGCCGCCACCAACATGCAGAGCAAGCTCGACGACCTGAAGGCCAACCTGGCCCCGCTGGTCGCCACCTGGGAAGGCGCCGCGGCCGAGGCGTACCAGGCCCGCCAGAAGGAATGGGACCAGTCGGCTGAGAAGCTGCAGGCCATCCTGAACCGCATGGGCATCGCGCTGGGCACCGCCCGCGACTCCTACCAGCAGAACGAGCAGTCGGCCGCCGGCTCCTGGTGACCCTGGTTCTGATCTGACTTCTGGCCCCGAGGGAATCTCGCCTCGGGGCCAAGTCATGTCCGCCGAAGATCGCGCTCGGCGAGCAGTTCACGGACCTCGGCTGCCGCAGGTGTGCCCATCTCCTCGAACAGAGTCAGCGCGTCCCGATAGAGCGGCTCCGCGGTTGCCCACCCTGCACTGGTTTCCGCATTCCGGGCCAACAGCAGCACAGTCTGTGCCTCGCCGGGCCGATGCCCGGTTCGCTGATGGCTTTCCCGCGCCTCAGTGGCGAGTGCCCGAGAGCGTTCCAGGTCTCCCCGGGCCAGCTCGATCGAAGCGGTGATCGTCTGGAACTGGCTGAGCAGTAGGTCGAATCCGCACTCCGCCGCCTGTTGTCTGCCGCGGTCGGCGTGGGCGAGCGCCACGGCCTCCTGCTTCTGGGTGTGTGCGACCAGGGCCAGGTTCAGCTCGGTCAGCAAGGTGCCTTCGCGATAGTGATGTGACCGGGCGATCCGGGCTGCTTCGTGGCAGGCTATCGATGCCTCCGAGAAGTTGTTCCGGGCGAGCAGGGTGGCGGCGATGGCGAGTTGACTGCGGCACTCCAGCCAAGGGATGTTGTGTTCTCTGGCCAGGGCTGCTGCGTCTGTTGCGTGTGCGCTTGCGGATTTCAGCTCGCCCAGGGCAAGTTCAACCTGAGCCAGTCTTTCCAGGATGAGAATGTTCGATTCTGGAAATTGCCGGTCCTCGCTCGAATTTCTGAGTGATTCTAGCAGCTCTCTTGCTGTAGCGAAGGAGCCGAGTTCAATTAAGTAGGTGGCCGCGTTGATCTGGCATAGGATTCGTTGGTTGTCCAGCCCGAGTTCCTCGCAGAGCTTTTTTCCGGCGCGGGCCAGCTCCAGTGCCTCCGCGAGTCGTCCGCTTTTGTGACAGGCGACCGCGAGGTTGGCGGTGGTGAATGCTTGACCGACTTTGTGGCCAATTTCGATGCAGATTCCCAATGCCTCGCGGAAACATTCTTCTACTTTTCGGATACTTCCGTGGTGAAGGTGGTAGGTGGCCAGACTGTTGGTTGCCGAAGCTTGGCCTTCTAGATTTCCGGTCGCGCGGTAGATCTCGCGGGCCTGTTCCAGGTAGGTGCTGTCAGGGGTGTAGTTTCCGCTGTTCAGCGCCTCCTCGCCGATTCCGTAGAGCATGGCGGCCTCAGCCTCGATCTCCGCTCGTCGGCGCGCCTCGCTCAGGCCGATCTGGAAGCAGGCGGCGTGGTCGAGGCTGTGTCGGTAGGAATCCAGGTAGACGTGCAGCGCGTCCGCGAGGAGCCAGGTGTAGTGCGCGCGCGGAGACTCTGCCACGGTTCGCACGGCGTCGACCAGGTTGACCCGTTCATTCGACATCCAGTCGTGGGCCGATTCCTTGGTGGTGATGGGCGGCAGCTTTGATTCGAATCGCGCTGGAGGTACCGGTAGTCGTACGGTGCCAGGAAACAGGATTTCCGCGGCCGAGCTGGTGGTGTGCAGGAAGAACTCGTAAAGGCGGTCCAGGGCGGAATTCGCGTCCGCTGACTGGAGCTTGGTGTTCGCGTACAGACGGATCAGGTCGTGGAACTGGTAGCGGTCGCGGTGCTGCTGGATGAGGTTCGCGGTGGTGAGTTCGGTGAGAAGTTCCCCCGCCTCCGGTTCGGTGGAGCCGATCAGCGCGGCGGCGGTGTGCACGGTGAAATCGGGACCGGGCACCACGCTCAGCACCTGGAACAACCGCTGAACGGCCGGGCCCAGGGCCTGGTGGGAAAGGTCGAAGGTCGCTCCCACCGCGGCCAGCTCATCGCCGGTCACCGACAGCGCGCCGACGCGGTTCTCTGCGCGCAGCACGTCGACGTACTGGGCGATTCCGGTGTTGTGATCAGCGATGTTGGCCGCGGCGATGCGCATCGCCAGTGGCAGGTGCCCGCAGAGTTCGGCGAGTTCCGCCGCGGCGTTCGCGGCGCTGTCGAACGCGGGACGGCCGAGCAAACGCACCAGCAGTTCGCGGGCTGCCGCGCCGGTGAGCACGTCGAGGGTGAAGTGCTGGGCGGCGGGCACCTCCGGCAGCTCGTTGCGGCTGGTGATGAGGGTCGCCGCGGTGTCACCGCCCGGCAACAGCGGACTGACCTGGGCGGCGGTGGCCGCGTTGTCCAGGACCAGCAGCATCCGGCGGCCGGCCAGTGTTTCCCGGTACAGCGCGGCGAGCGCGGACGGCTCGGCCGGGATGCCGTCCTGGGGCACGCCGAGGCCGCGCAGGAACTGGGACATCACCTGGTCCGCGGTGGCCGGTGGGCCGGCCGCGAAGCCGCGCAGGTTGGCGTAGAGCTGCCCGTCCGGGAAGTCCACGCGCAAGGTGTGGCCGAGCCGGATCGCCAGGGCAGTCTTGCCAACGCCGGGCGGGCCGGAGATGACCACCGGGGCCGGGGCCGCCAGCAGACCGGTGATCTCGTTGATCACCTCGGTGCGGCCGACGAAGTCGGGGACGTCCAGGGGTAGCTGGGATGGCACCACGACGGAGCGGGATCGTGCGGGTGGTGCGAGTGCGCCGTCCCCGGTCAGGATCCGCTGGTGCAATTCCCGCAGCCGGGAACCTGGTGTGGCGCCGAGTTCGGCGGCCAGGACCCGGCCTGCCTCAGCGAAGACATCCAGGGCCTCGGCCTGGCGGCCGGCGCGGTAGAGGGCCAGCATCAGCTGGGCCCAGAACTCCTCGTGCAGGGGGTGCTCCGCAGTGCTGGCGCGCAGCGCGGCGACCAGATCCCCGTCCCTGCCCAGTTCCAGGCCCGTGGTGAACTGGGATTCCAGCGCGTGCAGGCGCTCCTGGGCGAGTTGGACGCCGTAGGCCTCCCGCAGGGCGGGCGACGGCGCGTCCGCGAACGCCTGACCGCGCCACAACCCGAGCGCCTCCTCGAGCAGCCGCGCCCGCCGCGCCACCCCGGCGCCGTCGGCGGCCCGCACCAACTCCCGGAACCGGAACACGTCCACCGACTCAGGTGACACATCCGCCAGATACCCTCGCCCCGAGGTCCGGATCGTCGGCGCGCCGAGTGCCTGCCGCAGCCGTTTCACATATGTCTGGATCGCCGCCTTCGGCCGGTCCGGCGGGTTGAACTCCCAGAGATGACCGGTCAGTTCCTCGACCGACACGACCTCGCCGGTGCGGACCAGCAGGCTGGCCAGCAGGATCCGGTGCTTGGTCGCGCTGATCGTGCCGGCCGGTGTCAGCAGTGGGCCGAGCACGCCGAATACAGGTCTCATCAACAGCCCCCCTGTCGAGATGCTGTGATGCTAACCAGAGTTGGTGCCGGGTGACCTGGGTCAGTCGCCGGCCAGCGCGATCTGGTCGCGGCCGCTGCGTTTGGCCTGTAGGACCGCGGCGTCGGCGCGGCGGACCAGGGACATCAGGTCGTGGCCTGCGTCGGGGGTGTGTACCGCGACGCCTATTGAGGCGGCCATCCCAGTGATCACTACCGGCCTCCCGTCGGTAGAGATCACCGGGACGGCCATTTCCCTGATCTTGGCCCGGATCCGGCGCGCTGCCCTTATCGCCCGTTGCCGGTCGCTCGCCGGGAACAAGACCAGGAACTCATCGCCGCCGTGACCGCCGTATCGCGCCGCGATACCGCTGTCGTGGGCGACAGACCGTAAGACCTGCCCAACCGCCTGGAGCACCGAGTCCCCGGCCAGGTGCCCGTGTTCGTCGTTGACCAGTTTGAACCGGTCCAGGTCGACCACCAGCAGGACGCTTTCCCGTTGTCCCGCGTGGTGCAGCGCGGCGGGCGCCTGCTCGGCCCAGCCCCTGCGGTCGAGCAATCCGGTGAGCGGATCCGTCGCCCAGTAACCGTACGGCTGGCCGCAGGCGTGACAGCTGAGGCCGTGGGCTGTGTCAGCAGTGGTTCCTGAGTACATCGCCGGATCGACCCCCACCGAGTTCATCTCGCATGCCGGGCACCTGTTGCGGTCGTCAACCTGCTGGATGACGGTTGAGCTTGGTCACTTCCGAAGTCTATGGTTGGTGTACCAGGGTTTCAACTGAGGAAAAAGCCGTCACCCGTATGGCCCTTTCTATCAGTAAAATATTCGAAGTGGTCCAGGGGAGGCCCCATGGCTGAGCGGGCAGGTCAGAGCCTGGCCGGCAAGCTGAACCACCTCTTCGCCGTGTCGGCGCCGAGGGCGGGGCAGGAGTACAGCAACGAGCATGTAGCTGCTGCCATCACGGCCAGTGGTGTGACGATCTCGCAGAGTTACATCTGGCAGCTACGCAAGGGAAACAAGGACAATCCGACCTTCAAGCATCTGCAAGCGCTGGCAGGTTTCTTCGGAGTTCCTGTCAGCTACTTCTTTGATGACGAGGTTACGGATAGGGTCGATCGCCAGTTGGCCGATCTGAAGGAAGAGCGGACCAGGCTTCGCCAGCTCGCGGGCAGCAGTGAGGCGCAGCTCATGGCCATGCGCGCTGGAGAACTTTCTCCACAGGGACGCCGACAGGTCATGGACCTGCTCGACGTCGTCTACCGGCTCGAACAGGCCGAGCGGGGCGAGAACGCGGGCGGGTGAAAGGGGCGGTCCCGTGCGGGAACGCGATCTACGACGTCGGTGCCGGCGGTTGCTCAACGAACTGGACATCCGCCCACCGCTGGACGTCACCGAACTGTGCCGTCGTGTGGGTGAGCGGCGCGGCAAACCGATCCGGCTGGTGGCGCACCCGATCCCGGTGCCGGGGCCCTTCGGGGTGTGGATCGCCACCGAGACGGCCGACTACATCCTGTACCAGGAACGCACCACCAAATCGCACCAGAACCACATCATCCTGCACGAACTCGGCCATCTCCTGGCCGGCCACCGCAGCGGTGAGGGGCATGACGACCCGATGCTGACCGCGCTCTACCCGGACATCGAGCCGGACGCGGTGCGCAGGGCGCTGCGCCGCACCAGCTATGACGACTCGCAGGAACTCGAGGCGGAAACCGTCGCGACGATCATCCTGGAATGGGCCTCGGTGCTGGACCGGGTCGCGCCCGGCGACTCCGCCGATGTGCCCACCAAGCGGATCGAGAACGCGCTCGGCGACCGGCTGGGCTGGTTGTGAACCCAACCACCATCGTCATGACCGTGCTCCAGGGCGTGCTGCTCTACGGCGCCCTGTTCTGGAAGCTCTACCAGTTCAGCCGGGCCCCGCACGACCGCTCGCTGCGGATCGTGACGGTCTGCCTGATCGCCGCCGGGTTCGCCTACCCACTGGGCCTGCTGGCCGGCAGCACCGCGGAACCGACCATCGCGGTCATCTTCTACAGCTGGGCGCAGTACAGCCTGCTGATGACGGTGATCTACACCCTGGTGCTGTTCTTCATGTTCACCGCGCTGGATCCGGCGCGGGCCAGGGTGCGGGCCTGGTGGCAGGCGTTGCCGCTGCTGGTCTGCCTGGCCGGGCTGGCCGCGGTCACCTTCTCCGCGCCGGCCGATCCGGGGCCTGGCGGCTACTCGATCGCCACCGTGGCCGGGTTCTACCTCTTCGCCGACGCCTACCTGGCCTACGGCGTGGCCGTGGCGCTGCGCTGGACCCGCCGCTACGCCCGCGGCGCCACCGGCAGGCTGCGCACCGGGTTGCTGATCACCTCGATCGGCGAGGTGCTGCTGATCGCCGCGGCGGGCGGCACCTGCCTGACCGTCGCGCTGATGTGGGCGGGCGTGCCGATGCCGGACTGGACCCGCACGCTGTCCACCTTCATCCTCTTCCCCGGCATCCTGATGTTCATCATCGGCGTGAGCTACCCGGGTGTGCTGATGCGGCTGGCCGCGCTCCGGGTGTGGTGGCAGCATCTGCGCGTCTACCACCAGCTCCGGCCGCTGTGGACCACCCTGCACCGGGCCTTCCCGCAGGACTCGCTGACCCGCGGCCCGGTGCGGCCGGTGTGGGACGCGCTGAGCCTGCGCGGGGTGCACCGCCGCTACTACCGGCGGGTCATCGAATGCCGGGACGGGCTGGTGCGGATCAGCCCCTACCTCGCGCACGTGCGCGCCGAGTCCGAGGCGCTCTCGCTGGCCGAGGCGCTGCGGGCCGGGCTGCGCGCGCACGCCGAGGGCACCGAGGTGGCCACGCAGGCGATGTCGCTGGCGTTGCCCGCCGGGGACGGGCTGGACGACGACGTGCGCGAGCTGCTCGCGCTCGCCACCGAGCTGCGCCGGGCCCCCGCCACCGTCTGAACCAGCGGTGAACGGCCGGTGACGCTGCTCACCGGCCGGAGCGCCCCCACCCGTCAGGATCATCTCCGGCGTCATCTACACTGGTCGGGCCCGGTCACACCTGTGCAGTCCGGATCACGACGCCCGTTAGCGGCCGTTTTGACCCTACGCAGGGCCAGCGGGTAACCTGATCCGCTGTTGTGCGGTATACGGTGCGACTAGGGTCCGCCGCGCGTTTTCGAGTTGGTCCTCCAGCTCAAACGCATCACCGCAGTGACATCCCGTGATGTGAGGACGACGAGGTAGACCCGTGCGCACGTACAGCCCGAAGCCCGGCGAGGTGAAGCGCACCTGGCACGTCATTGACGCCCAGGACCTGGTGCTCGGCCGGCTCGCCACCCACGCCGCGACTCTGCTGCGCGGCAAGCACAAGCCCATTTTCGCTCCGCACATCGACACCGGCGACTTCGTCATCGTGATCAACGCGGACAAGGTGGCCCTCACCGGCCAGAAGCGCGACCAGGAGTTCGTGTACCGCCACAGCGGTTACCCGGGCGGTCTGCGCAAGCGCTCGTTCGGCGAGATGATCGACAAGCACCCCACCAAGCTGGTCGAGAAGACCATCAAGGGCATGCTGCCGAAGAACAAGCTCGGCAACGCGATGGGCAAGAAGCTCAAGGTCTACGCCGGCCCGGAGCACCCGCACGCGGCCCAGCAGCCGCAGCCGTTTGAGATCAAGAAGGTCGCCCAGTGACCGCGGCCGACGAGAACTTCGAGGAAGCCAGCGTGAGCACTGAAGAGACCGCAGCCGTCGAGGAATTCGACGCTGCCGCCGAGGTCGTCGAGGACGCCGTCGCGCCCGAGGTCGAGGAGTCCGCGGAGGAGGTCGCCGCCGAGGTGACCGAGTCCGACGAGGCTGCCGCCGAGGAGAGCGACACCGACGAGGACGCCGCTCCGGTCCGCACGATCCCCGTGCTGTCCAAGCCGGTCCAGACCGTCGGCCGTCGCAAGGAAGCCGTGGTCCGGGTCCGCCTGGTGCCGGGCAGCGGCAAGTTCCTCCTCAACGGCAAGACCCTTGAGGACTACTTCCCGAACAAGGTGCACCAGCAGCTCATCAAGGAGCCGCTGGTGACCCTGGAGAAGGTCGAGGCCTTCGACATCTTCGGGAACCTGCGTGGCGGTGGCCCCTCCGGCCAGGCAGGCGCGCTGCGCCTGGCGATCGCCCGCGCCCTGATCGAGGTCGACAGCGAGGACCGTCCCCCGCTGAAGAAGGCCGGCTTCCTCACTCGTGACCCTCGGGTCAAGGAGCGCAAGAAGTACGGTCTGAAGAAGGCCCGTAAGGCGCCTCAGTACAGCAAGCGCTGATTTACCGCCGCAAGGCAACCAGCGGGAGCAGCTATCCGTATACGGAGAGCTGCTCCCGCTTTTTTGTCATCCGCCGCCCCCAGTTCCCGGAGGACCCCCCGTCATGGCTCGACTGTTCGGCACCGACGGCGTTCGCGGACTCGCCAACGCTGACCTGACCCCGGAGCTAGCGCTCTCCATCGCCGCCGCGGCGGCGCAGGTCCTGGCCGAACACGACCGCTCGCACCGCCCGATCGCGGTGGTCGGCCGGGATCCGAGGGCCAGCGGCGAGATGCTGGAGGCCGCGGTCACCGCGGGCCTGGCCGCGGCGGGCGCGGACGTGCTGCGGGTCGGCGTGCTGCCCACCCCAGCGGTGGCCTTCCTGATCGCCGAGCTGGGCGCTGACCTGGGCGTGATGATCTCCGCCTCGCACAACGCGATGCCGGACAACGGGATCAAGCTGTTCGCCGCGGGCGGGCTGAAGCTGCCGGACACCGTCGAGGACGAGATCGAGGCCAAGCTCGCCGACACCACGGCCGGCAGGCCCACCGGCGCCGGGGTCGGCCGGGTGCGGGACATCGCCGACGCCGGTCAGCGGTACGTGGACCACCTGCTGCTGGCCACCGGTCAGCCCCTGGAGGGCATCAAGGTCGTGGTGGACTGCGCCAACGGCGCCGCGGCCGCGGTCGCCCCGGACGCCTACCGCCGGGCGGGCGCCGAGGTCATCGCGGTGCACGCGGACCCGGACGGCCTCAACATCAACGAGAACTGCGGCTCCACCCACATCGACGGCCTCGGCAAGATCGTGCTGGAGCACGGCGCCGACCTGGGCATCGCGCACGACGGCGACGCCGACCGCTGCCTGGCCGTGGACGCCGACGGCAACGTCGTCGACGGCGACCAGATCCTGGCCGTGCTGGCACTGGCCATGAAGGACGCTGGTGAGCTGGCCGAGGACACCCTGGTCGCCACCGTGATGAGCAACCTGGGCCTGCACCTGGCCATGCGCGAGCACGGCGTGCACCTGCGCACCACCGCGGTCGGCGACCGGTACGTGCTGGAGGAGCTGCGCGCCAACGGCTACACCCTGGGCGGCGAGCAGTCCGGCCACGTGGTGCTGCCCGGACACGCCACCACCGGCGACGGCCTGCTCACCGCGCTGCGCCTGATGGCCCGGATGGCCCTGACCGGCAAGTCCCTCGCCGACCTGGCCGGCGTGATGCGCCGGCTGCCGCAGGTGCTGATCAACGTCAAGGTCACCGACAAGGCCGCGGTCGCCAACGCTGTCTCGGTGGCCGAGGCGGTGGCCGCGGTCGAGGCCGAGCTGGCGGGCAACGGCCGGGTGCTGCTGCGCCCCTCCGGTACCGAGCAGCTGGTCCGGGTGATGGTGGAGGCGCCCAGCCAGGACGCCGCCCAGGACGCGGCCCAGCGGCTGGCCGGGGTGGTTTCCGCGGTGCGCTGATCGGCCGCCGCGCTAGGGTGCGGGTGTGATGATCGGTGTCCCGCAGCTGATGGTGCTGCTGTTCGTGCTGGTGATGGGCGCGGTGGTGCTGGTGGCTGTGCTGGCCGCGCGCCGGAAGAAGCGCCAGGCGACCGGGTACCCGCCGCCTGGCTACTACCAGCAGCCTGGTCAGTACCCGCCCAACGGCCCCGGACCTCGGTAGCGGCCCCTGCTCAACCGGTGGCCAGGTACATTTCTCTCCCAGACGTGGAAAGACCCTGGGGGCCGTGAGATGAGTGTTGAGGACAGGCTGGCCGCCGCGCTGCGACAGCAGTACGAGGCCACCCGGGAGAACGAGCTGCTCCGGGACATGCGCGAGTCGCAGGTGGCCAAGGCCACCGCCTCGGCCAAGGAGGAGCTGGACCAGCAGGGCAAGGTCACCGACCGGGTCACCGCGCACATCACCGAGCTGGCCAAGCGCCAGCGCAAGGGCGGCGGCTGGGCCACCAGTTCGGTGATGGATCGCGGGGACGGTCAGTTCCGCTTCGGCGGGGAGGAAGAGGAAGAGGGCTACCGGCCCGCGCCCGCCTACTCCGCGCCCGTACCGCCGCCGCCTCCGCCCCCGCCGCCGGTGGCGCCGCCGCCGGTGACCAGGCGGGCGCCCGCCCGGCGGCCGGCGGACGACGATGACGACTACGAACAGCAGTCCTGGCTGAGCTGACCCACGGCGGGCTGGGTCAGGGCAGGCGGAGCAGGGCCGCGACCACCGTGTGGCCCTGATCAACCGAGACCACCACGGCCGCGCCGCCGATCCCGGCGGTGAGCACGCCGATCAGCTGGAACAGTCCGGCCGCCGCGCCGGTGTCGCCGAGCAGCCCAGCCGGGTTGACCGCGTCGGCCGCGCTGAGCAGGCCGGACAGCTCGACCGGCGCGCTGACCATGCCGACCTCGCCGGGCTTGATCCGGTGCCGGGTCAGCAGCCCGCGCACGCAGTCGGTCACCGCGTCCTGGACCTGGTCCCCGGCCACCAGCCGGGAGCCGAAGCCGAGCACCTCGGCCAGGACCGGCCGCTGGCCTGGCGGCTCCAGCAGCAGCACCCCGGCGCCCTCGCCCAGCGGCCCGGCCCGCACCGGGTACTGGCCTTCCAGCCACTCGCGTTCCGGGGTCAGCTCCTCGGTGCCGCCAACCAGGGCCCGCGCGCACTGACCGCCGCCGATCAGCCTGCTCGCGTAGCGCAGCGCGCCGAGCACCGCGGCCCGGCCACCGGCCACGGTCGCGTTCGGGCCGCGCAGCCCGTGCCGGATGGCGCAGATCGAGGCCGGGCCGTTCATCAGCGCGAACGGCACCAGCGAGGGTTCGATGAAGTAGGGCCTGCGCCGGGTCAGCGAACCGCGCACCACGTTGGCCTGGGTGCCCGCGCTGCCGCTGGTGGTGCCCAGCACCAGCGCGGTGTCCGGATCGGCCAGGTCCGGGTGCGCGGCGAGCAGTTCGCCGACGGTGAGCACGGCCAGTGCGGCGGCCCGGTCCATCGAAGCGGTGCCCTTGAGCCCGAGCAACGCCTGGATGTCCAGCTCCGGCACGGCGCGGCCGTCGGGCGCCCGGCCGCTGCGCAGCCCGGCCAGCAGGGACTCGGTGGCCAGGCCGTAGGCCGAGGCGGCGGAGTGCGCGGTGAGCGCGAGGCCGCTCACCCGGCGGCCCCGAGCAGCACGATCGCGTTGTTGCCGCCGAAGGCCAGTCCGTTGCTCTGCACCACCCGCAGCCGGGCGGGCACCGCGGTGTTGGGCACGCAGTCGATCGGGCACTCCGGATCGGTGACCCGGTGGTTGATCGTCGGCGGGATGAAGCCCTCGGTGATGGCCAGCGCGCAGGCGGCCACCGACAGCGCGGTGGCCGCGCCCATGGTGTGCCCGAGCATCGACTTGAGCGAGACGGTGCGTGGCGGGTGCTCGCCGAAGACCTCGCGGATGGCGGCGGTCTCGGTGACGTCGTTGGCCTTGGTGCCGGTGCCGTGCGCGGAGATCAGGTCGACCTGGGCAGGCGTGATGCCCGCGTTGGCCAGCGCGCGGGTCATGCCGAGGGCGATGCCCGCGCGTTCCGGCGCGACCTGGTGGTAGGCGTCGCAGCTCAGGCCGTAGCCGAGCAGTTCGGCGTGGATCCGGGCGCCCCTGGCCACCGCGGACTCCCACGGTTCCAGCAGCAGCACCGCGGCGCCCTCGCCGGTCAGGATGCCCTGGCGGCCGGCGTCGAAGGGGCGGCACACGTCGGGGGAGATGGTGCCAAGGCGGTAGAAGCTGGTGAAGGTCAGCCGGCACATCGCGTCCGCGCCGCCGCACAGCGCGAAGTCCGCCTCGCCGGAGCGGATCGCGTCGAAGCCGTTGCCGATCGCGTAGTTGCCAGCCGAGCAGGCCGTGCCCAGGGTGCACAGTTCGACCTCGCGCAGGCCGAGTTCGGTGGCGATGTCCAGCCCCAGCCGGGCGGCGGGCACCTGGGCCGCCAGCAGCGGGTCCCGGTGCCCGTGCTCGGCCGCCAGGTCCGCGGCCACCAGCCGTTCCAGGGTGGGCGCGCCGCCGTCGGTGGTGCCCATCGAGATCAGCCCGTGCCCGGCACGCAGCCGGTCGAGGTCCGCGCCGGCCTCGCGCACGGCCATGGTGGCGGCGGCCGCGGCGAACTGCCCGGCCCGGCCCAGCGCGGCCGGATCCACCACCCGCAGCCAGTCCGCCGCCTCGAAGCCGGTGACCTCGCAGCCCATCGTGCGGTCGAAGCCGGTGGTGTCGAAGGCGGTGATCGGCCTGGCCCCGCTGCGGCCGGCCCGCAAGCCGTCCCGGAAGGCCCCGGCGCCGATCCCGATGCTGGAGACCACGCCGATCCCGGTGATCGCGACCCGCCGCCCGGTCACGCCTGGCGCGCCCTGGCCAGCACGTCCAGCACCGACTGGAGATCGACCAGGTGCGCCAGCTCGGACTCGTCCACCTCGATGTCGTACTCGATCTCCAGGTTGGTCAGCAGTTCGATCAGCATCATCGAGTCCGCGCCCAGCTCGGCCAGGAACGAGGTGTCCGGCCCGACTCGCTCCGGTTCGACCCCGAGCACCCTGCTGATCACCGCGCGGATGCGTTCGACCTGGTCCTCCACGGGGTGTGCCGCCTTCCTCCGATGCGCTGACGTCCGGGCCCATTCAACTACGACCCGCGCGTTCCCGCGGTAGGGTGCCCGCGCTGACGTCAACAGGGGTGGGGATGAGATGCCGAGGACAACGCAGGTGCTGGCCAGGGTGCTGCCCACCGACGTGTCGGACGTGCTGCTGATGGTGACCACGGCCGCCGCGCTGGGCGCGCTGGTTATCTCGATCCTGGTGCTGGCCAAGCTCGGCAAGTCCGGGCGAGTAGGTCAGCCGCCCATGTCCTTCGGGCCGCCGCCTGGGCCGCCCGGACCGGTGGGACAGCCCTTCCCACCGCAGCCGCAGGCCCACCCCGGCCAGCAGCCCCCACCCGGATGGGGTCAGCCGCAGGGCTGAGTCGAACCCCGGCTCCCTACCCGGAGTACTCGCCCGGTCGGCGGAACCGTTGAACCGTGTGTGCCGGGCAGGCCGGTGTGCCACAGTGAGCGTTGGCCCCAGGCGGGCCAGGCGCCGCGTGCGGTGTGCGCGCGCAAACCGTTGACCGCGGCCGGGAACGGCGGGCGGAACGGCGACGTCTGCGTTGTGAACACTCCAATGGGGAGGAAGGGACCGTGGCAGGTTACGGATCTGATCCGGCGACGATGAACAGGGTCGCCGGCTCCATCGCAGACGGCGCGACCAAGACCAGTGACGGGGTCAAGGACTTCGTGGCCAGCCAGGCCAATCCGGCTGACTTCGGCACGAAGCACCAGGAAAAGGGCGGCCCGTACCGCGACGGCGTGCAGAAGCTGGCCGACGGGGTCAAGGGCATGGTCGAGTCGATGACCGCCTTCTCCAACAAGGTCAAGCAGTCGGCGGGCACCTACCGCGGTTCCGAGTCGACCAACGCGGGCAATGTGCGTAGCTCCGGGGGCAAGTGATGGCCAAGGCTGACTGGAACGAAGTCAAGGCGATCCTTGACAACCCCAACGTCAATCCGGACACCAAGCGCGAGATTCTCGACGAATACCTCGACACGCGCGAGGACGACCGGATTGACGACGAGCACAAGAAGTACATCAAGGATTACTCGCCAGGCCACGACCTCGACGACGAGGACGAGGGCGAGTTCGACGGCGACGATGACGACGAGGACGAGGAACAGGAACTCGACGAGGCCGTCGCCAAGGGCAAGCAGGAAGCCTCCGACGCCGACAACAAAGACGGCAGCGACAAGAAGGCCACCGACGCCAACAACCAGGCGAAGGACAAGATCGGCAAGGCCCAGCCGCCCGCGCTCGGCGGTGGCGGCACCAAGAACTCCAACGAGCTGTTCGACGGCGCGGTCAGCAACCTGGAGATGTTCAAGCGCTTCCTGCCCGCCTGGAACATGCGCGGCGTCAAGCACGTCGACTTCCAGAGCGGGATCCAGCTCCGGTGGGAAGAGCAGAAGGGCATCGACTTCCAGAAGTTCCTCACCGAGGCCGATGAGTTCACCAAGGCCAAGGCCGCGGTCGACCAGTACATGGACGATGTCGACGGCCAGCTGATCAGCCTCTACGGTGCCTGGGACGGCAAGGCGGCCAGCGCTTCCAGCCAGCACTACAGCGGCGCGGTGCGCCCGCAGCTGGACCAGCTGGTCAAGCAGCTCGGCGGCGCGGGCGAGACGCTGTCCAAGGCGGTCGGCGAGATCTACCGGGCCTGCAAGCTCAAGTGCGAGGAACTGACCAACGCCTTCACCCTGACCATCGCCGGCGCGCCGCCGGAGATGGCCAAGAAGATCGTCACCATCGCGATGCAGGGCCTCACCGGCGACGACGACGCGCAGCGCAACCAGATCAAGGAGGTGGCGAGCTGGCTGGACCGCACGACCGGCAGCGCCACCTCGCGCGCGCTGGACGACGACGACTGTGGAGACCTTGAGGAATCCACCAAGACGATGGTGCGCGACACCTGCAAGAAGTGGGCCGACGGTCCTTTCGACAAGGAGTTCGGCGGCAAGATCACCCAGTTCGAGAACTCCTGCAACGCCGCGCTGACCACGGTCAACGCCCAGTGGGACTCGATCAACAACTTCCTCAAGGGCTACGAGCCGAAGTTCCCCAAGGACGGCACCGGCGGTGGCGGTGACACCGGCGGCAACGGCGGTGGCGGCACCGGCACCGGTGGTGGCGGCGGGGGCGGCACGGGTTCCGGCGGTGGTGGCGGGGGCGGTATGCCCAAGCCGCCGTCCATGCCGGAGCTGCCCAAGCCGGAGATCCCTGGCGCGCAGGACCCGTCCAAGCTGCTGGACCAGACCGACCCGTCCAAGGTGCCGGTGCCCAACGACCAGCAGACCGTCACCATCGACGACGGCAGCGGGCGCAAGATCCAGGTGACCGAGCCGACCGATGACGGCAAGGTCAAGCTGATGGTCACCGGGCCGGACGGCAAGCCCAAGCCGTACGAGATCGACTTCCAGCTGCCGGGTGAGAAGACCGGCCAGCCGGGAATGCCCGGCCAGCCCGGCGGGCCTGGTCAGCAGGGCGGTATGCCCGGCGCGCCGCACGAGCGGCTGGACGTCTCCGGCAAGCCCGGTGGGCCCGGCGGCGAGCAGCCGACCCAGATCAAGCCCGGACCGGACGGCACCGCCTCCTTCCGGGACGGCAACTCGCTGATCACCACCCAGCTGGTGCCGGGGTCGAGTGACCAGATGAAGGTCACCATCGACAACATGGACGGCAAGCCGCCGACCACGTACACGGTGAACTTCGAGGACGAGGGCCCCAAGGGCGGGCCTGGCCAGGGACCGGGCAGCCAGGGCGGTCCTGGCGGTCAGGGTGGCCAGGGCGGGATGCCGCGGCCGATGCCGTTGATCGGCGGCGAGCCCGGCGACATCCGCCAGGGCGGTCCGATGCGGGCCGAGCCGATGCCGTTCCAGCAGCAGGGGCCGTACCAGACCGAACCCGCCTTCGGGCGGATGGAGCCCGGTCAGCACCTGCCACCGGGACAGCACATGCAGCCGGAGCCCGCCTTCGGGCGTGGTGGCGAACCGATGATGCCGCAGGGCGCCCAGGGCGGTCCGCCGCCCGGCTGGCAGGGCGGCCCGCCGCAGGGTCCGCCGCCCGGTTGGCAGGGTGGGCCCCCGCAGGGCTGGCAGGGCGGTCCGCCGCCCGGGTTCCCGCCGCAGGGTCCGCCGATGGGGCCGCCGCCAGGGATGCCGCACTGGCAGCCGGAGCCGATGCAGCACGGCGGTCCGCCGCCTCCGCCGCCCGGCTGGCAGCCGCCGCCCCCACCGCAGCACATGCCGCCGCCGCAGTTCGGCCACGAGCAGGGCTGGCAGGGCGGGCCGCCGCAGGGCAGCCCGCCGCCGCCCCCGCCGGGGTGGCAGCCGCAGCCCCCGCCGCCGCCGAACTGGGGCGGGCCGCAGCCCGGCTTCGCCGGCGGGCCGTTCCCGCCGCAGGGCTTCATCGACGGCACCGGGACGGCCTCGGCCGCCTCGGGCAGCTACGACCTTGGGCACACCACGACCTCGGCGGGCGGCAACCCGGGCAGCCCGTCCGCGGGCAGTGCCTTTGGTGGCGGACCGGACCATCCGCAGTCCGGTGGCGCCGGTCTGTCGGACACCAACAGCCCGCAGGCCACCGGTTCCGGTGGCGCCGGGCTGGCCTCGGTGCCCGACGGCGGCGCGTGGAACCAGCAGCAGATGGGCGGTCAGCCCCCGGCGGGCGCGCCGATGGGTGGCGGCATGCCGATGGGCGGTGGCGCGGGCGCCGGTGGCGGCCAGGGCGGCGACCAGGAGCGGCAGGCCAGCAACTGGCGCACGCAGGGCCAGTACTTCTCCATTGACGAGGAAGGCGAGCGGAAGTGGGTCAACCCCGTGCTCGGGGATGACGGGTTCCGCGACCGGTGACCGGACCGGCCCCGCGGTAGGGGCTCACGCCGGGCGGCCACCCGCCGCCCGGCTGAGTCAGCGGCGCGCGGGCGTGGGCAGCGGGCCGCGGGTGTAGTCGATGGTGCAGCCGCGGACCTCCTCCTCCAGCAGTGCGCTGTAGGCGCGGGTGCCGGTGAGGATGCGCAGCAGGAACGCGGTGGCCAGGGCCTTGGTCAGGCGCTGGGTGGTGTGGTGGGAGCGACCGTCCAGCAGCAGGTCGCTCCAGTGCCTGCCCTCGGTGAAGGCCAGGTGGGTGGCCTTGGTGATGCCGCGCAGCTGCACCGGTCCGGCCCAGGCCTGGGCGACCGGCTCCACGTGGCCGACGGTGGGGGCGACCAGGTCCTGCACCGCGGACAGGTGCAGGCCGGGCATGGCGCACTGGTGCGCGGCGTCCAGCGCGGAGGGCCGGGTCTCGGCCAGCGCCAGGGTGACCACGGCGCGGATCCGCTCGTCCTCGGCCGCGGCCAGCACCGCGGCGCCCGCGCCCATCGAGTGACCGGCCAGGGCCAGCCGTTCCGGGTGCACGCTGATCTGGCCCTCGCCAAGGCGGACGCCGGTGCAGACGTCCAGCGCGGTGCGCAGGTCGGCGGCGAAGAGGCGGTGACTGGGCAGCGCGCCGGTGTGCGTGCCGGGGGCGGCGACCACGATGCCCCAGCTCGCCAGGTGTTTGAGCAGGCCGAGGTAGCGGCGGGTGGGTTGCAGCCAGCCGTGGCCGAAGGCGACGGCAGGCAGGCCGAGACCCCGCGCCGGGGTGACGATCACGCCGGGCAGGCCGATCAGGCCCAGGTCCCCGCGTAGCACCTGGTGCGGACCGGGGCGGGACAACGTCACCAGCGCCTGCTTGGCCGTCAGGGCCTTGACCGCGCGTGCCATGCCCCGGACGGTAGTGGATACCGGCCAGCCGGGCTGGCGTCGGCCCGAGGTTTGGACCAATCCGACTCCTCCGACGGCAGCGCCTACCCTGTCCCGAGTGTGTGGGATCGTGGGATACGTAGGTCATCGGCCGGCCCTGACCGTCGTGCTGGACGGGTTGCGGCGGCTGGAGTACCGGGGTTATGACTCGGCGGGCGTGGCCGTGCTTGACGGCGACGGCGGACTGGCCATGGAGCGCAAGGCCGGGCCGCTGGTCAACCTGGAGACCAGGCTGGACGAGGTCGGCCGGGACGGGTTCGCCGGAACCAGTGGCATGGGCCACACCCGGTGGGCCACGCACGGCGCGCCGACCGACCGCAACGCGCACCCGCACCGGGACACCAGCGGCAGGCTCGCCGTGGTGCACAACGGCATCATCGAGAACTTCATCGCGCTGCGTGCCGAGCTGGAGGCCGCCGGGATCGAACCGGCCAGCGACACCGACAGCGAGACCGCGGCGCACCTGATCGCCGCCGCCTACCTCGACGGCGCGACCGCCGGTGACCTGGCCGCCTCGGTGCGCCTGGTCTGCCGCCGGCTGGAGGGCGCCTTCACCCTGGTCGTCACGCATGCCGACCACCCGGACCTGATCATCGCCGCCCGCCGGTCCTCGCCGCTGGTGGTCGGGGTCGGCGAGGGGGAGAACTTCGTCGCCTCCGATGTGGCCGCCTTCATCGAGCACACCAGGGACGCGGTCGAGCTGGGCCAGGACCAGGTGGTCGAGCTGACCCGGGCCGGGTACTGGGTCACCGACTTCCACGGCGAGGACGCGCCGAGCACGCCGTTCCACGTGGATTGGGACCTCGCGGCCGCGGAGAAGGGCGGCCACGAGTACTTCATGCTCAAGGAGATCGAGGAGCAGCCCGACGCGCTGGCCAACACGCTGCGCGGGCACTTCCAGGACGGCCGGATCGTGCTCGACGAGCAGCGGCTGTCCGATCAGGACCTGCGGGACGTGGACAAGGTGTTCGTGGTGGCCTGCGGTTCGGCCTACCACTCCGGGCTGGTCGCCAAGTACGCCATCGAGCACTGGACCCGGCTGCCGGTGGAGGTCGAGCTGGCCAGCGAGTTCCGCTACCGGGACGCGGTGCTGGATCGCTCCACCCTGGTGGTGGCGGTCTCCCAGTCCGGCGAGACCGCGGACACCCTGGAGGCGGTGCGGCACGCCCGCGAGCAGAAGGCCAGGGTGCTGGCGGTCTGCAACACCAACGGCGCGCAGATCCCGCGTGAGTCCGACGCGGTGCTCTATACCCACGCCGGACCGGAGATCGGGGTCGCCTCCACCAAGGCGTTCCTGGCCCAGATCGCGGCCAACTACCTGGTCGGCCTGGCCCTGGCGCAGGCCCGCGGCACCAAGTACCCGGATGAGGTCGCGCGCGAGTTCCACGAGCTGGAGGCCATGCCGGCCGCGGTCGCCCAGGTGCTGTCCACTGTGCACAAGACGCGGGAGCTGGCCAGGGAGCTGGCCGACTCCAAGGCGGTCCTCTTCCTCGGTCGCCACGTGGGGTACCCGGTGGCGCTGGAGGGCGCGCTCAAGCTCAAGGAGCTGGCTTACATGCACGCCGAGGGCTTCGCCGCCGGTGAGCTGAAGCACGGGCCGATCGCGCTGATCGAGGAGGGGCTGCCGGTCGTGGTGGTCATGCCCTCGCCGAAGGGCCGGGCGGTGCTGCACAGCAAGCTGCTGTCCAACATCCAGGAGATCAGGGCCCGTGGCGCGCGCACCATCGTGATCGCCGAGGAGGGCGATGAGACGGTGCGGCCCTTCGCCAATGACCTGATCGAACTGCCCGCGGTGCCCACCCTGTTGCAGCCGCTGGTCTCCACCATCCCGTTGCAGGTGCTGGCGGCCGAGATCGCCCGCGCCCGCGGCTACGACGTGGACAAGCCGCGCAACCTGGCCAAGTCGGTCACCGTCGAGTGAGCGGGGTTTGGGGCGCCGACCGGGTCCGGGCGGCCGAGCACGAGGTGTTCAAGCGGGTCCCCGAGGGCGCGCTGATGCGCCGGGCCGCCTTCGGCCTGGCCGGCTACGCCATGACCATGCTGGCCGAGCTGACCGGCGGGGTGGCAGGGCGGCGGGTGACGCTGCTGGTCGGTGCGGGCAACAACGGCGGGGACGCGTTGTGGGCCGGGCACTTCCTGCGGCGGCGCGGGGTCGCGGTGGAAGCCGTGCTGCTCAGCCCGGACCGCGCGCACCCGGCCGGCCTGGCCGCGCTGCGCCGCTCCGGCGGCCGGATCGCGGATGATCACCTGACCGCGGTGCGCTCGGCGGACCTGGTGCTCGACGGCATCGTCGGCCTGTCCGCCCGCGGCCCACTGCGCCCGGCCGCGGCCGAGCTGGTCGCGCAGGTCGAGGCCCCGATCCTGGCCGTGGACCTGCCCAGCGGCGTGGACCCGGACACCGGCGTGGTGGCCGGCGCGGCGGTGCACGCGGCCGCCACGGTCACCTTCGGCTGTCTCAAGCCGGTGCACGTGCTCGCCGCCGGGCACTGCGGCGAGGTCCACCTTGTCGATATCGGCATTGGCTCTGACCTGGGCGAACCCGAGCTGGTGGTGCTCTCCGACGCGGAGGTCGGCGCCCGCTGGCCGGTGCCAGGACCCACCGACGACAAGTACACCCAGGGCGTCACCGGCATCGCGGCTGGCTCGGCGGTCTACCCGGGTGCGGCGGTGCTGGCCGTGGGCGCGGCCATCCGGGCCACCTCCGGCATGGTCCGCTACGCGGGCGAGGCGGCCGACCCGGTGCGCGACCGCTGGCCCGAGGTGGTGGCCACCGGCTCGGTCACCGACGCCGGCCGGGTGCAGTCCTGGGTGGTCGGCCCCGGCCTGGGCACCGGCAAGGCGGGCGCCGAGGTGCTGCGCAGGGTGCTGGCCGCCGGGGTCCCGGTGTGCGCGGACGCGGACGCGATCACCCTGCTGGCGGCCGAGGAGTCCCGGTGGGATGAGCGCGACCCGGACACCCCCATGGTGCTCACCCCGCACGACCGCGAGTTCGCTCGCTTCGCCGGCGCGGTCGGCGAGGACCGGATCGCCGCGGCCCGCCGCGCCGCCGAGCGGACCGGCGCGGTGGTACTGCTCAAGGGCCACGCCACCATCGTCGCCGCCCCGGACGGCCGGGTGCTGGTCAACCCGGCCCGCTCGGCCTGGCTGGCCACCGCCGGATCGGGTGACGTGCTCTCCGGCCTGATCGGCGCGCTGCTGGCGAGCGGGCTGGACCCCTGGCTGGCCGCGGGCTGCGCGGTGCGCGCGCACGAGCTGGCCGGTCAGCTGGCCGCACGCGACGCGCCCACCTCGGCCTCGGTGCTGGTCGAGGTGCTGCCGCAAGCTATTCGAGCCCTGCGGGTAGCGGCTGGATTCAGGTGACCTGGCCCAAAGAAAAACCCGGCCCACAAGGGGCCGGGCGGGTATGGGGCCACTTTACCTCTTGGCGGAGAAAGAGACAACTGGACTACCAGCCGGGTGGCCGGTGGTAGGTGCGTACGGGGTCCGGGAGCTGGTGCGAGGTGTAGTCGGCCGCGGTGAGAGCGCGCCACCAGTGACGGCCGACGCCTATGTTCGCGTCAGCGGACAGATCGCCCGCGGTGTAGCCGCTGCCGGGGTTGACGACGCCGACCGGCACTCGATGCCACGCCTCTCGGACAGGTAGGCGTAGATCGCTGTCATTGCTGATCACGACTGCGGCGTCGACAGCCTGGGAGAGGACGTCGACCAGCAGGTGGGAGGCGACGTTGACGTCGGAACCCTTCTCCTCCCAGGTGGCCACCGAGGCGATGAAGGTCGCGTCGGGCACCGGCACACCGTGCCGCTGGATCTTCACCGGCCAGTCGGGCTCGACCAGGATCGGGCGCCTGCGGTTGCCCGCGACTGCCAGTGGGCGCTTGATGACCTTGCTGATGTAGTTGCCGTACTCGATGTGGTCGACGCTGCCGGACCCACGCAGTGCTTTGAGGTACACGTCCTGGTCGGCGGAGCCACTGGGGTTGGTGGCGCCGTCGATCCGCGCTGTGCAGTAGACCACCCGGGTGACAGTCGCCGCTGGCCACCGCTGCCCTTGTTCGGCGACCGTGGTGCGGGCCAGCCCACGCACGTCCAGCCAGCGCCAGCCCGGGGTTCCCCGGCCACAGCGCTTCCGGCCGCCGTAGTAGAGGTTGTACCCGTCGACATAGATCCCCACCCTCATCAGGCGACCGTAGCGACCTGGCCAGGCCCTCTTCGGGGTTTGGCCCACTTATCCACAACCGGGAGATGGCGATTGGCAATTGCCACCCGGAACCCTGCGGGTAGCGGCTGGATTCAGGTAGAAAACCGGCAGTTCGATGACCATTTGAGGGTGCCGACAGCCCCCCGATGTCCATAGGGTGAGCCCAGGTGTGCGGCTTCGGACACAGCGGGGTGAGTGGATGAGTCAGGTCCGCGTCTTGGGCGAGTCGGTGGAGCGGGGCGAGGAGGTGCTCACCCCGGCCGCCTTGGAGTTCGTGGCCGGGTTGCACCGGGCGTTCGGGGCGCGGCGGGCCGAGTTGCTCGCCCGGCGGGCCGAACGGCGGGCCCAGGCATCCGGGGACCGGCGGCTGGACTTCCTGCCGGAGACACGGGAGATCCGCGAGTCGGAGTGGCGGGTCGCCGAGGCGCCCGCTGATCTGCGGGACCGGCGGGTGGAGATCACCGGGCCGACCGAGCGGAAGATGGCGATCAACGCGCTCAACTCCGGGGCCAAGGTGTGGCTGGCCGATCTGGAGGACGCGAACACCCCGCACTGGTGCAATGTGGTCTCCGGGCAGGTCAACCTGGCCGACGCGGTGCGTAAGACGATCGAGCTGAGCACGCCGGAGGGCAAGCGGTACGCGCTGAGCCCGGAGGGCGGGCACGCGGTGATCGTGGTGCGGCCGCGCGGCTGGCATCTGGACGAGGCGCACCTGCTGGTCGACGACGAGCCGGTGGCCGGCGCGCTGGTGGACTTCGGGCTGTACTTCTTCCACAACGCCGCCGAGCTGATCGCCCGCGGCAGTGGCCCCTACTTCTACCTGCCCAAGCTGGAGAGCCACCTTGAGGCCCGGCTGTGGAACGACGTGTTCACCCAGGCCCAGGCCGAGCTGGACATCCCGCTGGGCACCGTGCGGGCCACCGTGCTGATCGAGACCATCCCGGCCGCCTTCGAGATGGACGAGATCCTCTACGAGCTGCGCGAGCACGCCTCCGGGCTGAACGCGGGCCGCTGGGACTACCTGTTCAGCATCATCAAGACCTTCCGGGACGCCGGGCCCGAGTTCGTGCTGCCCGACCGCAACAGCGTCACCATGACCGCGCCGTTCATGCGTGCCTACACCGAACTGCTGGTGCGCACCTGCCACCGTCGCGGCGCCTTCGCCATGGGCGGGATGGCCGCGTTCATCCCGAACCGGCGCGATCCCGAGGTCACCGCGACCGCGCTGGCCAAGGTGCGCGAGGACAAGCAGCGCGAGGCCGAGGACGGCTTCGACGGGTCCTGGGTGGCGCATCCGGACCTGGTGCCGGTCTGCCGCGAGGTCTTCGACGCCAAGCTGGGCGAGGCGCCCAACCAGCTCGCCCGGACCAGGGACGACGTGCAGGTCAAGGCGGAGCAGCTGCTGGACGTGGCCTCGGCGGACGGCTCGGCCACGCTGGCCGGGCTGCGCAGCGCGGTGGACGTCGGGGTGCGCTACATCGCCTCCTGGCTGGCAGGCAACGGTGCGGCGGCCATCCACAACCTGATGGAGGACGCGGCCACCGCGGAGATCTCCCGGTCCCAGCTCTGGCAGTGGATCTACAACGACGTCGGCCTTGACACCGGCGAGCCGGTCACCGCCGACCTGGTGCGCCGGGTGCTCGCCGAGATCACCGCGCACCTGCGCGGGGAGCGCCTGCCCAACCTGGACGCGGCGGCCGATCTGTTCGAGCAGGTCACCCTGGCCAAGGACTACCCGGACTTCCTCACCCTGCCTGCCTACCAGCGCATCGTGACCAGCTAGGGAGAGTCCACAGTGGATCTGGACGGGATCGCGAGCGAGCTGGACCAGCAACTGTCCACTGTGGACTACGAGCGGGAACGGGCCTACCCGGGCGATCCCGGCGGGCGGCAGCCGGTGCACACCGTCTACGTGCCAGCCGACCGGGTCCGGCCCGGCCTGGCCGCCGCCTGGGGCGCCCAGGCCAGGGCGGTGCTGGCCGAGCACGCGCCGGACGGGGCCGCGCTGGCGGCGGCGACCGGCGTGCAGGGCGCGGCGGAGCTGCGCGGCCGGGTGCTGGCCAAGCTGAGCGCGGAGCCGGTCGAGGACCTGCGGGTGGACCTGGAGGACGGCTTCGGCGCGCCCGGCGAGGCCGAGGAGGACGCGGCGGCCCGCTCGGCCGGGCGGGCGTTGCGCGCGGACCTGGCGGCGGGCACCGCGCCGCCGTTCTTCGGCGTGCGGCCCAAGGGCCTGGAACCGGCGTTGCGCCGGCGCGGGCTGCGCAGCCTGGCGTTGTTCCTGACCGAACTGCTGGACGGGTCCGGACTGCCCGGGTTCGTGATCACCTTCCCCAAGGTCACCTCGGTCAGCCAGGTCTCGGCCGCGGTGTGGCTGTGCGAGCGACTGGAACGCGAGTTCGGGCTGGCCGAGGGCGAGCTGAAGTTCGAGCTGCAGATCGAGACCACCCAGGCCATCCTCGGGCCGGACGGGCGGGCCACCGTCGCGGAGATGGTGCACGCCAGCGAACGCCGCTGCGTCGGCCTGCACTACGGCACCTACGACTACAGCGCGGCCTGCGGGGTCACCGCGGCGCTGCAGAGCATGGCGCACCCGGTGGCCGACCACGCCAAGATGGTGATGCTGCTGGCCGCCGCGGGCACCGGGGTCCGGCTCTCCGACGGTTCCACCAACATCCTGCCGGTGGGCGGGGCGGCCGAGGTGCACGCGGGCTGGCGGCTGCACGCCCTGCTGATCCGCCGCTCCCTGGACAGCGCCTACTACCAGGGCTGGGACCTGCACCCGCACCAGCTGCCGACCCGGTTCCTGGCCACCTACGCCTTCTACCGGGAGGCCTTCCCGGCCGCGGCCGCGCGGCTGCGCGGCTACCGGGAGCGGATCGCCGGGACCGTGCTGGACGAACCGGCCACCGCGCAGGCGCTGGCGATCGCGCTGGTCCGCGGCCTGGATTGCGGGGCGCTGGAGTCGGCCGAGGTGACCGCGGCGGTGGGTGCGGACCGGGCCGAGCTGGACGCGCTGGCCCGGCGCCGGGTGGGCTGAGCCACTCCGGCCGACCGGCTGGTTCTCGCGGTCGAAACCTGAGCGCAACGTGGGAAAGGCAGGGTCCGCCCATGGCCACAGACACCCCCGTGGAAGCGGTTTCCCGGACCCGTCGGATCCTGTCCTCGTTATTCCTCCAGGTGCTGCTGGCCGCGGTGCTGGGCATCCTGGTCGGGGTGCTGTGGCCGGAGTTCGGCGCGGCGCTGAAACTGCTCGGCGACGCCTTCATCCGGGCGATCAAGATGATCATCGCGCCGCTGGTGTTCTGCGTGGTGGTCACCGGCATCGCCAAGGCGGGCGACCTGCGCTCAGTCGGCCGGATCGGGCTCAAGGCGCTGATCTACTTCGAGGTGGTCAGCACCCTGGCCCTGCTGCTCGGCCTGGTGCTGGGCAACCTGGTGCGGCCCGGCGACGGCCTCAACGTGGACCCGGCCACCCTGGACTCCTCGGCGGTGGAGAAGAAGACCGGCGGCGCGGCGCTGCCCGGCGTCGGCGGGTTCCTGCTGCACGTGGTGCCGGAGAGCGTGATCGGCGCCTTCGCGGACAACCAGCTGCTCCAGGTGCTGCTGTTCGCGGTGCTCTTCGGCGCGGCGCTGGTGCACCTCGGGCCGGCCAGGGCGCCGCTGGTGCTCGCCTTCGTCGAGCAGGCCGGCGAGGTGATCTTCAAGATCGTCGGCTACGTGATGCGGCTGGCCCCGATCGCGGTGTTCGGCTCGCTGGCCTACCTGATCGGCCAGTACGGGCTGTCCTCGCTGGTCACCTACGGCAAGCTGATCGGGGTCAGCTACGGCGCGGCCGCGTTGTTCATCGTGCTGCTCGCGCTGCTGCTGCGAGTGCTCACCGGGCTGAGCCTGTGGGCCTTCGTGCGCTACACCCGGGCCGAGTTCGTGCTGGCCATCGGCACCGCCTCCAGCGAGTCGGTGATGCCGCGGATGATGGACAAGCTGCGCGCGGCGGGCTGCAAACCGGAGGCGGTCGGGCTGGTGCTGCCCACCGGCTACTCCTTCAACCTCGACGGCGCCTCCATCTACCTCTCGCTGGCCACCCTGTTCATGGCCCAGGCGGTGGGCATCGAGCTGACCATCGGGCAGCAGCTCACCGTGCTGCTGGTGCTGATGCTGACCTCCAAGGGCATGGCGGGCATCCCCGGCTCGGCCTTCCTGGCGCTCTCGGCCACCGCCGCCTCGGTCGGGGTGATCCCGGCAGGCGCGGTCGCGCTGCTACTCGGTGCGGACCGGATCATGGACACCATGCGGGTGGTGACCAACCTGCTCGGCAACTGCGTGGCCACCTTCGTCGTCGCCAAATGGGAGGACGGACTCGACACCCAGGCCGCGCGGGCCGCCTTCGCCGGGAAGCCCGAGCGCTCCTTGTGACACCATTGAGGGTGTTATGGCTGACCAGACGCGCGCCGCCCGCGCCGAGACCGTGATCGACACGGACGCGCTGCGGCACAACTACGCCTACCTGTCCGCGCTCGCCGCCGAGTCCGAGGCGGCCACCATGGCCGTGGTCAAGGCCGACGGCTACGGGCACGGTGCGGTCGAGGTGGCCAGGGTCGCGCTCACCGCCGGGGTCACCTGGCTGGGCACGGCCGCCATCGAGGAGGCCCTGGAACTGCGGGCCGCCGGGATCACCGCACCGCTGCTGTGCTGGCTGTACCCGGCCGAGCAGGACTTCACCGAGGCCATCGCCGCCGATATCGACCTGTCGGTGTCCTCGATGGCCGAGCTGACCAGGGTGCTCGCGGGCGCCGGGGCGACCGGGCGGGTCGCCCGGATCCACCTCAAGGTCGACACCGGCCTGTCCCGCAACGGGGCCGAGCCCGGCCGCTGGCGGGGCCTGTTCGAGGCCGCGGCCAAGGCCCAGGCCGACGGCGTGCTCAAGGTGATCGGCCTGTGGTCGCACCTGGCCAGCGCGGACGAACCGGCCAGCACGGCCACCGGCCAGCAGTACCAGATCTTCCTGCACGCCTACCGGCTCGCGGTCGAGCTGGGCCTGACCCCGCTGTGCCACCTGGCCAACTCCGCGGCCACCCTGCTGCGCGACGACCTGCACTTCGACCTGGTCCGGGTGGGTATCGCGGGCTACGGCCTCAACCCGGTGCCCGGCCACGGCGGCGAGCATCTGCGCCCGGCGATGACCTTCCGCTCCAGCGTGGCCAGGGTGAAGCGGGTGCCCGCGGGCACCGGCGTGTCCTACGGCCTGACCTGGACCGCGCCGGTGGAGACCAGCCTGGCCCTGGTGCCGGTGGGCTACGCCGACGGCGTGCCCAGGGCGCTGTCCGGGCGGATGGACGTGCAGATCAACGGCAGGCGGCTGCCGGTGGTCGGCCGGGTCTGCATGGACCAGATCGTGGTGGACTGCGGGGAGGCCGAGGTGGCCGAGGGCGACGAGGTCATCCTGTTCGGTCCCGGCGACCAGGGCGAACCCACCGCGCAGGAGTGGGCGGACAAGATCGGCACCATCCACTACGAGATCGTCACCGGCATGTACCGGCCGCGGGTGAAACGCAGCTACCGGGGTCGCGGATGAACCGGATCTGGCGCGCCGTCGGCATCGCGGGCGGCGTGCTCGGCGCGGCCGTGGGCGCGGGCGCGGTCGGCGCGGCCACCCAGACCCGCCGGATCAAGGCCCAGCGCGAGGACGGCGCCGAGGCCGACCCGTTCGCCGACGAGCCGCTGGGCGAGCTGCGGCCGGACCGGCAGTCCACGGTGGCCGCCGACGACGGCACGCCGATCGTGGTCGAGGAGATCGACCCAGCCGACGGCGGCAAGGCCGAGCTGA
The DNA here is from genome assembly GCF_052078295.1 of Crossiella sp. CA198. Lineage (NCBI taxonomy): Bacteria > Bacillati > Actinomycetota > Actinomycetes > Pseudonocardiales > Pseudonocardiaceae > Crossiella > Crossiella sp. CA198. The sequence goes on from NZ_JBQJIM010000017.1 coordinate 81,520, forward strand.
CCGTGGTGCTGGTGCACGGCTACACCCTGGACCGCCGCTGCTGGCACTTCCAGCGCCGCGACCTGCCCGGACTCGTCGATCCGCGGGTCCGGCTGGTGCTCTACGACCAGCGCTCGCACGGCCACTCTGGCCGGTCCGGCCGGGACCTGGCCACCATCGAGCAGCTCGGCAAGGACCTGGACGCGGTGCTGCGCGCGATCGCGCCGAACGGCCCGCTGGTGCTCGTCGGCCACTCCATGGGCGGCATGACCATCATGGCGCTGGCCGAGCAGCAGCCCGAGCTGTTCGTGCAGCGGGTGCGCGGGGTCGCGCTGATCGGCACCGCCGCGGGCAAGGTGGGCAGCTCCGGCCTGCCCCGCCCGGTGCTGTCCCGGTACAACCCGGTGACCCTGGGTGTCGGCAAGATCGCCGGCACGCTGCCCGGCGTGGTCGAGTGGGTGCGCCGGGTGGGCGGCGAGATCACCTGGAGCGTGGTGCGGCGACTGGCCTTCGGCGACCGCGAGGTGAGCCCCTCGCTGGTCGACTTCATGGACCGGATGATCGACGACACCCCGGTCGAGGTGATGACCGACTTCCTGCCCACCCTGGAAACGCACAACCGGTACGCGGCACTGGCCGGGCTGCGGCACTGCACGGTGCTGGTGCTGGGCGGCGACGCGGACCGGCTGACCCCGTTCTCGCACTCCGAGGCCATCGCGGCCGAACTGCCCGACGCCGAACTGGTGCGGGCTTCCGGGGCCGGGCACATGGTGATGCTGGAACAGGCCGACCTGGTGACCGGGAAACTGACCGAACTCATCCACCGCTGCGCCAGCAGCGGCGGCGGAAAGCGCTGGTGGCGAAGGGCATGACCACTGTGGACAGTGCACTGTGGACTATCGAGCTGCCGGAGGTGGCACACACCGAGGCGTTCGGCGCCCGGCTGGGCGCGCTGCTGACCGCGGGTGACCTGGTGTTGCTGGCCGGGCCGCTCGGCGCCGGGAAAACAGCGCTGACCAGGGGAATCGGTGCCGGACTCGGGGTGCGCGGGCAGGTCAGCTCGCCGACCTTCGTGATCGCCAGGGCACACAAGCCGGGCGAGCGCGGCATCCCGCTGGTGCACGTGGACGCCTACCGGCTCAGCGGTTTCGACGAGCTGGAGGACCTCGACCTGGAGACCGACCTGAGCACCTCGGCGGTCGTGGTCGAGTGGGGCGAGGGCGTGGCCGAGGGCCTGGCCGAGCAACACCTGCTCATCCGGCTGGACCGCCGCGAGGACGAGACCAGGGTGGCCACCGTCTCCGGCACACCCCGGCTGCTGGCCGGGCTCCGGCAGGGCTGAGGCCCGCGGCCGGGATCCGGCGGGGCGTGACCCCACCGGACCCCGGATCGCTCAGCGGGTCGCCGACCAGTAGATGGCGTTGGCGACCTGGCTGTACAGGCCCTTCGGGTGCGCCCGGAACATCGGCTCGGTGCCGAAGAGCACCACCCGTGCGCCGGACTCGTCGGCGCCCGAGACCACCGCGGCCTGGCCACCGGCCGCCGCCGGACCGCCGGAACCGTCCTCATTGGACGTCCAGTGCCCGGAGGCGAGCGGGTTCCCGGTGCCGTAGCGCTGTTCCACGGTCACCCCGGCGCCGATCTCGGTGAACCACTGCGGCGAGTAGATGAAGGAGTTGGGCAGCGCCTCGGCGCCGATGACCCCGGCCGCGTTGTTGGCCACCGTGACCACGCCGTTGGCATCGCCCTTGCCCTGCACCGCCTTGACCGGCAGCAGGCCGGCCTGGCTGTTGAACGCGCTGCCGGTGGCGCCGCGGGTGACCACGCCGCCCTTGGCCAGGAACGCCTGCAGCGCGGTCTTCGCGGCCGGGTTGAGGCCGGTGAAGGACAGGCCGGAGGAGGCGAACAGCACGTCCACCCGGCTCAGGTCGAACCCGTTGTTGAGCACCGTGGTGGACACCGGTCGCACGTCGAAGCCCATGTCCCGCAACGCGAACAGCTCATCCGGACCCACCGCGGCGGCAATGGTCAGCCTGCGCAGCGGGCTGCCAGGCTCACCGGCGGCGGCCAGGCCGAAGCGCACGCCGTGGCGGTCGGCCACCTGGATCGCGTCCACTCGCGCGGCGGCGGGCACGATGATCGAACCGTCCGCGCGGCGGCGCAGTTCGATGCCCCGGCCGAGCAGATCGTTGATCGCACTGGCGTCCTTGCCGTCCCGCACGGTCAGCGTGAGGTCCTTGCCCGGCGCGGCGTCCACCCCGCCGGTCGGCGCGGCCACGACCACCGGCTTGCCCTGCACCCGCAGGTCGCCGGAGACCGCCACGTCCACCGAGGCGCCCCAGAGCAGGCGGTGGCTCCAGCCGGAGATGTCATACATCAGCGGCGCGCGTTCGGAGACGTCCCCGCCCTGCTCCAGCATCACGTTGGCCAGCGCCCGCTTCGGCTGGTGCATGTCCACCACGTAGGAGCCAGCCGGGTAGCCGCGGCCGTTGAGCTGGAAGGCCCGCTCGGCCCTGGTCACCTTGACGTCGTGCGCGACCAGGTGGTCCACCAGCCGGGCCGCGGCCGAGCCGGAGCGCTGGGTGCCGCCTGCCGGGATGACGTAGGCGCGCGGGAATTTGGTGCTGTAGCGGTCCTCCGGGCCGAAGCCGGGCACGAACCCGTCCGGGATCGGCCGCAGTGCCTCACCGGCCGCGCCGCGGCGGAAGATCTCGATCTGGTTGGCCACCAGGTCGGCGCGGTTGGCCGAGACGTAGTCCAGGGTGCTGCGGATGGTGGACTCGACCACGTCGGTGTTGATCGAGGACCGGCGGCGCAGCTCGCTCACCGGCAGGCTCTGGTACGCGCCGCGGTTGACCTGCAACGGGATCTCGATGGTGTAGGAGACCGCGCCGTGGAACATGGCGTACTGCGCGGTGAACACCGGCGCCCAGCCGTCCCACTCGCCGACCGGGTAGTCCCGGAACGGGATCTGCACGTTCTGCGCCTCGGCGTGGCCGAGCGCCTTGACGCCCTGCTCCATCTTCAGGCCGTTGGCGTAGCCGTGCTTGATGTAGAGGTCGAAGTCGTAGTTCTGGCCGTGCGGCGGGCCGGTCGGCTCGATCAGGGTGCCGCCGACGTAGCCGTGCTCGTCCAGCATGGCCACCGGCTGGGTGCGGATCGCGATGTCCCGCATCGCCCTGCCCTCGGGCTGGGCGGAGGTGACGAAGTCGCGGTTGAGGTCGAAGTTGTTCGCGTTCGGCCGCACCCCGGTCACCCTGCCGTCCGGGTTCGCGGTCACGTTGAAGTAGACCCGGTGCTGCTTGAGCAGGTCCAGGGCCTTGCGATCACCGGTGGTGGCCAGGTAGTCGATCATCCGCAGGGCGCCGTCGGTGCCCTCGTACTCGTCGCCGTGAATATTTCCGTTGATCCACACCGGCGCCTTGTACTCCCGGCGCAGCCGGTTGTCCCGAGCCGCCGAGCGCGGGTTGTTCTCGATCTCCTCGCGCCAGGCGTCCTGCTGCCGGGTCTCGTGCGCGCGCTCCGGCGCGGTCAGCGTGACCAGGTACAGGTCCCGGCCCAGACCGGACTGGCCGATCACCTCCACCGACACCCGGTCGCTGCGCTGCTGGATCTCGTTCAGCTTGGGCGCGATCGAGTGGTACGGGGCCAGGCCCAGCTTGATCGAGGAGTCGCTGGGGTCCTCTGGATAGACCCGGAGCTGGGTCTGCCGCGGGTACCCGTCCTTCTTGGTGACCTTGTTCTCGCCGAAGGCCCGCAGCAGCCCGCTGCGCCCGGTCGCGGTGTCGGTGGCCGCGATCTCATTGCGCTCCGGCCCGTTGGCCGGGTCCTCGCCCTTGGTCACCCGCTCCGGCTGGGCGGGGGCGGCGTTGACGGCAGGTGTGCCCAAAAGGGCGGTGCCCGCGGTGAGCACCGCGGCGGCAAACACCGTCACACGGTGTCTTCTACGGCTTGTCAGCACGAGTGTGCCTCCCCAGAGTCCGGATGTCGGGTCGTGCTTAGCCGCTGGCCGATCGGCTGGTCAAGACCTCGGACGACCCTCGGCATCCCAGGTCTCGTAGGCTTGGCCGCGTGCTCGTGCTCGCCCTGGACACCGCCACCCCCGCCATCACCGCGGGGGTGCTCGCGCTGACCGGCTCCGGTCCGCGGCTGCTCGCCGAGCAGGTGACCGTCGACCCGAGGGCCGCCGGTGAGCTGCTCACCCCGCAGATCCACCAGGCCGCCGAGGCCGCCGGGATCGCGCTGAGCGAGCTGTCCGCGATCGTCACCGGGGTCGGGCCCGGCCCGTTCACCAGCCTGCGGGCCGGCATGGTCACCGCGGCCGCGTTCGGGCACGCCCTGGACAAGCCGGTGCACCCGGTGAGCACCCTGGACGCGATCGCCGCCGGGGCGCGGGCCGAGGCCGGACTGCTCGTGGTCACCGACGCCCGCCGCCGCGAGCTGTACTTCTCCGCCTACGACGCCGACGGCCGCAACGTCACCGGCCCCCGGGTGGAACGGCCCGACGTGATCGCCGAACTGCTCGCCGGGGAACTGGCCGGACTGGGCATCACCCAGGTCGCCGGGCATGTCGCCGCCCAGCACGCGGACCTGTTCGGGCTCAAGCCACTGGACGCGGACTACCCCACCCCGCTCGGACTGCTCCGCGCCGCCGAGTCCGCGCTCGGCGGTGCACCAGCCCCGCTGATCCCGCTCTACCTGCGCCGCCCCGACGCGGTGGAACCCGCCGCGCGCAAGCGGGTGAGCCCGGCATGACAGTCCACATTGGACCGTTGCGCAAGCGGGACCTCAAGCGCTGCGCGGAAATGGAGGCGGAGCTGTTCGCCGGGGACGACCCCTGGTCGGCAGCCGCCTTCGCCGCCGAACTCGACGGCGGGCACCACTACGTCGGCGCCTACGCCGGGGATGAGCTGATCGGCTACGCGGGCATCGCGCTGCTGGTCGGCCCGCCGCAGGCCGAGGCGGAGGTGCACACCATCGCGGTGCACCCGGACTGGCAGGGCAACGGCATCGGCAAGGCGTTGTTACTGGATCTGCTGGCGCACGTGGCGCAGGTCGGCGCCACCGTGTTCCTGGAGGTGCGCACCGACAACGAGCCGGCCATCGCACTGTATGAGCGGCAGGGCTTCGAGAAGCTCGGCGTGCGCAGGCGCTACTACCAGCCCTCCGGCGCGGACGCCTTCACCATGCGGCGGCTGGCCCCCGCCGAGACCGCGGGGAGGACCGCATGATCGTGCTCGGCATCGAGACCTCCTGCGACGAGACCGGCGTCGGCATCGTCCGCCGGAGTCCGGACGGTCACCTCGAACTGCTGGCCGACGAGGTCGCCTCCAGTGTCGAGGAGCACGCCCGTTTCGGCGGCGTGGTGCCCGAGATCGCCAGCCGCGCGCACCTGCAGGCCATGGTGCCGACCATGCGCAGGGCCCTGGACACCGCGAAGCTGTCACTGTCCGATGTGGACGCCATCGCGGTCACCGCAGGGCCGGGCCTGGCCGGGGCGCTGATGGTGGGCGTGTCCGCGGCCAAGGCCTACGCCAGCGCGGCGGGCAAACCGCTCTACGGCGTCAACCACCTGGCCGGGCACGTGGCCGCGGACACCCTGGACCACGGTCCGCTGCCCAGCTCCTGCCTGGCCCTGCTGGTCTCCGGCGGGCACAGCCAGCTGCTGCTGGTGGACGACCTGGTCCGCAAGATCACCGAGATCGGCTCCACCATCGACGACGCCGCGGGCGAGGCCTACGACAAGGTGGCCCGGCTGCTCGACCTGCCCTACCCGGGCGGTCCGCCCATCGACAAGCTGGCCAGGACCGGCAACCCCAAGGCCATCGACTTCCCGCGCGGGCTCACCGGCCCCAGGGATGCCAGGCACGGGTTCTCCTTCTCCGGCCTCAAGACCTCGGTCGCCCGCTGGGTGGAGAAGCGCGAGCGCGCGGGCGAGCCGGTGCCGGTGGCCGATGTCGCGGCCAGCTTCCAGGAGGCGGTCGCCGACGTGCTCACCATGAAGGCGGTGCGCGCGGCCAAGGAACTGGGCGTGGGCACGCTGGTGATCTCCGGCGGCGTCGCGGCCAACTCCCGCCTTGGCGAACTGGCCCGCGAACGCTGTGCCGCCGCGGGCATCGAACTGCGGGTGCCCCGGCCCCGGCTGTGCACCGACAACGGCGCGATGATCGCCGCGCTCGGCGCGCACGTGGTGGCCGCGGGCGCGGACCCGTCGCCGCTGACGCTGTCCGCCGATCCGTCGCTGCCGCTGGTCTACGGCTCCTGAGCCGACTTGCCTGAGCCGTACCGCCTGGCCGCCTCCTGCTGCTGGGCGAGGCGGCGCAGCGCGGCGAAGAGCGCGTCGCCGAGCACGGTGCCCACCACCGCGGTCTCCACCACCGCCTCCGGGCTGGCCAGCCCGTCCAGCTGGTCCAGATCGGCCTTGGCCACGTCCTCGGCCAGCTCGACGTAGCGCTCCAGCTTGTCCAGCAACCGCTCGTGGCCGAGTTCGCGGAAGGTGTTCAGCAACCCGGCCGCGGTGCGCCCGGCCGGATCGGCCGGATCGATCACCCAGCCCCGGTCGGCGGCGGCCACCCGCAGCCGCTCGTAAGCCCAGTCCGCGTCCTCGGTGGCCGGGTGGGTCAGGCCGTACTGGGTCACCGCCAGGGTGTCGAACAGCCCGGCGCGGTTGTCCAGCGAGTCGACCACCCGGCGCACCTCGGCCACCGAGAAACCACCGGTCTCCATCAGCGCCCGGACCAGCTTGAGCCGCCGCACATGGTCGGCGGAGTAGCGGGCCTGGTTCGGGCTGGTCCGCTCACCCGGCGGCAGCAGCTGTTCGCGCAGGTAGAACTTGATCGTCCCGACCGGGACGCCCGATTCGGCGCTCAGCTCCGCCATCCGCATGCCGGTCAACCTACTTGTCACCGCCATATGGATAGCGTAGCTTTCCAAAACGGAAAGTAGGACTTTCCATTTGGAGGGGATATGACCGACTGGCATCGCCCGTTACTGATCTGCTCGGCCGCGATGGCGGTGCTGGCGCTGGTCTGCCTGGCCGGACTGGCCCTGGACGAGCGGACCGTGCTCGGCGCGCCGCTGTGGCTCAAACCGTTCAAGTTCGCGGTGTCCAACGCGCTCTACGGGGTGACCTGGGCCTGGCTGGCCTCGCTGCTGGGCAGGGGTGCGCAGCGCTGGTGCCTGCTGGCCGCGGTGATCATGATCTTCGACTTCGCGATCATCCTCGGCCAGGCGCTGCGCGGGCGGCCCAGCCACTTCAACCTGGCCACCCCGCTGGACACCGCGCTCTACCTGGCCATGGGGATCGCGGTGGTGGTGCTCTGGCTGGGCACGGCCGCGCTGACCCTGCGGGTGCTGCGCACGCCGATCGCCGACGCCGCGCGGCGCTGGGCCCTGCGGCTGGGCACCGGCATCTCCCTGCTCGGCCTGGCCATGGGCGGCCTGATGGTGCTGCCCACGGCGGGCCAGCGGGTGCCGGGCCCGGTGATCGGCGCGCACAGCGTCGGCGCCCCCGACAGCGATCCAGGACTGGCGCTGACCGGCTGGAGCAGCACCGGCGGCGACCTGCGCGTCCCGCACTTCCTCGGCATGCACGCGCTGCAGGCGCTGCCGCTGTTCCTGTTGCTGCTCACCGCACTGCGCCTGCCCGCGCTGCTGCGGGCCCGGCTGGTGATCATCGCCGGGGCCGGTTACCTCGGCCTGCTCGCCCTGGTGACCTGGCAGGCCCTGCGCGGCCAGCCACTGCTGCGCCCGGACACGCTGACCCTGACCGCGCTGGCGGTGCTGGCACTCGGCCTGCTCGCCGCGGCGGTCACGGCCGCAGCGACCAGCCGTCGAGCACCTCGGCCAGCAGCCAGTTCCCGCCCAGCGCCAGCGCACCCAGCGCCACCAGCCCGAACACGGTGACCCAGAGGATCCCGGGCAGGCCGGTGAGCCGGGCGAGCTGGTCCGCGTCGGAGTCCCTGGCCCGGCCGCGCCGCCGCTTGCGTTGCAGTTCCGGCACCGGCCGCACCCCGCCGATGAGCAGGAACCAGGTCACCAGGTAGGCGAACCCGGCCTGCACCGCACTGTCCGCCAGCACCGAGACCGCCACCAGCGCACCGCCGGTGACCAGCAGCAACAGTGCGCCGTAGACATTGCGGATCATGATCAGCACCAGCAGCAGCAACGCGGTGCACACCCACAGCAGCAGCGTGATCATGCCCGCGCCGAGCAGCGCGGCCAGGCCAAGCCCGAGCAGGGACGGCGCGATGTACCCGGCAAGGACGGTGAGGATCATGCCGAGGCCGGTCGGCCTGCCCCGGGAGGTGGTCACCCCCGAGGTGTCCGAGTGCAGCCGGATGCCACTCAACCGCCGTCCGACCAGCACCGCGATCAGCCCGTGCCCGGCCTCGTGCACGATCGTCACCACGTTGCGCGCCAGCAGCCACGGCCCGTTGGCCAGCACCACGATCAGCGCCACCAGCGCCGTCACCAGTACGACCCACTGCGGCGGCGCCGGTTGCACGCTGATCAGCCGTTCCCAGAAGTCCACGCCCCCACTGCTACCAGACAGCAGGTGGGGCCAGCGTCGGACAGGCTCGCCAGTTCCGTACAATCGCCGTACACTGATGGCGGGAGGTGACTGAGATGACGATCAAGGAAGCGCGGGTCGAGTTCCGGCTTGATGCCGAGAGCAAGGCTCGTATTGAGCGTGCGGCCATGCTGAACAGGGAATCCGTGAGCGCGTTCGTCGTGGATGCGGCCACTGCCGCGGCTGATCGAGTCTTGGCAAGGGCAGACGTGACCATGATGCCCGCCGAGCAGTTCGATGAGCTTTTCGCGTCTCTCGAAACAGCTGACGAAGCGCCTGCGCTGGCCCACTTGGGGAAGCGTGGCCGGAGGTATGTGCGCAAGTGACCGACTGGATCTCGGAATCGCTCGCCGAACACCATTCGCTTTCGCGGTTTGACTGTGGTGTTCCCGAGTTGAACGACTGGCTGACGGGGCAGGCGCTGCGCGCGACTGGCTCAGGCACTGCCAGAACGTATGTGTGGGTACCGTCGGGGAGTGATCGGGTAGTCGCGTACTACGCGATCACTCCCCACCAGGTGAGCCGGGACGAGGTGTCCAGGGGGATGTCGGGGGGCGTGGGTGTCATTCCGGCGTACCTGCTGGCCAAGCTGGCTCTTGATCAGGAGCTGCATGGTCAGGGGCTAGGTGGCGAACTCCTGCACGACGCCCTTGACCGGATTCTCGCGGCCGCCGACCTTGCCTCGGGTCGTCTCGTCGTGGTGGACGCGATTGACGATCAAGCAGCCAAGTTCTACCGGAAATACGACTTCCAGCCCGTCAGGGACAACCCAAGGCGACTGGTTGTCAAGATCAGCACCCTTCGGCAGGCATTTGGGCGCTGAGCCCTGCGAAGTGTCTTGATGGCTGGCGGTGGTGACGGGTCATGCGCGGTGCAGTCCCGGCTGCCGGTCCTGGACCACGAAGCTGGCCGCGGTCTCCGCCGGGGCGTCCGGCCTGGTCACATACGGCAGGGTCCGGTAGTCCGCGCGCAGCTCACCCGCGGTGAACTTGGTCCGCACATAGCCGCGCCGGTTCTTGTGGAACTTCACGTGCGGGTTCTCCGCGAGCACCGCCGCGTTCGGATCGTCGTTGCCGTCCCGGCCGCTGGTGATCGAGGTGGTGACCAGCTCCACGCCCACCGTCTTCGAGGCCGGATCCCCGTAGGCGGCCTTGATGTCGGCCGCCCAGTGCCGGTGCACGTCGCCGGTGAGCACCACCGCGTTGCGGGTCTGGCCGAGCCCGGCGGCGATCCTGTCCCGGTTGACCTTGTACCCGTCCCAGGCGTCCATGTTGAAGCCCTCTGGGGTGCCGGGGGTGAGGTCGATCTGGGCGAAGAAGACCTGCTGGCCCAGCACGTTCCAGCGGGCCCTGGACCGGCGCAGGCCGTCCAGCAGCCAGCGCTCCTGGTCCGCGCCGGTGATCGAGCGGGTCGGGTCCAGCCTGGCCTCGCAGCCCGCCTTCACCCCGTCGCCGCAAGCCTGATCGCTGCGGTACTGGCGGGTGTCGAGCAGGTGGAAGTCGACCAGCCCGCCCCAGCGGATCCGCCGGTAGAGCTGGAGGTCGATGCCGTTGGGCTTCGAGGTCCGGCGCAGCGGCATGTTCTCGTAGTAGGCCTGGAACGCGGCCGCGCGGCGGGCCAGGAAGTCCGGGTCGGGCTGCTCGGGGACCTCGTCGGCCCAGTTGTTCTCGGTCTCATGGTCGTCCCAGACGACCGCCCAGGGTGCGGTGGCGTGCGCGAGCTGGAGGTCCGGGTCGGTCTTGTACTGGGCGTGCCGCAGCCGGTAGTCGGCCAGGGTGCGGGTTTCCGGGCCGAGCACCTTGCGCACCTCGTTGGCCCCGGCGGCGTACTCGTACTGGTAGTCGCCCAGGTGCAGGATCAGGTCGGGGTGGTCCTCGGCCAGGCGGCGGTAGGCGGTGAAGTAGCCCTGGCCGTAGTGCGAGCAGGAGGCGAAGCACATGGTCAGCTCCGAGCGCAGCACCTCCGGACCGGGCGCGGTGCGGGTCCGGCCGGCCGGGGAGATCTCGCCGCCGGTGCGGAAGCGGTACCAGTACTCCCGGCCCGCGCGCAGGCCGCCGACCTCCACGTGCACGGTGTGCCCGGACTCCGGCCGGGCGTGCGCCACCCCGCGCCGGGCGATCCGGCGGAACCGCTCGTCCTCGGCCACCTCCCAGTGCACCGGGACCACCCGGTCCGGCATACCGCCCAGCCCGTCCTCGTTGAGCGGGGACACCGCCAGCCGGGTCCACAGCACCACGCCGTCGGGGGTCGGGTCGCCCGAGGCGATGCCCAGGGTGAACGGGTCGATCAGCTTGCGGGCAGGGGCGGCGACGGCGGGCAGCGCGGTGGTCAAAGCCAGGGTTGCGGCACCGCCGAGCAGGGCCGTGCGTCGATTCACTCGCATGGTGGGAACCTCCTTCGGAGACCTGCTTGTCAGGGTCGACCCGTGAAGCAGGGGGAACCCTCTGATCCCATGCCCGCGCCGATGACATCCGCCAGCCACGATCGGTAGCCACATCGGCACGGCGAGGTTAATTTCCGGCAACTCCGGGCCTACGGTTGAGCCATGAGCTGGCTGGATGACCGGCTGCGCCGGGCAGAGCGCGACGGGGCCACCGCCATGCAGTGGAACGAGCTGGGCATGGCGCTGGCCGACCAGAAGCGCTGGCCCGCCGCGGAGGACTGCTTCCGCCGGGCCATCGCCGCCGGTGGCGAGCACGCCCACTACAACCTCGGCAACGTGCTGCGCCAGCGCTACCTGCCCGGCCGCGACCGGGACCTGCTGCGCGCGGCCGTGCACAGCTACCGCAAGGCCGTGGTGGCCGGCTGCCTGGAGGCGCACCAGGCGCTGGGCATGGCGCTGATCGAACTGGGTCAGTACACCGAGGAGGCCCGCGAGCAGCTCGCCGTGGCCGCCCGGCTCGGCGACAAGTGGGCGGTGATGGGCCAGGCCCAGCTCGCCGAGGCCGACGGCGAACCCGGCGAGCAGGAACGGCTGCTGCGCGAGCTGCTCACCGACGAGGACCCGGTGCTGGCCGACTGCGCCCGCGCCGAACTGGGCATCGTGCTGCGCTTCGACACCCGCGCCGCCGAGGCCGAGACCCTGCTCGCCGAGGGCGCCGCCCGTGGCCAGCGGCACTCCGCCTACCAGTACGCGCTGCTGCTGGACGAGGACTGGCACGCCGCGGACCGGGCCGAGCCCGCCTTCCGCCGGGCCATCGACCTGGGTGAACGCCAGGCCCTGCTCAAGCTCGGCCGCCTGCTCCGCCGCAACCACCGGGCCAGGGACGCGGTCGCGATCTTCACCGAGGCCGCCACGGCCGGGCTGTCCGAGGCCTACGCCCAGCTCGCCCGCGCCCACCGCGACCTGGGCGAACGCCGGGAGATGTTCGCCGCCCTCGACCTGGGCATGGGCCTGGGCGACGCGGAGACCTTCTTCGAGGCGGCCGAGATCGCCGAGCTGGACGACCGGCGCACCGAGGCCGAGCAGATCCTGTGGCGGGCGATGGCCGAGCTGACCCACCCCGGCGACCTGGCCATGGCCCGGGTGCAGCTGGCCGACCAGCTCATCGACACCGGCCGCGAGCCAGCCGGGGTGGAACTGCTGCGCGCGGGCATCGCCGCAGGGGAGAGCGAGGCGGTCAACTCCCTCGGCAACTACTACAGCGAGCACCTCGGCGACTCCGCCGCGGCCGAGGAGATCTACCGCACGGCCATCGCCTGCGGGGACGACCTGGCCCGGTACAACCTGGCGCACCTGCTCTGGGCCGACGGCAGGCTGGCCGAGGCCGAGACCGAACTGCTGGGTCTGGTCACGGCGGGTGAGCCGGGTGCGTATCGTGACCTCGCGGAACTCGCCACGGCCAGGGGGCTGGCAGCCGAGGCGGAGAGATACCGCTCACTCATTCCCAGGGGTCGTCGTTGAGCGTTGGCACTCTCAGGGGTAGAGTGCCAATCGAACGGCGCTTCACCGCCCCGGCACCCGCGACGACGGGATGGTAGGAGCCGTAACTCAACTACCTGCCAACGCTTTCGAAGACCTACGGAGGTCAAACCGGTGAGCGTGAACATCAAGCCGCTCGAGGACAAGATCCTCGTCCAGGCGAGCGAGGCCGAGACGACGACCGCGTCCGGCATCGTCATCCCGGACACCGCCAAGGAGAAGCCCCAGGAGGGCTCCGTCCTGGCCGTTGGGCCGGGTCGCGTGGACGACAAGGGCAACCGCGTCCCGGTGGACGTGGAGGTCGGTGATGTCGTCATCTACTCCAAGTACGGTGGCACCGAGGTCAAGTACAACGGCGAGGAGTACCTGATCCTCTCCGCCCGCGACGTGCTGGCCGTCATCCAGAAGTGACGACCTGCTGCTGAGCATGTGATCCGCCCCGGCGGCCCCTTCCGGGGTCACGGGGCGGTTCTACGTGCAGGGCACGAGAAGGAGATGGGAAGAAGATGGCTAAGCACATCAGCTTCGACGAGCAGGCTCGCCGGGCGCTCGAGCGCGGGGTGAACCAGCTGGCCGACGCGGTCAAGGTCACCCTTGGCCCGCGTGGCCGGCACGTCGTGCTGGACAAGAAGTTCGGTGGGCCCACCGTCACCAACGACGGCGTGACCATCGCGCGTGAGATCGACCTGCCGGACGCGTTCGAGAACCTGGGCGCGCAGCTGGCCAAGACCGTCGCCACCAAGACCAACGACGTGGCAGGCGACGGCACCACCACCGCCACCGTGCTCGCCCAGGCCATGGTCCGGGTGGGTCTGCGCAACGTGGCCGCCGGCGCGAACCCGGCCTCGCTGGGCCGCGGCATCCAGGCAGCCTCCGACGCCGTGGTGGAGGCGCTCAAGGCGCGCGCCACCCCGGTCAAGGGTCGCGACAACATCGCCCAGGTCGGCACCGTCGCCTCCCGCGACGAGTCCATCGGCGCGCTGCTCGGTGAGGCCATCGAGCGGGTCGGCGAGGACGGTGTGATCACCGTCGAGGAGTCCTCCAGCCTGCTCACCGAGCTTGAGGTCACCGAGGGGGTGCAGTTCGACAAGGGCTACATCTCCGCCTACTTCGCCACCGACGCGGAGGCGCAGGAGGCTGTGCTGGAGGACGCCTTCGTCCTGCTGCACCGCGACAAGATCTCCGCGCTGGCCGATCTGCTGCCGGTGCTGGAGAAGACCGTCGAGGCCGGCAAGCCGCTGCTGATCGTGGCCGAGGACGTCGAGGGCGAGGCGCTGTCCACCCTGGTGGTCAACTCCCTGCGCAAGACGCTGCGGGTCACCGCGGTCAAGGCGCCGTACTTCGGCGACCGCCGCAAGGCGTTCCTGGACGACCTCGCCGCCGTCACCGGTGGTCAGGTCGTGGCCCCCGAGGTCGGCCTGAAGCTGTCCGAGGTCGGTCTCGAGGTGCTCGGCAAGGTGCGCCGGGTCGTGGTCACCAAGGACACCACCACCATCGTCGACGGTGGTGGCGAGAAGGCTGACCTCGAGGCGCGGGTCGAGCAGATCCGCCGCGAGATCGAGGCCTCCGACTCCGACTGGGACCGCGAGAAGCTCGAAGAGCGGCTGGCCAAGCTGGCCGGTGGCGTCGCGGTGATCAAGGTCGGCGCGGCCACCGAGACCGAGCTGAAGGAGCGCAAGCACCGCATCGAGGACGCGGTCGCCGCCACCAAGGCCGCGGTCGAGGAGGGCATCGTGCCCGGCGGCGGTTCCGCCCTGGTGCACGCGGCCAAGGAGCTGGCAGGCAACCTCGGCCTGACCGGCGACGAGGCCACCGGTGTGGCCATCGTGCGTGAGGCGCTGAACGCGCCGCTGTACTGGATCGCGGCCAACGGCGGGATGGAAGGCTCCGTCGTGGTGAACAAGGTCCAGGAAGGCGAGTGGGGCCAGGGCTTCAACGCGGCCACCCTCACCTACGGCGACCTGCTCGCCGCCGGTGTGGTCGACCCGGTCAAGGTCACCCGCTCCGCGGTGGCCAACGCCGCCTCCATCGCCCGGATGGTGCTCACCACCGAGGCGTCCGTGGTGGAGAAGAGGGACGACGAGCCCGCCGGTGGCCACGGCCACGGTCACGGGCACGGCCACTGACCTTCACGGGGTAACGAAGCACGGCTGACAAACGACAAGGGCGGCACCTCCCGGATCCGGGGGTGTCGCCCTAAGTCGTCAAGAGGGGTTGAGCGGTGGCTGCGCTGGTTGTGGCGGCGGACTTCGGCGGTATCAGGCCGAAGCTGGGGTCAGGGCCAGCTTGCGCCGGCGGTTGCTGATGATCGACTCTCGTTCGGCCTCCGACATGCCGCCCCAGATGCCGTACGGCTCCTGGACGGCGAGGGCGTGCCGACGACACTGGGCGAGCACTGGGCACGCCTCGCACACCGCTTTTGCCTTGGCCTCGCGCCGTGCCCTTGCTGGTCCCCGCTCACCGTCGGGGTGGAAGAAGAACGCACTGTCCATACCGCGGCAGGAGCCGCGCAACTGCCAGTCCCACAGGTCCGCGTTCGGGCCGGGGAGTCGCCGGGTGTCAGCCATCGCGACCACCTTCTTGCCGGAGTTGATGTGTCGTCGTGCCGTGGGGTGCCCGGATCTAACCTTGATCAACCGTAGAACCGCGCCAATACTTGTTCAATCGCTCGGCTCGTCAGACCTAGTTCAACGCCGGGTGATCAAAACGGCATGTCAACGGCCTGCGCCACCTGACTCAGGTTGCCGACCGGGTGACCCCGACCTGAAACTGAACACGTGACGAGATCGACAGGTCCGGGTATACCCCGGCCGACGCGGCAAAATGCCACGTCGCCCGACCTCGTCCCGAGAACTGGCGACGAGGAGTCCTCCCTCCGGCTGACCGTGGCCGCGATGGCCGCCCGGCTCGGCGTGGCCCCGGCCACCCTGCGCACCTGGGACCGCCGCTACGGCCTCGGCCCCGGCGGGCACACCACCGGACGGCACCGCCGCTACGGCCCGGCCGACATCGCCCGGCTGGAGCGGATGCACCGCGCGCTGCTGCGCGGGGCCGCCCCGGCCGAGGCCGCCCGCTACGCCCGCAGCACCGCCGAGGACACCGAGCCACCCGCCGAGCCGCCGCGGAGTTCGGCGCACCGGATCGGCCGCGGCCTGCGGCTGCCGGGAGCGAGTCGCCGGGCCAGGGGGCTGGGCCGGGCGCTGCTGGCCATGGACGCCGCCGCCGCGCAGGAGGTGCTGGCCGAGGCGATCGCCGAGGACGGGGTGACTCGCACCTGGGAGCTGCTGGCCGGGCCGGTGCTGGCGGCGCTGGCCGAGCGCGGGCTGCCGCCGGTGAGCCACCTGGCCGGGCAGTGCGTGCGGGCCGCGCTGGCCGCCGCCGAGGTGGGCGCCCCGCTGCCGGCCACCGACAACCCGGTGCTGCTGTTCTGCGCCGACCCCGGCGCGCTGCCGCCGCGGGTGCTGGCCGCCGCGCTGGCCCAGCGCGGCATCCCGCACACGGTGCTGCTGGCCGCCTTCCCGGCCGAGGCGCTGGCCGCGCTGGTGCGCAGGCTGTCCCCGGCCGCGATCCTGCTCTGGGCAGGCTGCCCTGAGCAGGCCGAACCCCGTTTCTTCCACCGGACCAGGGGCCGGGTCCCGCTGTTCGCGGCCGGGCCGGGCTGGGCCGAGATCGAGCTGCCGCCGCAGGTGCGCCGGGTGGGCGGCCCGGGTGACGCGGTGCAACGACTGGCAGCATCGCTGGGGTGAACCTGGACCGGGTGCGGGCGGCCGCCTTCGGCGACCGCCCGGCCGACAACGTCTTCGCCGAGGCCGCGGCCGGGGGCTGGGCCGCCTGGTACGCCGCGGTCGCCCTCGGCGGTCAGGGCCACTACGCCGCCGCGCTGACCACCCTCACCCGGCTGGGACAGGGCCGGGACCCGGTGCTGGCCGCGGCCGCCTGGACCGCGCTGGCCTCGCACCGCCGCCAGCTCGGCGCGCACACCGCGGCCGCGGGCCACGACGGGGAGGCGCTGCGCAGGCTGGCCCACGCGGGGCTCTACCCGCTCACCCCGGACACGATCGCGCCGTCCGCACCCGAGCCGCTGCGCTCGGTGGTCGTGGACGTCCTGCTCGGTCTGGCGGCCGACGCGATCGGCCGCGGCAGGCTGAGCGCGGCGGCCCGGCTGCACGGCGAAGCGGTTTCGACTCTCGGAAGTGACCCCGGCTGGCGGCCACGGGTCCGGATCGGGTGGGTGGCGGCCGAGATCGCCCTCGCCCAAGGGGCGCCGCACCAGGCCCTACCAGCGAGTAAACGCGCATGTGAGCTAGCTCACACCGCGTCTTCGGTGCGGCATCAAACCAAGTCAGAGCTGGTCCAGGGCGTGACGCAGCAGGTCCTCGGGTTACCCACCGGAGTGGATTTTCTACGCAGGGTGATCAAAAACGGGGGTCGGCACGGCCTGCTGCCGCTCGTCTGGCCCTCTGCGTTACTGCTCTCGGAGGCAGAACCCGATCGGGTCGGATATCACCGGAATGGCGCTCGCGAGGCTCTGACCACGGTGTTAGGCCGGACTGACGCGTCCGGACGGCGGTTGGCCGCCCGATCAGCGTGGTTACCCTCGTGGTTGCTCCGTTCTAGTGAACCGGGGGATGCGGCCAGCCGGATGAATTTCTTGACGGATTAAGCACCAGATCGTGTCAAGGTTCCGCCGTCAGCGTCCGATAGGGGAGTTGGAACGTCACTCAGCTGTAGGAAGGAGTCCCCGGTGACGACGGTCTTGATCTGTGATGACCGGCGAAGCGTCCGGGAGGGTCTCACTCGCGTGATGTCGGCCGTCCCTGGGGTCAGCCGCATCGACTGTGTCGGTCACGGCGACGAGCTGCTCGCGCGCTTCTCCCGGCAGGCGGTCGACGTCGTCCTGGTGGGAACCCAGCGCGCGGTGCCGACCGGGGTGGAGGCCACTCGGCGTCTCGTCTCGGCGCACCCGCAGGCCAACGTGATCGTGTTCGGCGCTCCGGACGACGCGGGCAGCATCGCCGCGGCCATCGCCGGCGGCGCCCGCGGCTACCTGCGCTGGGACGCCTCGCGGCCTGAACTCGTCGCCGCGCTGGCGCACACCCTGGCGAGCACCTCGGTGCCCGCTCCCCGGCAGCCCTCCGACCCCGGCGTTCAGCTCACCGAGCGTGAACTCCAGGTGCTGCGGGGCATGAGCCAGGGCAAGAGCAACGGACAGATCGGTCGCGAGCTGTACCTGTCCGAGGACACGGTGAAGACGCACGCGCGGCGGCTGTTCCGCAAGCTCGGCGTCCGGGACCGCGCTCAGGCGGTCGCGCACGGTTTCCGCCGCGGTCTGGTCTCCTGACCGCTGCGGCCACATACTCGCTGACGAAGCAGGTAGCTCGGCGTCTCGCCGGGCTACCTGCTGCCATGCCGGGGTGTGTTCGGCGGTCCGCCGCCGGGCGCGCCCCGTGACCCATTCGCGCGAGGCCAGACCCCCTGGGCGCTGGTCTCGCTTTCCCCACGGTCTGCGCCCCGGCACTCTCTTCTCCGCACCCCGGCGGGTACGGTGAAGCGGACCGGGAGGGCGGGCCACGGTCGGTGAATCGTTTTATGTCAGTCCGCCAGCGCGTAACACCAGGGCTACTCACCACGATGACCAACACGGGGGACGGACTGGACGCCGTCGTAGGCGCCGCGATCGGCGGCGACCGAGAGTCGATCGGCCGTCTGCTGGCGTCGATCCGTCCCTTGGTGGTGCGGTACTGCCGTGCCCGGGTAGGCAGGCAGGAACGTTCGTACGCTTCCGCGGACGATGTTGCCCAGGAGGTGTGTCTCGCCGTGTTGACGGCGTTGCCCAGCTACCGCGACCAGGGACGCCCGTTCCTGGCGTTTGTGTACGGCATTGCCGCGCACAAGGTGGCTGACGCGCATCGCAGCGCCGCCCGCAACCGGTCGGAACCGGTCCCCGAGGTGCCAGACGCCCCGGAGACCGAGGCCGGTCCGGAACAGCGGGCCATGCACGGTGAGCTGTCCGAACGGATGGCCCAGTTGCTCCGGGTGCTGCCCGCGAAGCAACGGGAGATCCTGCTTCTCCGGGTGGTCGTCGGGCTGTCCGCCGAGGAGACCGCGGACGCGGTCGGCTCGACCCCGGGAGCAGTGCGGGTGGCCCAGCACCGGGCGCTCGCCAGGCTCCGCAAGACCTTGGCACCGGAGGAGGTGGTCTGAACATGGCCGAGCAGCACAACCAAGGTGACGTCGAACTGGCACGGCGGCGCGCCGGGGCACTGGCGCCCGAGGACCCGTTGACCACCGACCACGGCGAGGTCGACGGCCCGGTCGACCTGATGGCGGTCCGCGCGGACGACATGCTGCTGGACAGCCTGTCCGCCGCGCACCTGGACGCGAACCGCTCCATCGGCGACCAGGAACTCTCCGCGCTGCTGCTGTCCTGGCGACGGGATGTGGACGCGGAGCCGATCGGCGACCTGGTTGACCTGGACACCGCACTGGCCACCATCGAGGCGGCCAAGACGCAGAGCCGTCGCCGCCACCGCTTTCTCATTCCGCTGGCCACGGCCGCGGCGGTGCTCGCGATCGGGTTCACCGGGGTCGGCCTCGCGGCCCGCTCCGCCGAACCCGGCGACACCCTCTGGGGACTGACCAGGGTGCTCTACGCCGACCACGCCCGGTCGGTGGAGGCCGCCGCCTCGGTGCGCGCGGACCTGGACATCGCCACCAACGCATTGCGGCAGGGCAGGCCGGACATCGCCAAGGCCGCGCTGGACCGGGCCGCCGCCGCGCTGGCCGCGGTCGCGGCCGAGGACGGCAAGGACACCCTGGCCCAGCAGCACGACACGCTCAAGGAGCAGGTCGGCGAGCCGCCCAACCCGGGCACCGGCAACCCGACCCCGGTGCAGCCGCCGCCGGTGGTGGTGGCCACCACCACCTCCAAGTCGGAGCCACCGCCGCCGCCGAGCCCGACCACGACCACCCCGCCGTCGACCACCACGGTGCCGACCAGCACCACGCCGCCGTCGAGCACGACGAGCACCTCGCCGTCCGAGGCGCCCACCGGCAGCGGTGGCAACAGCAGCAGCGGTGGCGGTCGCAGCACCGAGAACAACCCGCCGCCACCACCGCCTCCGCCGCCACCGGCCACCGCGCCGCAGACGGTCCAGGAGACCCCGGCGGCCGTGGACAACTGAGAAAAGCTTCGCGCACCCCCTGTTCGACTCACTCGAACAGGGGGTGTTCGCGCTCTTGCCGCCGGGCAGTCCCGGGTCCACTGTGGAGCGTCTGAATCGGCTGGCTGGGAGCGTGCGGATGACACGATGGCGCGGTCCGGGGTTCGAGTGGCGTGGTCTGTGGGGCGCGCTGGGACTGCTCGCCGGGGTGTTCGGCATGCTGGTCCTGCCGCTGCTGGCCGATGCCGTGCTGGCCGAGCCGACGGTCACCGTGCGTGCCGGGGACACCGCGGCACTGCGGTCCGACGGCGCCGGGAACGCGCGGCTGGACCTGAGTCCGCTGGCCGGGTTCCGGCAGCAGGCCAGTGCGCCACCGGACAGCTTCTCCGCCGGTCAGGACCAGTCCAGCGTCACCGTGGAGCTGAAGACCGGGGTGGTTGACCCGGCGGTGACCTTCGCCAGGATCGCCCGGCTGTACGAGCTGCAGGGGCGGCCGGTCACCCCGCTGGGTGAACTACGCACCGCGACCGGATTGACTGGGCTGGCCGGTGAGTTCGGCGGCGGCACGCTGGTGCTGCTGGGCGGGCCCGGACCGGCGGTGACCGTGTCCGCGCAGGGGCTGGGCGCGCCGGTGCTGCGGCGGCTGCTGGACGGGGTGGTGATCGAGCCGTGACGATCACCTCGCCGGTGGCCCCGCGCTCGGGCTGGACCGTGCTGCTGCGCCGCCCGATGTTCTGGGCCTACCTGATCCTGCTGCTCTTCGGCCTGCGCTCGTTCGCCGCGGGCGATCTCTACGCCGCGGGTGGGGCGCCGATCGCCGCGCTCACCGCGGTGCTGGCGCAGTGCCTGCTGGTGGTGCTGTTCACCGTGCTGATCCGGCGGCTGGACCTGTTCGAGAAGGAACCGCCGGTGCTGCTCGCGCTGGCCTTCCTGTGGGGCGCCTTCATCGCGCCCGCGGTGGCCGCCCCGGCCAACGGCGCGCTGCTCAGCCTGGCGGGCAAGACCGGCGGCGCGAGTTTCGCCGCGGACTGGGGCGCGGCGCTGGCCGGTCCGCTGTCCGAGGAATGGCTCAAGGGTCTCGGGGTGGTGGCCATCCTGGTGATCGCCCGCGAGCATCTGCACCGGTCGCTGGACGGGCTGGTCTACGGCGCCATGGTCGGGCTGGGTTTCGAGGCGCTGGAGAACTTCGGCTACGCGGTCAACGCCGCGCTCACCGACGTCAACGACGACTTCTCCGCCGCGCTGGGCAGTTCGGTGGCCCGGCTGCTGTTCGGGGTCGGCGCGCACGTGATCTTCACCGGCATCGCCGGGTTCGGCCTGGGCTACGCGCGCACCGCCCTCGACCGCTCCTACCGGCACCGGGCGCTGGTCGCGGCCGGGGCGGTGCTGACCGGG
Organism: Crossiella sp. CA198; assembly: GCF_052078295.1. Classification (NCBI taxonomy): domain Bacteria; kingdom Bacillati; phylum Actinomycetota; class Actinomycetes; order Pseudonocardiales; family Pseudonocardiaceae; genus Crossiella; species Crossiella sp. CA198. The sequence continues at coordinate 102,551 of NZ_JBQJIM010000017.1, forward strand.
TACGGGCTGCACGTGCTGTGGAACTCCCCGTTGCTCGGGCAGCTCGGCGTGCTCGGCGCGCTGGCCAAGTACGCGGTGCTGGTGCTGTTGTTCGCGCTGGTCTACCGGTACACCGCGCGCAAGGAGTTCGCCTGGTTCGCCGCCACTGTGCACGATGAGGATCCGGAGATCATCACCCCGCACGAGGTGTACGCGCTGCGCACCGGCCGGGCCAGGCGCACGGCTCGCCGCCTCGCCCGGCGGCAGTACGGAAGCGTTGGTGCGCAACGGATGCATCAGCTCCAGGACGCGCAGCTGGCCCTGGCCATCGCGCTGGAGAACAGCACCGACCACGAGCTGGACCCCTCCGTCGACCGGGCCCGGCACGACGTGCGGCATGCTCGTCTCGCCCTGGAGCAGCGAGGAGCCTGATGAGTCCTTTCCTCTCCGGTATGGACACCGCGCGGCGTCCTACCGGTCCCTGGCTCGCCCTGGTCGTGGTGGTGCTGCTGATGCTGCTGGTCGGCGGCGCGGGTGGGTTGACGGCCAACCTGCTGCTGACCGGCTCGACGGCGCCGGAGGGCACCCTGCGTGGTCAGGTGGCGATGCTGCTCGGCGGGTTCGCGCCGGTGGCGCTCGCGCTGTGGCTGTGGATCCGGTTCAAGGAAGGCCGCCCGCTCGCCTCCGTCGGCTTCGGCACGCCACCGCGCCGGGCGCTGGGCGGGATGCTGGCGGCGCTGCTCGCCTTCACCGCGATCGTGCTTGTCACTGTCCTGAGTGGACAGATGGCCTTCGGCGGGCAGCCGAGGTGGTCGCTGCTGCCAGGGGTGCTGATCGCGCTGGCCGCGTACGCGATCCAGGCCTCCACCGAGGAACTGCTGTGCCGCGGCTTCTTGCTGCAGGCGCTCACCCGGCGCTGGGGCGTGCTGGCCGCGGTGTTGACGCAGGCCGCGTTGTTCGCCGCGCTGCACACCGGGAACGTGGGCGGGCTGCAGGTGCTCGCGGTGCTGAACCTGGTGCTGTATGGGCTGTTCACCGCGGGCTGGGCGATCGCCGAGGGCGGGCTGTGGGGGGTCTGCGGCTTCCACCTGATGTGGAACTGGGTGCAGGGCAACGTTTTCGGCGCCTCAGTCTCCGGCACCTCGGTGCAGACCGCGCTGCTGAGCCTGCACGCCGGTGAGCCCAGCCTCCTCAACGGCGCGGCCTTCGGCCTGGAGGCCAGTGTGCTGACCACGGTGGCGCTCGCGCTCGGCTGCGCGCTGGTGTTCGCCCCGGCCCGGCGGGCGATCCGTGGTTAGCCCGCGCAGGCTGGTCTATCGCCTCGGCGAGCTGGTGCTGATCCTGCTCGGCCTGGCCGCGGTGCTGGGCGAGCTGGTCAGCGTGTCCAGCGTGCTGCTGCTGGCGGTGTGGAACCTGGTGGCCTTCGGGTACGTGCTGCTGCGCTGGCGCCGGGTGCGCCGCGCGCGGCTGGGCAAGGAGGAGCGGGCGGACGGCTCACCGGCCTGGCTGCACACGGTCGCCGGGCGGAAGCTGGGTTTCGTGGCCACCGTGCTGGCCAGTGTGGTCGGCGTGCTGTCGGGGCTGATGATCGTGCTCTACGACCGGTTCGGCATGGACGGCGAGCTGACCTTCCTGATCAAGCTGATCGGCGCGCCGACCATCATCTTCGCCTGGCTGATGCTGCACTTCGGCTTCGCCGAGCGGTACGCGCACCTGCACTACGAGCTGGCTGGCGGGCAGGGCCTGGGCTTCCCGGACGAGGAGGAGCCGAACCTGGCCGATTTCGCCTACTTCGCCTTCACCATCGGCACCTCCTTCGCCGTCTCCGATGTCACCGTGCGCCGCCGCGAGCTGCGCTACGCGGTGCTGGTGCACAGCACGATGTCCTTTCTGTACAACACCGCCCTGCTGGGCATCGCGATCGGCGTGTTGACCGGGCGATAGGGCAGGGCTGCCGCCCCAAGGTGCGGCAGCGCGGGCAGCTGCCCGAATTATTCGTTTTCGCTGGCTAGTTTCCGCTCCGCCAACTTCTTTGGAGGAGTGACGTGAGACAACGGCGGACATGGGCGGCGATGGCGCTGGCCCTGCTGGTGGGCGGCATCGGACTGGTGCTGGCCAATCCGGCGCAGGCGGTGCCGGTACGCGGGCAGACCGGCTGGTCGGTGCTGCTGTGCAAGTTCAAGGACAAGGCCCAGGAACCGCAGAACCCGCAGTTCTTCCGCGATTTCCTGACCCAGGACGGCGCGGGTCAGGGCGGTCTGGCCGACTACTTCGCCGACCAGTCCCGCGGCCGGGTGACCCTGCACGGCTCGACGGTGCGCGGCTGGTACACCATGCCGTTCACCCTGGAGCAGCAGCGGCCGAAGAGCCGCTGGGACAAGATCCAGGACTGCGTGAACACCGCAGCCACCAACGGTTACCACGTGCCGGCCGGGCACCGGATCATCGCGATCCTCAACGACTGGGTGGACTCCGGCGCGGCCGGTGACCGGGTGCTGCTCGATCCCGGCGCCTGGAACGTCGGCTTCGCCGCGCACGAGATGCTGCACGGCTACGGCCTGGGCCACTCCTTCTCCGACGACCCGACCTACCGCAACGTGGAGTGGGCGCAGATCGGCGAGTACGACAACCCGTGGGACATCCAGTCCGCGATGAACATCCACACCTTCCAGACCGCACGCTTCGGCACCAGCGCGGTCGGGCTCAACGGCTATTTCCGGGACAAGCTCGGCTGGCTGGGCCGGGACCGGGTGTTCACCCTCGGCGCGGACGGCGTGCGCACCCGCACCATCACCCTCTCCGCGCTGGAGACCCCGGGCACCGCGGGCACCCAGCTGCTGCGCATCCCCTTCGACGCCAACGACCCGTACCGCTACTACACGGTGGAATTCCGCAAGAAGACCGGCTGGAGCGCGGGCATCCCGGCGGACATCGTGCTGCTCAACGAGGTGCGCAACGGCACCCCGTACCTGCTGCGCACCCGCGGCGGCGACCGGCACCCGGTGCAGTCCCTGGACGCCAACGGCGTGTCCGTGCGGATCAACGGTGTCAGCGGCAACACCGCCACGGTCACGGTGAGCACCAACACCGTGCAGGGCAACACCTACGGCCCCAACGCCTGCAAGAGCGGCTGGGTGTGGCGGGACGGCGACCAGCAGGACTACGTGTGCGTCAGCCACGCGGTCCGGCAGCAGAACGCCACGGACAACAACCTGGCCAGCACCCGTTGGTACAACGGCCCGTACGGCCCGCACACCTGCGTGCAGGGCTTCGTCTGGCGGGATGCCTGGCCCGGTGACGACGTGTGCGTGACCCCGGCCAACCGGCAGCAGGCACGCAACGACAACGCCGCGGTGTACAGCCGCATCGAACGTCCCTGAATCCCGCGCGCTGAAAGGGAAAGAACCAGATCACCTCGGTTCCGTTCTCCCGTCGGACCGCGCTGAAGGCGGCCGGTGTCACCGCCGGTTCGCTGGCGGTCGGCTTACCCGGGGCGGTCGCGGCCGCCGGGAGCACGGGCCAGGTCCTGGAGACCGTCCGGATCGGCCAGCTCACCGGGACCACCCGGCCGGGGAGCTGGCCGGACCTGCTGGACGCCGAGGGCTGGCCGCTGCTGGTGGACACCGGCCGGTGGGCGGTCACCGGCGTGGACCTGGGCGCCTGCGCCGAGCACTCGGACGGTCGGCTGTACTTCTTCTTCGGCGATGTGGCCACCAACGACACCACTCGCATCCCGCGTAACGCCGACCTGATCGCCTGGACCGACGAGCGGGTGGTGCTGCGCCGTGGCGGGCACCAGCGCATCGGCGACCGGTTCGTCCTGCCCAGGGAGGTCACCGGAGTCGCCGGTCAGCTGGACTGGCGCTTCTGCGGCCGCTGCCACGGCCTGTTCTTCGACGGCTCGACGGTCAAGGCGCCTGCATCGCGGCATGCGAGGACGTTGGGTGTCACTCGTTCCATTGGAGCCTCCTGCCCATTCGGTGCAGGAGCCGATCCTGCTGCGAAGCGTCGCGAAGGGACACGTCCTCGGCAGCGGCAAAGAACCGGTGGGTCGTCTCGGCAGCGGTGGGAGTTTCCGCCAAGCCGGCATAGATCTCGTCAAGATGCTCGCTGATCCAGGTGACGAGGCTTGCAGCGAGCGTGTCATCGACACCGATGGCTCTGGCGAGATCCCAGGTGTGGATGGTGATGTCCGTAGTCTTCACGGCAAGCGCCTGTCGCCCGGTCACCTGCCCCAGGGGGTAGTCCAGGACGCGGTGCAGCGCACCGGGTCGGGCGAACGCCTCCGCACACAACCGCACCGACCGACCGTAAGCGTCGAGTGCGTCCGTGCCCAGCGCGTCGACATCGCGTAGACGTAGGAATTCAGCACGGCTGCCGCCTTCCACCAGAGCCAGGTAGTTGAGGTTTCCCCGAGTCACGTGGTTGACCAACTGGCGCACGTTCCACTCGGTGCAGGGAGTGGGCTGTATCCACTGCTCCGGCCGGATTGCCTGCAGCTTCCGCTCGAACTCGGCGGCGGACAGGACGAACCGATCAACGATCCCGTCAAAACAGGTGGTCATGCGACACAGTCTGCCCGCCGGCACCGGCGCGGGCTGGCGGATATCGGACGCCACGCCGCGACCGCTCATCGGCATGACAGGGCGTTGTAGGCACGCGCCGTGCAGGCTCCGCTGATCCCGCCTGATCAAGCGGTCGGTCTCTTGCGGCCAAGTCACACGACTGTCGAAACGCTGGCTGCTGCTGTACTCCCAGGCCAATGACACGGACAACTTCACCGGTCCGGTGGTGGCCAGGCTCGGCCGCACCCCGTGGGACCTCGGTCCGGAGCTGAAGCTGTTCGACCCGGTCGCCGCGGGGGCCTACACCCGGTACATGCACAAGCCGGGCGCGGACCGGATCCACCCGGACATCCCGCCCTCGCAGCCGCCCGGTCAGGACACGCCGGGCTGGGCCTACGGCGCGTTCGTGCTGAACAGGTTCACCACATGGGATGAGCCGAGCAGGCAGCTGGGCATCCACTACCTGATGTCGACCAGCTCGCCGTACCAGGTGCACCTCATGCACACCCGGCTCACCGTGAGCTGAATTACCGTTCGCCCTCGGTGTGAGTTACGCCATCCGCATAACCCCGGCAGTACTCCCAGCTGACGTAGCTGGCCGGGTCGGGGTCGTAGGCTGGCTCGTGCGGGCGCATCCGGCCGTCGTCGAGGAGCTGCTGCAGGCTGGAGCGCAGCAACTCCCAGTCGTGGTAGTGCGGCTCCCGGCAGTCGCCGCAGTCCACGACGATGCCACGGAGTCCACGCGGCTCCAGAAGTGCCTGGTAGACGGCCAGATCAGCCAGGTCGGCGAGCAGGTCGGCACGCTCGTCCTCGCCGAGTGGCTCGGCCGTTTCCTCCTCTGCCTCACCCAGCACCAGGGCCGGGTCCTCCGGATCCCCGGCGAAGGGATCGGGCGGCAACGCGTTGTGCGGCACGTGGGCACGGTACCTGGCTCGCGGCCGGAGGTGTTGCCGCCGGTCGGCCGGTTAGCATGTGGTCACCCGTTCCGCTGGCTCCACCGGGCCCGCGGGAACCACTGTGGGACCGGCGCACCAGGAAGGCCGACACCAGTCATGACCAGCGAGCTCACCGCTCACGGCATCCCGCCGAAGTTCGCCATGCTCGGCCTGACCTTCGACGACGTCCTGCTCTTGCCCGCCGAGTCCGACGTCGTGCCCGGCGCGGTCAACACCTCCAGCAAACTCTCCCGCAACATCACCCTGCGGGTGCCGCTGGTCTCCTCCGCGATGGACACCGTCACCGAGGCCAGGATGGCCATCTCCATGGCCCGTCAGGGCGGGGTCGGCGTGTTGCACCGCAACCTCTCCGTCGAGGAGCAGGCCGCCCAGGCCGAGGTGGTCAAGCGCTCCGAGGCAGGCATGGTCACCGATCCGGTCACCTGCTCGCCAGAGGACACCCTGGCCGAGGTGGACGAGAAGTGCCGCCGCTTCCGCATCTCCGGCCTGCCGGTCACCGACGAGCAGGGCCGCCTGGTCGGCATCATCACCAACCGGGACATGCGCTTCGAGGTCGACCACTCCCGCCCGGTGCGCGAGGTCATGACCCAGATGCCGCTGGTCACCGCGCACGTAGGCGTGTCGGCCGAGGCCGCGCTCGGGCTGCTGCGCAGGCACAAGGTCGAGAAGCTGCCGATCATCGACGGCGACGGCAAGCTGCGCGGGCTGATCACGGTCAAGGACTTCGTCAAGACCGACCAGTACCCGCTGGCCACCAAGGACCCGGACGGCCGCCTGGTGGTCGGCGCCGCGGTCGGCGTCGGCGATGACGCCTACAACCGGGCGATGGCCCTGGTGGACGCGGGCGTGGACGCGATCGTGGTGGACTCCGCGCACGCGCACTCGCGCAACGTGCTGGACATGGTGGCCAAGCTCAAGCAGGAACTGGGCGAGTCCACCGACATCATCGGCGGCAACGTGGCCACCAGGGCGGGCGCGCAGGCGCTGGTCGAGGCGGGCGCGGACGGCGTGAAGGTCGGGGTCGGCCCCGGCTCCATCTGCACCACCCGGGTGGTCGCGGGCGTGGGCGCGCCGCAGATCACCGCGATCTACGAGGCCTCCCTGGCCTGCGCCGCGGCCGGGGTCCCGGTCATCGGCGACGGCGGCATCCAGTACTCCGGCGACATCGCCAAGGCCATCGCGGCCGGGGCCAGCACGGTGATGCTGGGCAGCCTGCTCGCGGGCACCGCCGAGGCGCCGGGCGAGCTGATCCTGCACAACGGCAAGCAGTACAAGACCTACCGCGGCATGGGCTCGCTGGGCGCGATGCAGTCCCGCGGCCAGGCCAAGTCCTACTCCAAGGACCGCTACTTCCAGGACGACGTGCTCAGCGAGGACAAGCTGGTGCCAGAGGGCATCGAGGGCCGGATCCCCTTCCGTGGCCCGCTGTCCAACGTGGTGCACCAGCTCGTCGGCGGTCTGCGCTCGGGCATGGGCTACGCCGGCGCGGCCACCATCACCCAGCTCCAGCAGGCCCAGCTGGTCCGGATCACCGCGGCCGGGCTCAAGGAGAGCCACCCGCACGACATCACGATGACCGTGGAAGCGCCGAACTACACCACCCGCTGACCCGCCCTTGCGGGACGATCGTGGGTGGACAGTGCATTTCGGATGAGTGAAAGAGGATCGACGTGCGGGACCAGGTGGAGATCGGTGCCGGGCGCACCGCGTTGCGTGCCTACGGGCTTGACGACATCGAGATCGTGCCCTCCCGGCGCACCCGCTCCTCCAAGGACGTGTCGCTGGACTGGCGGATCGACGCCTATCGCTTCGACATCCCGCTGATCACCCACCCCACCGACGCGGTGGTCTCCCCGGCCACCGCGGTGCGCTTCGGTGAGCTGGGCGGGCTCGGCGTGCTCAACGCGGAGGGGGTGTGGGCCCGGCACGCCAACGCCGAGGACGCGCTCTTCCGCGTGGTGCAGGCGGCCGAGGAGGAAGAGGACCCGGCCGCCGCGGTGCGCATGCTGCAGGAGCTGCACGCCGCGCCGATCCGGGTGGACCTGCTCACCGAGGCCATCCGGACCGTGCGCGAGTCCGGCAACACGGTGGCGGTGCGGGTCAGCCCGCAGCACGCCGAGGAGCTGACCCCCGACCTGCTGGCCGCGGGCGTGGAGATCCTCATCGTGCAGGGCACCATCATCTCCGCCGAGCACGTCTCCAGGGACGGCGAGCCGCTCAACCTCAAGCGGTTCATCGCCGACCTGGACATCCCGGTGATCGCAGGCGGGGTGGGCGACTACCGCACCGCGATGCACCTGATGCGCACCGGCGCGGCCGGGGTCATCGTCGGCTACGGCGAGTCCCACGCCAGCACCACCAACCGGGTGCTGGGCATCGGGGTGCCGATGGCCACCGCGATCGCCGAGGCCGCGGCCGCCCGCCGGGACTACCTGGACGAGACCGGCGGCCGGTACGTGCACGTGATCGCCGACGGCGGCCTGGTCTACTCCGGCGACATCGCCAAGGCCATCGCCTGCGGCGCGGACGCGGTGATGCTGGGCGAGGCGCTCACCGAAGCCCAGGACCTGCCCGGCCAGGGCTACTACTGGACCGCGGCCGCCGCGCACCCCTCGCTGCCGCGCAGCGACGTGGCGGGCTACACCAGCGGGCACAGCCTGGAGTCGGTCCTGTTCGGCCCGGCCACCAGCCCGTTCGGCACGCTGAACCTCTTCGGCGCGCTGCGCAGGGCGATGGCCAAGACCGGCTACTCCGACCTGAAGGAGTTCCAGAAGGTCGGCCTGACGGTGCGCACGTGACCGTCCGGGACATCCTGGCCGAGAACGACCTGGTCGCGCTGGCCGAGTTCGCGCCGGGGGACAAGGAGCTGCTGGACAACGGCAGCGACGGCGCCTTCGACGTGGACCGGGACCAGCGCGAGCAGCTGATCAGCTTCGAGGCCGGGCACGCCGTGGTGGTGGACCAGATCACCGGCGAACTCCTCGGCGACGTCTCCTGGCACCCGGTCTCCTACGGCCCGTCCTACGCCTGCACGGCGTGGAACTTCGGCATCGCGCTGCTGCCCTCGGCCCGGGGCCGGGGGCTCGGCGTGGCGGCCCAGCGGCTGCTGGTCGAGCACCTGTTCGCCAGCACCGACCTGGACCGGGTGGAAGCCTCCACCGATGTGGAGAACCGGGCCGAGCAGCGCGCGCTGGAGAAGGCCGGGCTGCGCCGGGAGGGCGTGCTGCGCGGGGCCCAGCTGCGGGACGGGGCGCGCCGGGACATCGTGGTCTACGGAATGCTCCGATCGGATCTGTCTTCGTCTTAATCGTTACTTCGGGTAACACCCTCTAGCGGCGGCGACGCGTTCTGCCTACCTTGGCTGCATGACCCAACTCGCCAGTAACAACGACTACGACGTCGTGGTGATCGGTTCCGGCTTCGGTGGCAGCGTCTCGGCGCTGAGACTGGCCGAGAAGGGTTACCGGGTAGCGGTGCTGGAGGCCGGGCGCCGCTTCGCCGACGAGGAGTTCGCCAAGACCTCCTGGGATCTCAAGCGGTTCCTGTGGGCGCCGAGGTTCGGCTGCTTCGGCGTGCAGCGGATCCATATGTTGCGCAATGTGCTGATCCTGGCCGGGGCGGGTGTCGGCGGTGGGTCGCTGAACTACGCGAACACGCTGTACCGGCCGCTCAAACCGTTCTACCGGGACCCGCAGTGGGCGCACATCACCGACTGGGAGGCCGAACTCGCGCCCTACTACGAGCAGGCCACCCGGATGCTCGGCGTGGTGCCGAACCCGACCACCACCCCGTCCGATCAGGTGATCAAGGACGTGGCCGCGGACATGGGCGTGGCCGGGACCTACACCACCACCCCGGTCGGCGTGTTCTTCGACCAGCCGGGCAAAGCCGCGGCCGATCCGTACTTCGGCGGCGCCGGGCCCGAGCGCACCGGCTGCACCGAATGCGGCTCCTGCATGACCGGCTGCCGGGTCGGCGCGAAGAACACGCTGATGAAGAACTACCTCTACCTGGCCGAGCGCAAGGGCGCCGAGGTCTTCCCGCTGACCACGGTCACCGGGCTGCGTCGGCGCGAGGGCGGGGGCTGGGTGATCGGCACCGAGCGCACCGGGTCCTGGCTGCGCAAGGGTCGTCGCACCTTCACCGCCGGACAGGTGGTGCTGGCCGCGGGCACCTGGGGCACCCAGAACCTGCTGCACAAGCTGCGGGACAACGGCTCGCTGCCCAACCTGTCCGGCAAGCTGGGGCAGCTCACCCGGACCAACTCCGAGGCGATCCTGGGCGCCAAGGCGTCCAAGATCGATCCGGGCCGGGACTTCACCAGGGGCGTGGCGATCACCTCCTCCTTCCACCCGGACGAGGTCACCCACATCGAGCCGGTCCGCTATGGCAAGGGCAGCAACGCGATGGGCCTGCTGCAGGCCCCGGCGGTGGCCACCATGCTGCGGCATCCGCTGCTGACCCTGCGCAACCTCTCGGTGCGGGACTGGAGCCAGCGCACGGTGATCCTGCTGGTGATGCAGAGCCTGGACAACTCGATCACCACCTTCACCCGCAAGACCTGGCTGGGCCGCCGCAAATTGACCTCCAAGCAGGGCCACGGCGCGCCCAACCCGAACTCGATCCCGGCCGGGGTCAAGGCCGCCGAACTGGCCGCGGACAAGATCGACGGCATCCCGGGCGGGGCGATCAGCGAGATGTTCAACATCCCGATGACCGCGCACTTCCTCGGCGGCTGCCCGATCGGCCTGGACGCCGAGCACGGTGTGATCGACCCCTACCACCGGGTGCACGGCTACCCCGGGTTGTCCATCGTGGACGGCTCGGCCATCTCGGCGAACCTCGGGGTGAACCCCTCGCTGACCATCACCGCCCAGGCCGAGCGGGCGCTCTCGCTGTGGCCGAACAAGGGCGAGCCGGACATCCGCCCGGCCCAGGACGCCCCGTACCAGCGGCTCGCGCCGGTCCCGCCGGTCAGTCCCGCGGTGCCTGCTGCCGCGCCCGGCGCGCTCCGGCTGCCCATCGTCAGCTGACCTCGTGCCGCCCCTGGAGATCACGCTCAGTGGGCGGAATGGTGACGATCTCGGCCGTTGGGGTACGGCATGTAGCTGATCCATCACGGAATGTTCCGCGCGAGTGTGACCGCTGGCACAGTGTGGGGATGGATCAGCCGATAGAGGACGTCAGGGAGCGGGCATGAGTGCGGAGTGTGTGCTCGTGGTCGGCGGCGGCCCGGTCGGACTGATGGGCGCGCTGCTCCTGGCCAGGGCAGGCGTGCCGAGCATCGTGCTGGAGGCGGCCCCGCGCCGGTCCGCTGTCGGCAGCCGGTCCATCTGCGTGCAGGGCGATGTGCTGGACATCCTGGAGCGGGTCGGGCTCGGCGAGCGGGTGGCCGCCGCCGGGGTCACCTGGCACACCGGCCGCACCTACTACCGCGAGCACGAGGTGCTCACCGTCCGGCTGCCGCACCGGCCGGGCTTCCCGCCGTTCGTGAACCTGCCGCAGACCGACCTGGAACGGCTGCTGGACGAGCGGGTCGCGGCCGAACCGCTGATCACCGTGCACCTGGCGCACAAGGTGGTCGGGCTGAGCCAGAACCGGGACAGCGTCGAGGTCACGGTGGCCGCGCCGGTGGGTGAACGCACCTTCCGCGGCAGCCACTGCCTGGCCGCCGACGGCCCGCGTTCGCTGGTCCGCCAGCTGCTCGACCTGCCGTTCCAGGGCTACAGCTTCCGGGACAAGTTCCTCATCGCCGACATCTGCGCCCCGCTCACCCATGCCGCGGAACGCCGCTTCTACTTCGACCCGCCCGCCAACCCCGGCCGCCAGGTGCTGGTGCACCCGCAGCCCAAGGGCCGCTGGCGGATCGACTGGCAGGTGCCGGATGACTTCGACCTGACCGAGCAACGCGCCAACGGCGGCCTGGAGACCCTGGTCCGCTCGGTGGTCGGGGAGGCCGACTACGAGCTGGAATGGGCCTCGGTCTACCGCTTCCACCAGCGTTGCGTGCCCGCGATGCGGATCGGCCGGGTGCTGCTGGCCGGGGACGCCGCGCACGTGATGAGCCCCTTCGGCGCGCGTGGGCTCAACTCCGGCATCGCCGACGCGGAGAACGCCGCCTGGAAGATCGCCTTCGACCGGGCGGGCTGGGGCGGGCCGGTGCTGCTGCACTCCTACGACGCCGAACGCCGGGCCGCGGCCAGGGAGAACCTGCGGGTCACCGGCGAGACCATGCGCTTCCTGGTGCCGCGCACCGGCGCCGAACAGGCCTACCGCCGGGACGTGCTGGAACGCAGCGTGCGCGAGGCCGCGGCCCGGGCCAAGATCGACTCCGGCAAGCTGGCCGAGCCCTTCTACTACCTGGACTCCCCGCTGACCACGCCCGCCCAGCCCACCGAGATCGCCGCCTTCCCTCGTGATCCCGGCGAGGCCAGGCCACCGCTGCCCGGCGTGCTCTGCCCGGACGCCCCGCTGACCGGCCACGGGCGGCTACGCCCGCACTTCGGCCCCGAGTTCCACCTGCTCACCGTGGCCTCCCGGCCGCGCATCCCCAAGGGCCCGCCGGTGCACGTGCAGCCGCTGGAGGAGGCCGCCGACGGCGGCGCGCTGGCCGAGGCGCTGCGCATGCCGCCGGGCTCGGCCGCGCTGGTCCGGCCGGACGGTCACCTGGCCGCGGTGCTGCGGGCAGGGGACCTCGGCGCCGGGCTGGTCAGCGCGTTGCGTCGCGCGACCGGGTGGTGACCGGGGTTACACCCAACGCGGGCACCCCATCAGGCGTCTCCTGTACGGCAGGAGGTGAACGGATGGACCGTCGTGGATTCCTGCGGCTGGCCGGGATCGGCGCCGCGGCACTGGCCACCGGCGCGTGCGGCAGCGGCGAGACCGCCCCGATCAGCGCCACCACCAGCGGCAGCGCGCTGCCCTCGCCCGGCAGCACCGGCCCGCCCCCGCCACCGGACTGGGCGGGTCTGCGCGGCAAAGTCAGCCTGCTGCTGCCCCAGGACCCGGAGTTCACCGGCGCCTGGTCCCCGTTCAACTCCGCGCTCAGCCCGGCCCCGCCCGCCGCGCTGGCCCGCTGCGGCACCCCCGAGCAGGTGCAGGCCTGCCTGGACGTGGTCCGCCGGGCCAAGCTCCCGGTGGCCGCGCGCAGCGGCGGGCACAGCTACGCCGGGTACAGCGCGCCGGCCGGCGGTCTGGTGCTGGACCTCTCGCCGATGAACACCGTGCGGGTGCGGCCGGACGGCACCGCGGTCATCGGCGCGGGCGCCAAACTCGCCGACGTCTACACCGCGCTGGCCCGCGCCGGGCGTGCGCTGCCCGCCGGTTCCTGCCCCTCGGTGGGCATCGCCGGACTCACCCTCGGCGGCGGGATCGGCGTGCTGGCCCGGAAATTCGGCCTCACCTGCGACCACCTCCGCTCCGCCCAGGCAGTGCTGCCGGACGGGTCGCTGCGCACCGCCTCTGCCGATTCCGAGCAGGAGCTGTTCTGGGCCCTGCGCGGTGGCGGTGGCGGCAACCTGGCCATCGTCACCCAGTTCGAGTTCGGCACCGTGCCCGCGCCGGGGCTGACCGTGTTCTCGCTGCGCTTCCCGGCCGGATCCGGGGCCGCGGTGCTCGGCGTCTGGCAGGACTGGATCAGTGCCGCCCCGCCCGAGCTGTGGTCGATCTGCCACCTGCTGGGCGGCGCGCCGCCGGTGCCGGTGGTCGCCGGCTGCTACGTCGGTGGCACGGCCGGGCTGAACCCGTTGCTGGACCGGCTGATCAGCGCCGCCGGCGCGCGTCCGGGCCAGCGGCTGGTGCAGCCCAAGGGCTACCTGGACGCGATGCGGCACTTCGCGGGCAGCGGCGGTGGCAAGCGCGAGGGCTTCGCCGCCGCCTCCCGGATCATGGAGCACAAGATCACCGGCCTGGACCAGGTGGTGGGCCAGATCCAGGGCCGCAAGATGGACCTGCTCTTCGACGGCCTCGGCGGCGCGGTCGGCGACATCGGCGTGGCCGAGACCGCCTTCCCGCACCGCAAAGCCCTGGCCAGCGTGCAGATCTACGCCCCGGCCGAGCGCGCCGACCTGGCCAGGCAGACCAGCGCGGTCACCGAGGTGCAGCAGGCGCTGACCGGGCTGGTCGGCAAGGGCAGCTACGTCAACTACCTCGACCCCGCGCAACGGGACTGGGCGCAGGCCTACTACGGCCCGAACCTGACCCGGCTGCGGGCGGCCGCCGCCCGCTACGACCCGGACGGGGTGTTCCGCTTCGCCCAAGGGCTCACCAGCTGACGCCGGTGAGCACCACCACCCGCTCCTCGGTGAAGTCGGTCATCGTGGTGCGCACGCCTTCCCGCCCGACGCCGGAGCCCTTCACGCCGCCGTAGGGCAGCTGGTCCGCGCGGTAGGACGGCACATCGCCGATGATCACGCCGCCCACCTCCAGCTCGGTGCCCGCCCGGAACGCGGTCTGGATGTCGTGCGTGAACACCCCGGCCTGCAACCCGTAGGCGGAGTTGTTGACCTCGGCGAAGGCCTCGTCCACGCCGTCCACCGCGGCCACCGCGAGCACCGGCCCGAAGACCTCCTCGCACCACACCTTGGCGTCCTTGGGCACCTCGGTGAGCACGGTCGGCGCCACCGTTGACCCGTCCCTGGTGCCGCCGGCCAGGATCTTCGCCCCGGCCCGCTCCGCCTCGGCGATCCACTGCTCCACCCGGTCGGCCGCGGCCACGTCGACCAGCGGGCCGACCTCCACGTCCGGGTCGTGTGGGCTGCCGGTGCGCAGCGCGCCGACCGCGCCGACCAGCCTGGGCAGGAAGTCCTCATACACCGAGCGGTCCACCAGCACCCGCTGCACCGCGATGCAGGACTGCCCGGCCTGGTAGTTGCTGAACAACGCGATCCGCTTGGCCGCGAAGTCCAGATCGGCCGCGGAACTCCAGTCCCCGCAGACCACCGCGGCCGCGTTGCCGCCCAGCTCCAGCACCACGTGCTTGCGCGGCGCCGAGTCCATGATCGAGAAGCCGACCGGCCCGGACCCGGTGAAGCTGACCACCGGCAGCCGCTCGTCCTTGACCAGCGCCGCGGTCGCCTCATTGCCCACCGGCAGCACCGAGAACGCGCCAGCCGGGAGATCGGTCTCGGCCAGGATCTCACCCAGGATCAGCGCGGTCAGCGGGGTGCGCGGGGCGGGCTTGATGATGATCGGCGCGCCCACCGCCAGCGCCGGGGCGACCTTGTGCGCCACCAGGTTGAGCGGGAAGTTGAACGGCGAGATGCCCAGCACCGGGCCACGCGGGATCCGCTTGATCATCGCCACCCGGCCCTCGGCGGCCGGATCGGTGTCCAGCCGGGTCAGCTCGCCGGTGAACCGGCGGGCCTCCTCGGCGGCCAGCCGGAAGGTGTGCACCGCGCGGCCGACCTCGCCGACGGCCCACTTCAGCGGCTTGCCGTTCTCGGCGGTGATGATCTCGGCGATCTCCTCGGTGCGCTCGGCCAGCCGCTTGGACACGTGGGCCAGCGCGTTGGCCCGCAGGTGCGCGGGGGAGGAGCGGAACTCGGTGAACACCGCGGCGGCCGCGGCCACCGCGCGCTCGACCTGCTCCGGCCCGGGCACCCCGACGGTGGCGACCTCGCTGCCGTCGAAGGGATGGCGCACGAGAAGTTCGGTGACCCCGGGTTCGGCGCTGCCGGCGATCCAGGACGGGCGGGGTTTCGGGGGCTCGAGGTCGGTCATGGAATCACCGTAAGCCTGCCCCCGGCCTCAGCACAGGGTGATCCCGGCGATCCGTTCGGCGTCGGCCAGATAGCCCAGGTCGTGGCCCTCGGCCAGGTGCTGGGAGAAGGCCGGGTGCCCCGCCGCGGCCTGTTCCCTGATCAGCCCGGCCAGCCAGCGCAGGTAGCTCACCACCCGGCCGGGCAGCAGTTCCGGCTCGGCCAGCTCGCGCCCGTAGGCCGAGCAGAACAGGTTCGCCCGGTGCGCGAAATCGGGCAGTGGGCTGAACCGGTAGGCCCCGTAGGCAATGTCCCACCAGCGCGGACCCGGTCGGGCCGTGTCGAAGTCGATCATGCCGACCGCGTCCGGCCCGGCGAAGGCCAGGTTGTACGGCGCGAAGTCCCCGTGCACGATCACCTCGGCCGGGTCCAGCGCCGGGAACTGCCAGCCGGTGCGCGGCAGCCGCTCCACCAGCGTCGCGCTCGCGTCGTGGAACCGCCGCAGCAGCCGGGCCGCGGAGACCACCGCCGCCTCGCCGCGCGGGTCGTCGCCGACCTCGCCCGGCACGAAGCTGAGCACCTCCCGGCCCTGCTGGTCAAAGCCCAGCGGCTCCGGCGCTTCGGTGAACCCTGCCTCGCGCAGACCGCGCAGCAGCTCGTGCACGGCAGGTGTCCACCTGCTGGCGGTGCGTCGAACCGTGTCCCCGGCCCGCGCGACCTGCGTCACGCCCGCGCCCAGCAGCTGCTCCTCGTTCACCCCCGGACGTTAACCGGACCCGTGCGGCTGGGAGAATCGGTTTCCCCGATCCCGGTCCTGACCTGGAGGTTCGCCACGGTGGCCAGTAATACCGACCGCCCCGTGCTCGTCGTCGACTTCGGCGCGCAGTACGCCCAGCTGATCGCCCGCCGGGTCCGCGAGACCCAGGTGTACTCCGAGGTCGTGCCCTCCACCGAATCGGTGGACGAGCTGATCAAGCGCAATCCGGCCGCCATCGTGCTCTCCGGCGGCCCGTCCAGCGTGTACGAGGACGGCGCCCCGCAGGTCGACCCGAAGCTGTTCGAGGCAGGCATCCCGGTGTTCGGCATCTGCTACGGCTTCCAGGCCATGGCGGTCGCCCTCGGCGGGGCCACCGAACACACCGGCACCAGGGAGTACGGCCGCACCGAGCTGACCATCGCCGAGGACGGCGGGGTGCTGCACGAGGACCTGCCCGGCCACCACCCGGTGTGGATGAGCCACGGCGACTGCGTGACCAAGGCCCCCGAGGGCTTCACCGTCACCGCCACCAGCACCGGCGCGCCGGTCGCGGCCTTCGAGAACGTCGAGCGCCGTTTCGCCGGGGTCCAGTACCACCCCGAGGTCATGCACTCCCCGCACGGCCAGGAGGTGCTGCGCCGCTTCCTGCACGAGATCGCGGGCGTGCGGCCGCAGTGGACCACCTCCTCGATCGTGGACGAGCAGGTCGCGCTGATCCGCGCCCAGGTCGGCGACGGCAAGGCCATCTGCGGCCTCTCCGGCGGGGTCGACTCCGCGGTGGCCGCCGCACTGGTGAACCGGGCCATCGGCGACCGGCTCACCTGCGTCTTCGTCGACCACGGGCTGCTGCGCGCTGGTGAGCGGGGCCAGGTCGAGCGGGACTACGTGGCCGCCACCGGCGTCCGCCTGGTCACCGTGGACGCGCGCGAGCGGTTCCTCACCGCGCTGGCCGGGGTCACCGACCCGGAGGAGAAGCGCAAGATCATCGGCCGCGAGTTCATCCGGGTCTTCGAGCAGGCCGCGAGCGATCTGCAGACCGAGGCAGGCCAGTCCGGCGAGCACTACGACTTCCTGGTCCAGGGCACCCTGTACCCGGATGTGGTGGAGTCCGGCGGCGGCACCGGCGCGGCCAACATCAAGAGCCACCACAACGTGGGCGGCCTGCCGGAGGATCTCCAGTTCAAGCTGGTCGAACCGCTGCGCGCGCTGTTCAAGGACGAGGTGCGCCGGGTCGGCCTGGAGCTGGGCCTGCCGGAGGTCATCGTGCACCGCCAGCCCTTCCCCGGACCGGGCCTGGGCATCCGGATCATCGGCGAGGTCACCGCGGCCCGCCTGGACCTGCTGCGCGCGGCGGATGCCATCGCCCGCGAGGAGCTGACCGCGGCCGGTCTGGACCGCACCATCTGGCAGTGCCCGGTGGTGCTGCTGGCCGACGTGCGCTCGGTGGGCGTGCAGGGCGACGGCCGCACCTACGGCCACCCGGTGGTGCTGCGCCCGGTCTCCAGCGAGGACGCGATGACCGCGGACTGGACCCGCCTGCCCTACGACGTCCTGGAACGCATCTCCACCCGCATCACCAACGAGGTCAACGACGTCAACCGGGTCGTCCTCGACGTCACCAGCAAGCCCCCAGGCACCATCGAGTGGGAGTGACCGCCCCATAACGGCCAACACCCCGTCCCACAACGGCCAACACTCCGGCAGCAGCTAAAACCACCCGGAGTGTTGGCCGTTCTTGTACGGGGTGTTGGCCGTTGTGGGCGGGTCAGGCGGAGGCGCGGCGGATCAGTTCGGTCGGCAGGATCTCCCGGCCGGGCGGCACGTCCTCGCCTGCGACCAGGCGGAGCAGGATCTGCACCATCCGGCGCATCTGCTCGCCGGGGTGCTGGCGGATGGTGGTCAGCGGCGGGTCGGACAGCGGGGCCACCGCGGGCTGGTCGTCGAAGCCGATCACCGCGATCTCCTCCGGCACCCGCCTGCCCTCCGCGCGCAGGGCCCGCAGCGCGCCGTCGGCCATCAGGTCGTTCGCCGCGAACACCCCGTCCAGCTCCGGCACCCTGGCCAGCAGTTCCCGCATGGCCTGCTCGCCGCCCTGCCGGGTGAACTCACCGCAGGCGCTCAGCCGCGCGACCCGGTCCTGATCCGCGCTCATCGCCTGCTGCCAGCCGGCCAGCCGATCCAGCGCGGCCTTCTCATCGGACGGGCCGGTGATGGTCACCACGGTCCGGCGGCCGAGGCCGAGCAGATGCTCGGTGGCCATCCGGGCGCCACCCACGTTGTCGTTGTCCACCAGGTGCAGACCGTCCTCGGGCAGCCACAGCTTGCCGCCGAAGACCACCGGGATGGGCAGGTTGGCCACCGCCTCCGGCAGCGGGTCCTGCTTGTGCGGGGCCAGCAGCAGCGCGCCGTCCACGTGCCCGCCGCCGAGGAAGCGCAGCACCCTGGCGTGCGTGGTCTCGTCCTGGGTCAGCATCAGCACCATCTGGGTGTCCATCGCGGCCAGCTCCTCGGTGGCGGTGCGCACCACCGTGGCGAAGTGCGGGTCGTCGAAGACCTTGTTCTCCCCCTCCGAGAGCACCAGCGCGATCGCCTCGGTGCGCCGGGTGACCAGCGTCCGGGCCGCCTTGTTCGGCACGTACCCGAGCTGGCGGACCGCGGCGTGCACCGACTCGCGCGCCTCCGGGCTCACCCGGGGCGAGTCGTTGATCACCCGGGACACGGTCGCGCGGGACACGCCCGCCACCGCGGCCACGTCTTCCAGGGTGGGGCGGCCGATTCCGTGCAGGGCTGGCGGCGTCTTCACCCCGCTATTAATACAGATATGGATCGAAAAAGCCGAATGCGCCGCTCCGGTGGGAAGAAACCACCGGGGCGACGCAATCGGGTCAAACGTGAATTCAGTATCGATTTGATTTCCGGCAGGTCTCCTACCTGCGTGGACGCAGGGAGTTCCCGAGCAGTGCCAGCCCGATGAACAACGCGATGGCGGCGATCGCCCAGCGCACGTCCACCACCTGCCAGATGACCCCGTCGGTGAGCGCGTAGGCGGCGACACCGAGGCCGCACAGCCCGAACAACACCATGAACAGGCTTGCCTTCGGCTTGCGTTCGGTCTGCTGTTCAGCCGACACGGTGCACCTCCACGCTTCCCGGTCCCTGCACTTCCGCGCGCAGCCGCAACTTGCCGCCGCCGGGGCCGTCGACCCCGTTGTCGTCCACCTTGACCTCGCCGCCGCCGTCGCGCTCGTTGCCCAGGCACTGGACCGAGCCGATCGCGGACTTGCAGAAGAGGTCGAGGTCCACGTTCTTGGGCACGATCACCTGGATAGTGCCCGCGCCCACCACGATGCTGGTGCTCGCGTTGACCTTGGGGTCGTTCAGGTCCAGCGCGCTCAGGTCCAGCTCGATCGAGCCCGCGCCGAGCCGGTAGGTCGGCTCCAGCTGACTGACCGAGGTGATCCGGTAGTTCCGGTCGCCGACGGTCTGCGTCCAGTACTGCGAGGCGGTCAGCCCGATCGCCACGATGGCCACCGGGAAGCCCAGCACCACCAGCAGCCTGCCGCCACCGCGGAAGGCCCCGACCATGGTGCCGATGGCCAGCACCGCGACCACCATGCCCGCCACGTGCGGTGCGGTGAACCAGGGCACCAGCCCGGCCAGGATGCCGGACACGCTGCCCACGATGAAGGCCAGCGCCAGCGTCACCGCGGTGACCCTGGTCTTGCGCTTGGGTTCCGGCTCGGCCTCCACCTCGGTGGTGCGGCGCGGCTCCGGCAGGTCCCAGGCGAACGGCGCGGCGCCCAGCGGGTCCCACTGCGGCGGGGTGCCCGTGGCCGGGTAGGTCACGGCCGGGTAGGTCACCGGCGGGAAGCTCGGCGCGGGCAGCTGCTCGCGGCGGGCCTGTGCCTCCGGGGTCTCCGGCGTGCTGATCGACTGGGTGACCTGCGGCGACTCCGCCGGGTGCCCTGCGGTCGTTCCGGTCACCGGCGCGTCCGCGGCCTGGGTGCTCGTCCCGGCCACCGGCTCGACCCGGCTGGTCACCTGCTCCTGGTGGATGCCCAGGTCAACGGTGTGCTGGGGCTCCGGAGCGGCCGAGGTCTCCGGGGCCGCGGGCGGCGGGGTCCGCAGGTCCATGGTCGGCTGTTCCGGCGCGGCCGGGTACCTGGTCGTCTCCGGTGCGGGGAAGGGCGGCATCGGCGGCGGCATGAAGCTCGCCGCGGGTGGCGGCGCGGGCGTCTTGCCGCGGCTGCGGTGCAGCAGGTAGGCCAGTCCGACCACCAGGACCAGTGCGAAGATGCCGCCGATGAAGGTGGTGGCCGCCCAGCCGAAGGCGGGCAGCATGCCAAAGAGCAACAGCAGTGTCAGCACCTTGGGCGTGGCGCTGTGGCCCCGCCCGAGCAGCGACTCCAGCGGGGAGACCCGGTCCTCCGGACCAGGCAGCAACAGCCACCCGGCCAGGTAGATGATCAACCCGATGCCGCCGTACACCGCCGTCACCACGAGTCCGACCCGGATCACGACCGGATCGATCGCATAGCGATTGCCGATCGCGGCGGCCACCCCGGCGATCTTGCGATCGTCCTTGGGCCGCCGTGGCCGCGACGACCACAGGTCGCGCAGCGTCTCCTCGACGCGCATGTTTCCGTCCGTCCCGCTCACGATGAACAGCTTCGGTCATCCGCCCGCTCCGCCACATCAGGGAAGCCCCCCGACCTCACCCCGAGGCCTGGTCTCCGGGTTCCGCCCCGATGCGGGCCCTGCCACCCGCGTGTGACCATGCCATGGTGAACTCCCAGGCCACGTCGGGCAGCACCGACCGCAGCGGCGTGGGCCAGCCGCCCGTGATCACGGGCGAGGCCACCATGGTGCTCCCGCTGCGCATGTACCGCCGCCGCAACGGCCGCATCCTCGCCGGGGTCGCCGGCGGCCTCGCCGAGCACCTCGGCGTCAACGTGCTGTGGGTGCGGGTCGCCTTCACCGTGCTGGTCGCCTTCGCCGGCTCGGGCGTGCTCGCCTACGGCCTGCTGTGGCTGCTGGTGCCGCAGCGGATGGCCGGGGCCGAACCGCAGACCGACACCCCGGTGCAGCGCCAGCAGGCCATCGGCGTGATCGCCATCGGCCTGGCCATGGCGCTCGCGCTGAGCATGTGGAGCGGTGCGATCAGCGGCTGGGTGGTCGGCCCGCTGGGCGTGGCGCTGGCCGGTGCCGCCCTGGTCTGGCGGGAGGCCGACGAGGCGCAGAAACGGCGCTGGCGGGACTCGGCCAAGTCCGGGATGCTCGGCCAGGGCGGCCGGATGGCCGTGCTCCGGATGGGCGCAGGCATCCTGTTCGCCACCGCGGGCATCGTGTTCTTCCTAGTCGGCAGCGTGGACCTGAACCAGGCCCAGCTGGCCGTGCTGGCCGTGATCACCACCCTGCTCGGCGTCGGCGTGCTCACCGTGCCCTGGTGGCTGCGCCTGGTCCGCGACCTGAACGAGGAGCGCCGCGCGCGCATCCGCACCGAGGAACGCGCCGAGATCGCCGCCCACCTGCACGACTCCGTGCTGCAGACCCTCGCCCTGATCCTCAAGCAGTCGGACAACCCGCGCGAGGTCAGCAGGCTGGCCCGCGGCCAGGAACGCCAGCTGCGGAACTGGCTCTACGGCCCGGCAGGCTACGGCCGCGGCACCGCCGTTCCCGAGACCGAGGAACCCGCGCACGGCGTGGCCGGGGAGAGCCTGGCCGACGCGGTGGCCATCGCCTGCGGCCAGGTCGAGGACACCTTCGCCATCCGGGTGCAGCAGGTGGTGGTCGGCGACTGCCCGCTGGATGACCAGCTGGCCGCGCTGGTGCAGGCCGCCCGCGAGGCCGCGGTCAACGCGGCCAAACACGCCGGGGTCGGCGAGGTCAGCGTGTACGCCGAGGTCGAGCCCGAGGTGGTCTACGTCTTCGTGCGCGACCGGGGCGCCGGATTCGACCCGGAGGCGGTCCCGGCCGACCGGCACGGGCTCGCCGACTCGATTCACGGCAGGATGGAGCGCAACGGCGGGAAGGTGCGCGTGCGCACCGCGCCCGGTGAGGGCACCGAGATCCAGCTCGAGATGCCCAGGGCGAGCAAGGAGGCACGGACGTGAGCGAAGAGGTCGAGAGCACCGGGACACCGGCGGAGGCCAAGGGACCGGTCAGGGTCTTCCTGGTCGACGACCACGCGCTCTTCCGCGCGGGCGTGCGCGCCGAACTGGAGGCGCACGCCGAGGTCGAGGTGGTCGGCGAGGCCGGATCGGTCGGCGAGGCGGTCGCCGGCATCGGGCACTTCCGCCCGGACGTGGTGCTGCTGGACGTGCACATGCCCGACGGCGGCGGCAACGAGGTGCTGCGCCGCGCCCGCAAGGCCTTCCCGGACGTGGTCTTCCTCGCGCTCAGCGTCTCCGACGCGGCCGAGGACGTCATCGCGGTGATCCGCAACGGCGCCCGCGGCTACGTCACCAAGACCATCTCCGGCCGCGAACTCGTGGACGCGGTCTGCCGGGTGCGCGAGGGCGACGCGGTCTTCTCCCCGCGGCTGGCCGGCTTCGTGCTGGACGCCTTCGCCGACCGGCCGGGCGCCGCCCCGATCCGCGACCCCGAGCTGGACCTGCTCACCCCGCGCGAACGCGATGTGCTGCGCCTGCTGGCCAGGGGCTACGCGTACAAGGAAATCGCCTCGGAGCTGTTCATCTCGATCAAGACGGTGGAGACGCACGTGTCCAGCGTGCTGCGCAAGACCCAGCTGTCCAACCGCTACGAGCTGTCCCGCTGGGCCTCCGACCGCCGCCTGGTCTGACCGGCACGGCCCGGCGGCGAGCGCCGGGCCGCACCGCTCATTTCCCGGCGGTGGCCGCCGTGGGCACCGGCAGTGGTTCCGGTGCGGCGGCGGCCACCTTCGGCTGGCGCCGGGCCAGCATGACCCCGGCGAGCACCACGACCATGCCCAGCACCACCCGGAGTCCGATTTCTTCCTGCAGCACCAGCGCGCCCAGCAGCACCGACACCAGCGGCATCAGGTAGGCCACGGTGGTCGCGCTGGTCGGGCCCTCGTCGGCGATCAGCCGGTAGAAGAAGATGAAGGCGATCCCGGTGCCCAGCACGCCGAGCACGGTCACCGCACCCACCGAGGCGAAGCTCAGGTGCACCGGCTGCAGCCCGGCGAAGGGCACCGCCAGCGTGATCAGCGCGGTGGCCGAGATCATCTGCGCGGCCGAGACCACCACCGGCGGCAGCCCCTCACCCGCCAGGAACCGGGCCATGTACAGCGCGCCGATGCCATAGCTCACCGCGGCCGCGGTGATCGCCAGCGCGCCGCCGAGTTCCGAGGTCGCGCCCTGCCACGGGGCGAAGATCACCAGCGTGCCGGCGAACCCGATCGCCAGGCCGATCGCCCTGATCACACTGATCCGCCGTTCCTGGCCGACCACCAGGCCGAGCAGCACCGTCCACAGCGGCACGGTGGCGTTGAGCACGCCGGCCATGCCCGAGTCCACGGTCAGCTCGCCGATGCCGAACAGGGTGAACGGCAGCACGTTGCTGAAGAAGGCGGCCACCACCAGGTGACCCCACAGCCGCCCGCCGCGCGGCAGCCGGAGCCGCTGCACCCGCACCACCGCGAGCAGCACCAGCGCCCCCAGCCCCACCCGGATCAGCACGATCTGCACCGGGGAGAACCCGGTCAGCGCGAACTTGATCCACAGGAAGCTGGAGCCCCAGAACAGCGCCAGCAGGCCCAACCGCACCAGATTGCCCTTGGATGTCACGTCAACAACGGTGCGCTCCGCAACCTGTCAGCACAAGTGAATACTTCTACACGACCCTTTAGCGAATCTGTACAGTCGAACCATGCTCGACGTGCGCCGGATGCGAGTCCTCCGTGCCGTGGTGACCAGCGGTTCGGTCACCGCCGCGGCCACCAACCTGGGTTACACGCCCTCGGCGATCAGCCAGCAGATCACCGCGCTGGAACGCGAGGCAGGCCTGCCGCTGCTGGAGAAGTCCGGCCGCGGCGTGCGCCCCACCGCGGCGGGCAGGCTGCTCGCCGACCACGCCGGGGTGATCACCGCCCAGCTCGCCGAGGCCGAACGCTCCCTGGCCGACCTGCGCGAGGGCCGCACCGGACGGCTCGGCGTCAGCTTCTTCGCCACCGCGGGCGCCGCCCTGGTCCCGCCCGCGGTCGCCGCCTTCCGCCGGGAACACCCCACGGTCCGGCTCGACCTGACCCTCAAGGACCCGGACAGCCCCCTGGCCGAGGTGATCGCCGGCCGGTCCGACCTGGCCGTGGTGGTGGTCTTCGACGACGAGCCCGCGGTGCCCGGCATCGCGCTCACCCACCTCTTCGACGATCCCTACCGGCTGGTCCTGCCCAAGGGGCACCGGCTGGCCGCGAAACGGGTCATCGACCTGGCCGACCTGGGCAGCGAACCCCTGGTCGACAGCATGGCCACCAGCGGACCCTGCCGGAAGGCGGTGCTGGAAGCCTGCGCCAGCGCCGGATTCAGCCCCTGCTTCGTGGTCGAGTCCGACGACTTCCCCACCGCGCAGGGCTTCGCCGCGGCCGGACTCGGCCTGACCCTGGTGCCCAAACTGGGCCTGGGCGCGGTGCACCCCGGCGTGCTGGTGCGCAAGGTCCGCAACCCGGAGCCGGTGCGCCGGATCTACGCCGCGGTGCGCACCGCCGACGCCGGCCGCCCGGTGCTGCGTGCCCTGCTCGGCGCGCTCCAGACGGCCGCGCGCACGGCCGCCCGGTAGCGCCGGGCTAGTTGCTGCCGCCGCCGGTGCGCTGGTCGCCGTTGATCTGGGCGGTGCCGGTGTCGGCGTTGGGGATCATGGTGAGCACCCGGGTCTCGGAGGACTCGTTCTGCTCGCCGTTCTTCTTGGTGTAGGTCAGCTGCACCCGCACCTTGTCCTTGCCCTGCGCGGTGACGTCACCGACCTCGACGTCCTTGATGTCGTCCCAGAACTTCTTGTACGAGGCGAACGGCGTCTTCTGCTGCATGGCCGGGCCCAGCCGCTGCCACGCGGCCTCCGCCCGGTCGGGCAGCAGCGCGTAGTACTTCTTGACCTCCGAGACCATGTCCTCCGGCGCCAGCGTCGGCACGGCCGAGGTGGTCGTGGTGCTGGTGGTGGTGCTGCTGGAGGTGGACTCGGCGGTGGTCTTCTTCGGCGTGGTCTTCTTCGTGGCCGAGGCGGTGGTCTGCGGGACCACCACGTTCGAGGTCTGGGTGCCCGCGTTGCCGGTGTTGTAGTCGAACGCGTAGTTCGCGATCAGCACGCCGACCAGCGCCGCGACCACCACCGCCGCGGCGGCCAGCAGGATCGTCTTGCGCCGCGAGCGCTCCGGCGGCGGGGGCGGCGCGCTCTTGACCGGGCCGCCAGGGCCGATCGGACGGCCGCCGGTGCTGGTGGCCGGGTGCGGGCGCGGCGGCGGGGTGGGCGGGCCCACCCTGGTCATCGGCGCGTCGGAGAGCGGACGCGCGTCCAGCCGGGTCATCGGCTGCTGGTTCTGGAGGTGCGGGCCGGAACCCTGGTGCAGCCGGGGCGACTGCAACGCCTGCGGGTGCGACTGCAGGGCGGGCGGCATCGACTGGGTCGGCGCGGACGGCCCGTTGGGCAGCTGGGTGGTCGGCGTCACCACGGTGGCCCAGCCGCCCGGAGGCGTGCTGAGTGCGCTCTGCCGCCCCACGGACACCGCGGAGAGGGCTTCGCTCGCCTGCGTCATGTTGGGGCGGTCGTTCGGCTGCGGCCGGAGCAGGTGCATCAGCACCGGCGTCAGCGGACCGGCCATCTGCGGCGGCCGGACCACGCCGGCGGCCACCGAGTGCAGCAGCGCCAGGGTGTTCTCGTTCAGCCCGAACGGCGGCTCGCCCTCGACCACCGCGTACAGCGTGGAGCCCAGCGAGAACACGTCCGAGGGCGCGCCCGGCTCGTAGCCCTTGGCCACCTCGGGGGCCAGGTAGGCCGGGGTGCCGGCGAGCATGCCGGTGCGGGTCACCGTGACATCGCCCTGAGCACGGGAGATGCCGAAGTCGGTGATCTTCACCGTGCCGTCGTCGCCGATCAGGATGTTGCCGGGCTTGACGTCCCGGTGCACGATCCCGGCCTGGTGCGCCGCCCACAGCGCCAGCGCGACCTGCGCGCCGATCCGGGCGACCTCACGCGGCGGCAGCGGACCCTCGTCGCTGACCACCGCGGCCAGGCTGCGGGAGGGCAGGTACTCCATCACCAGCCACGGCGCGCCGTCGTCCTCGGCCACGTCGAAGACGCCGATCGCGTTGGGGTGCTGCAACCGGGCCGCGATCCGGCCCTCGCGCATCGCCCGCTGCTTGGCCTCCTCGGCCTCGGAGTGCTCCAGGTTGGGCTGGAGCAGCAACTGCTTGACCGCCACGACCCGCTGGAGACGTTCGTCCTTGGCCTGCCAGACGACACCCATCGCACCGGCGCCGATCCGCCTGGTGAGTCGGTAGCGCCCGGAGACCAGGCGGCCTTCGTCGCTCACAGCTCCTCCGTCCTGCGCACCGGCAGGATCGGGGCGTGCCAGCGGCGCTCGTCAGCCCGGGTCCCGGTGTCGGTCACGCCTCCTAGGTTAGGGGTATCACCCGGACGGGTTGACTTGCGGCTGGTCAACACGGGTGCAGCCGCTCCTGGAGGTAATGCCATCAGTGCTGGTCAACGCCCTTTGCTGGACAGAACCTTGGCGTTGGTGATTTTCCGCTGGACCTTGTCCACGGTCATCCGCTGCTCGACCCGCAGGGTGCGGCCGTCCTTCCAGCGGTAGTCCACGGTCACCACGGCCGCGTCCACGCCGTCGGCGCGGGACTCGGCGACGGTGGCCGATTCGACCCCGGCCCAGTCGGCCTTGAATTCCTCGACGCCGCCGCCGCGCATCTCCGGGGCGAGCATCGCGAAGGCCTGCTCGGGCTGGTCGGGCGCCTTGCCCAGCAGGCCGAGGATCGGATCCAGGATCGGGTCCAGGATCCCGCCGCTCTTGCTGCTGGTGGGCGCGGCCGAGGTGGGCTTGGGCGCGCTGGAGGTCGGCTTGCCCGCGCTGGTGGCCGGGACGCCGGTCTGGCTGGTCTGGCCGCCGGTGGGCGCGGGGTCGGTGCTGCCGCCGCCGGGGTTGCCACCCTGCTGACCGCCACCGTTGCCGGTGCCGCCGTTGCCGCCCTGCTGACCGCCGCCGGTCCCGGCGCCGCCCTGCTGGCCGCCCTGACCACCCTGACCGCCGTTGCCGCCGTTGGAACCCTGGCCGCCGGGCTGGTCGCCACCGGTGCCGCCGCCGGGCTGCTCGCCGCCGCCCTCCTGGCCGGTCTGCGCGTTGATCGCGTTCGGCGAGAGCGCCTTGCCGCCGACGATGCCGGAGAGGTTCTGCTGCGCCGCGGCCGGCGTCTTGGGGCCGTCCTCGTAGGTCGCGTAGGTGATGCCCAGTGCCACCGTGCCGCACAGCACCGCGACACCCGCGGCCGCGCCGAGCACCCGCAGCCCCGTCTTCGGGCGGCGTTCCGCCTTGGGCGTCTGGCCCTCCCTGCGGAGCAGGTCGGTCACCAGGATCTGGGACTCGGTATCCCGTGAACTGCCCTTGCGCACCGCGATCACCTTCCGGCCGGGGAGCTTCTCAACGGGGTTGAGATACCGGACTTGAGGTGTTGTGTGCCACCAATTCGGGTGAACTTATGCGCAATCTTCGGCCTAATGGCCTAACCGCGCTGGGCTGAAAGCAGCTCGGCGCCGGTGATCCGCATGGGCACCGAGTTGGCCAGCCGGAGCAGTTGCTCGACGTGCAGCCAGCTCCCGTCGGCCTGCTGGAACCGGACCACCGCGAGCACCGAGCCGTCCGGCCGGGTCTCGGTCTCCTTCAGCTCCAGTTGGCGCAGCTCGGTCCAGGACCGGATGAAGGCGGCCAGGTCGCCGAGCAGGTTCGGGGTCAGCAGCCCGGCCGCGGTCTCCGGCTGCTTTTGGCCGAGCCGCTGGTAGAACTCCTTGACCACGCCGGCCGGGGTGTTCAAGCCCTGCGCGGGCGGCTGGGTGGTCGCGGTGCGCTGGGCCACCGGCGTGGTGGTCACCACCGGCTTGCCGGGCCGCACGGCCAGCGGCGAGCTGGTCGCCTCGGCCACCAGCACCCCGGCCACCGGGGCCGGGGTCTGCGCCGCTGGAGCCCGCTGCGAGGTGCGCGAGCTGACGAGTTCGGCGGTGAGCAGGTCGGGCCGCAGCACCATGGCGCCGGTCAGCTCGGTCGCCCGCTGCACCGGGGCCGGGCTCGCCTGCGGGCTGGTCCAGTTGTTCGAGGTGATCGCCGAGGCGGCGGTGACCGCGCCGGTGAGCACGATGGCGCCGATGAGCATGCCGATCAGCCGGGTCGAGCGCTTGGTGCGCTCTACCGGCTGCGGCGGGGCGACCGTCACGGTCGTCTCCTCGCCGAGCAGCTCGTCGACGAATTCCTCGGTCTCGACTACCTCGCGTGGCGGGATCCGGACCGGGCAGGGCTGCTGCCTGATCAGATCCGCCACGGTGACTGATCCGGCACGGTGGTGCCGACGACCAGTCGTCGAACGCTCCACGGTGGTGGCCTCCGTACGTTCTGTGGTCGTCAGGACTCGTACCGTCACATCGGCAGCGGGAGCCAGCGACTGGCCACAGTTCACCCGTTCGAGTCGACAAGCGGTCGAAAAAAGCCAGTCGAACGGATGAATGGTCACTGCGTGCGTTGAGTCCGGCTGAGGTCCGGGCTCACCGTTCGGCGGCGGACACCAGCCGTTCGCCGTTGACCAATGGCACCTCGGCCACGGTGAACACAAGCTCGCGTTGCTGGGTGCTCAGCGACCCGTCCTTGGCCTGCACCTCCACCACCGAGGTGGTCACCCCGCGGCCCGGATCGACCTGGATGGTCTTGACCTCGACCCGCTGGAGGTTGTCGAAGCGCTGCTGGAAGGCGGGAAAGCCGCTGTCCTTGATCGCCGGGCCGGTCAGCGCCTCGAACGCGCGCTGCGGGTCCTCGGGCAGCACGGCGAAGAAGGCCATGGTCTGCCCGGCCAGCTTGTCCACCGGGACCAGGGGCACGGCCCGGTCGTTGGTCACCGTGGTCACCGGCGGCTGCGAGGTGCTGCTGCCCGCCTTGCTCTCGCCCCCGGTGAGCCGGGCCGGTCCGGACGGCGTGCCGGAGGTGCGCGGCGACTTGGGCCCGGCGCTGGGCGTGCGGCTGCCCGCGCGGGCGCCACTGCTGACGGTCGGCTTCGGCGTGCCGGACCTGCTGCCCTCGGGCAGCACCATGTCACTGGGATAACCGGGCAGCGCGTCGAGCTGGTCGTCCCCGCCCGGACTGACCAGCGCGGTGGCCGCGGCGACCAGCACCAGCAGCACGGTGGCCGAGGACAGCCCGGCGAACCAGGCCGCCCGCTTCCAGGTGCGCGGGGGCGTGACCGAGGCCGGGACCATGCCGAGGTCGAACTTGCGCAGACCGGGCGGCGCGGTGTCGGCCACCGGGTCCACCAGGGGTGGCGGCTCCGGCCGCGACACCTCCGGCGTCCAGGACAGCGCGTTGGCTTCCGGGCGGTGCCGGCCGTGGCGTGGCCGGTACCGCTCAGGGGGCCCCTGTCCGCTGTTCATCTCGCTGACCTCTTTCGCCCCAGCAGGGCGGTTTCCCGCCTATGCCGTGTTGACCACCTGGAACGTCTCGGCGAGCCTGCCGACGGGCAGGCCGGCGTAGTTCGCCTGGTTGGCGAACTCGCCGCGGAGCTGCTCCTCGAGCCCCGCCATTCCTCCGGTCTGTGACTGATGCGCGCGCAGCGCCGCCAGCTTGAGGGGCATCAGGTCGGTGATGTCGACGGCGTGGTTGCGTCGTTGCCGGGGCCCGTCGGCCAGCCACAGCTCGCGCACCGTCCAGGGCTGGAGCCCTTCCTGGGTGAGCAGCTCGGGGTAGGCGTGCGGGTTGCGGGCGTCCGGGTAGACCGCGGCCAGGGTGGCCTCACCCGCGGCGCGGTGGTCAGGGTGCGAGGTGACGATGTGGTCCCAGTTGATCTCCGGCGACCAGGTGAGCACCCGGTCCGGCCGGAAGGTGCGGATCACCCTGGTGATGTCGCGGCGCAGGGCGAGCCCCGGCACGACCCGGCCGTCCGGGTGCCGCAGGAAGTACAGGTTGGTCACGCCGACGATCTCGGCGGCCGCGCGCTGTTCCTGTTCGCGCAGGTCGGCGATGTCCGCGCGCGGGGTGGCCAGATCGCCGGTCGCCTCGCCGGAGGTGCACAGGCAGTAGGCGACGTCGACGCCCGCCTTGATCCAGGCGGCCACCGTCCCGGCGGCGCCGAAGTCGACGTCGTCTGGGTGAGCTGCGACGACCAGGGCGCGGGTGATGTCGTGGTCGTCGAGAGCGGGTCCGTGAGCCATCTCACCCAGGGTAGGTGTCCCGCCATCTGGTTGCGCTCCGGGTCCCTCTAACTACCCGGAGTGATACCCGGACGGGTGTATTCCACCCGCCCGGGAGCAAGATCAGCTTGCCTTGCCATACCGCTCGTGAGTGGAACGCAGCTCCTTGGCGGCGGTGGCCCCGGCGCCGGCGGCGACCACGACGGCCAGCACGTCCAGGATGAACCCACCGGAGGTCATCACCAGCGCCAGCACGGCGAGCACGACGGTGATCCCGACCTTGGGCATCCGCTCCTGCACGTAGTGCACGACCGGTTCGCCACCGGCCCGTTTGGCGGCGGCGGACTTCAGCATGGCCAGGTAGCCGCCGTTGCCCAGCGCGGCTAGCAAGGCGACAAGCGCGACGAGAACAGCGATGAGATGCATAGGCCCAGTGTGCGCCGGTAAAACGGCGGCGGCATCGGTGACATCCCTGAAATGCTCCCCCGGTGATCGACGTCTACTGGCACCCGGACTGCCTGGCACACGACACCGGTGCAGGCCTGTGGGAACTGCCCGGCCGCTGGGACTGGCTGGACGAGCCCGAACCACATCCGGAGAACGCGGCCCGGCTACGCACTTTCCGGCACGCCCTCCAGCACGGCCCGGTCGCCGGCGCCCTGCGCTGGCACCAGGGCAGGCACGCCACCCCCGCCGAACTGACCGCCGTGCACACCCCCGCCTACCTGACCGACCTCCAAGCGGCCTGCTCGACCGGCGAGCTGGTCGCGATCGAGGAGAACACCGTCGTCGGCCCCGGTTCCTGGGACGCGGTCCGCGCCGCCGCGGGCACCGCCATCGCCGCCACCGAGGCAGTCCTGTCCGGCCGGTCGAGCACCGCCTACGCCCTGGTCCGCCCACCCGGCCACCACGCCCAGCCCACCCAGGCCGACGGCTACTGCCTGGTGAACAACGTGGCCGTGGCCGCCGCACACGCGCTGGCCGGCGGCGTCGAGCGGGTGGCGATCCTGGACTGGGACGTGCACCACGGCAACGGCACCCAGGAGACCTTCTACGACGACCCCAGGGTGCTCACCATCTCGGTGCACATGCGGCACGGCCGCTGGGGCCAGGCGCACCCGCAGACCGGCGCGCCAGCGGAGGTCGGCACCGGCCACAACGTCAACATCGAACTGTCCCTCGGCGCGGGCGATGCGGCCTACCGCCGGGCCTTCACCGAGATCGCCGAACCCGTGCTCCGCCAGTTCCGCCCCACCCTGCTGCTGGGCGCCTCCGGCTTCGACGGCTCCACCTTCGACCCGAACGGCAGGCACAACCTGACCGCCGCCGGCTACCGCTGGATCGGCGGCCGCGTGGCGGCGCTGGCCGGCGAACTGACCGGCCACGGCCCGGTCCTCACCCAGGAGGGCGGCTACCTGCGCGGCTACGCGGCCCTGTGCCTGCACGCCCTCATCGAGGGCCTGCTCGGCCACACCGAACCCCTGCTGGCCGACCCACTGGCCTACCTGCCGGACGATTCAGCGCGAAACCCCGACCGCACCACAGCCGATCTGAACCAGGTGCGGTCGGCGCTACACGAACACTGGGACCTCTAACGCCCGAGGAGGCCGCGGCCTCCCCCGTCCACTTGTTGCGAAAAGGCGTGGCGCGCAGCGACACGGCGGGCTCTTCACCAGCGGCGGGGTACCGATTTTTCGCGTTGCCTTGTCGTGCGTCCGACGCATCCGAAGCTTGCTTCGCGTGCGGCGGATGCACGACAAGGCGACTTAGAGCGAAAAATCCAGCGTGCGGAGCACGCCAATCGACACAGCTCTAGCGCCCGAGGCGGCCGCGGCCAAGGCGGAGCAGGATCATGGCCAGCTCCTTGCCCTCGGGGCCGAGTTCGCGGAAGCGCGCCAGCACCGCCATCTCCCGGCTGTACACGATCTTGGGCCCGCCCGCGGCCATCCGCGCGGCGCCGATGGTCTGGGAGACCTGGGTCCGACGCTGTATCAACCGCAGGATCTCCGCGTCGAGGTGGTCGATCTCCTCGCGCAGTGCGCTGATGTCGCCGTCGGTGCTGGTGGGCTGTGAGTCGCTGTCGAGCGCGGCGTTCATGGTGATCCTCATCTGCTCGGGTCATCTGACCCGGCTATCCCGGTCCCCGCAGCACAAAGCCCCGGGTCCAAGGACTCCGGGGCATCGGTCGTGGTTCGGCTGGCGTCAGCTGACCACGGGTGCCGGAGTCCGGTACCCGTAGAAAAAATAGAACGCGCGGTGAGCCACGTCGCCGATTCTGGCACGATCATCGGCCCGCGTCGACCCGTGTCCCGGATACCGGGCAACCTGACGGCCCGTTTGTGCGTGAATGTGCTGGGTAGCTAGATCCACTCACTGGGAGGAACCCACATGCGCAAGCTCGCCCTCACCGCGGTCGGACTGACCGTGCTCGCCGTCACGGCGCCGGTCGCCAGCGCCGCGCCCGCACTGCAGTACGACATCGCGATGGCCAGCAACGTCACCGAGATCCAGGCCTACAACGGGGAGGCGTTCAACTTCGAGCTGACCGTGACCAACCTGGGCACGGAGGCCGGCAGCGTGGGCGCGGTGCACGCGCCCAGGATCAAGGGTCTGAAGCTGACCGCCACCGGCGAGGGCTGGGACTGCGTGCCCGAGCCCGCGGAGTCCTGGTCGTTCTTCTGCATGAACCAGGTAAACCTGGAGCACGGGCAGAGCCTGCCCAAGATCAGGGTGAGCGGGGTGACGGACGGCAGCACCTCGCACACCTTCATCCCGGTGACGGCGGACGGCCACCGCCGCTCCGAGCAGAACCACACCAACAACGTGGTCAACATCCAGGTGACTAGCTACGACCACTGACCTCGACCGGCAGGGCCTTGTTGGCGGCCCTGGTGAGCAGGATCCCGGCCACGACCATGCCGGCGACGCCCAGCGCCAGGGCCATCAGCTGGCTGTCCATCGCCTGACCGAGGCTGCTGGCGAACAGGCCGAGCAGCGCCCACACGCCTGCCCAGCCGATCGAGCTGACCGCGGCGAGGAAGAAGAACCGGCGCGGCGGCACCCGCATCGCGCCGGCCAGGATCGGCGCCAGGGTGTGCCCGACCGCGACGAACCGGACCGCGATCATCATGCTCGGGCCTGCCTGGTTGACCAGTGCCTCGGTCCGGGCCCAGCGGTGCTCGCCCAGCTTGCGCCCGGCCCAGCTGTACCTGATCCGGCCGCCGGTGCCGCGGCCCAGCAGGTAGCCGCCGGTCTGGCCGAGCAGCGAGCCAAGGCCGGCGGCGATGGCCACCAGCGGGAAGTACTCCGGCCCCAGCGCCACCGCGCCCGCGATGACCACCAGTTCGCCCGGCACCAGGGAACCGATCAGCAGGGTCGCCTCGACCACGCACAGCGCGGTGATGATGAGCAGAACCGTGAGCGGTCCCAGCCCAGCGAGGTCCGGCATCAGGTTCATGGCATCCCTACTTACTAGGTCGATCGGACTAGTAGTGATGTTGTCGCTGAACCTGGTGAGAAGAATCGGGGAACGACCCTGGGCCGTCCCTGAACGCAAACCCTGGGGTGTCGGTGGCCCCGAGTACCGTGGTCTCCCGATGGACGCCTTGTTCGAACTCCAGGACCCCCCCGCCCCCCGCCGCCCGGTCGTCGCCGATCCGGCCGAGCTGGTGCACGGGCTCAATCCACGGCAGCGCGAAGCCGTTGAGCACAGCGGGGCGCCGCTGCTGGTGGTGGCCGGCGCTGGTTCGGGCAAGACGAAGGTGCTGACCAGCCGGATCGCCTACCTGCTGGCCGCGCGGGGGGTGCACCCCGGCGAGATCATGGCGATCACCTTCACCAACAAGGCAGCCGCGGAGATGAAGGAGCGGGTCACCGCCCTGGTCGGACCGCGGGCGCGGGCGATGTGGGTGTCCACCTTCCACTCCATGTGCGTGCGGGTGATGCGCCGGGAGGCGAAGTCCGCCGGGCTGAACTCCAACTTCTCCATCTACGACAGCGACGACTCCCGCCGGCTGATCACCCTGGTGGCCAGGGATCTGGACCTGGACCCCAAGCGCTACCCGGCGCGGAACCTGGCCATCCAGATCTCCAACCTCAAGAACGAGCTGCTCGTCCCGGCGGACGCGGCCGAGCGCGCGGGCAACGACCTGGAGCGCCGGGTCGCCGAGGTCTACGGGGAGTACCAGCGCAGGCTGACCCAGGCCAACGCGATGGACTTCGACGACCTGATCATGCGCACGGTGGAGCTGCTGCAGCAGCACCCCGGCATTGCCGAGTACTACCGGCGGCGGTTCCGGCACGTGCTGGTCGATGAGTACCAGGACACCAACCACGCGCAGTACGTGCTGATCCGCGAGCTGGTCGGCACCGGGGCGGACGGCATCCCGCCCGCCGAGCTGTGCGTGGTCGGCGACGCGGACCAGTCCATCTACGCCTTCCGCGGCGCGACCATCCGCAACATCGAGGAGTTCGAGCGGGACTACCCGCAGGCGCGCTCCATCCTGCTGGAGCAGAACTACCGCTCCACCCAGACCATCCTGTCCGCGGCCAACGCGGTGATCGCGCGCAACACCGGCCGCCGGGACAAGCGGCTGTGGACCGACTCCGGCGACGGCGAGAAGATCGTCGGCTACGTCTCGGACAACGAGCACGACGAGGCCGCGTTCGTGGCCAACGAGATCGACCGGCTGGTCGACTCGGCCGAGGCGGTCAACGGCGATATCGCGGTCTTCTACCGCACCAACAACTCCAGCCGTGTCTTCGAAGAGGTCTTCATCCGGCTGGGCCTGCCCTACCGGGTGGTCGGCGGCGTCCGCTTCTACGAGCGGCGCGAGGTCCGGGACGCGCTGGCCTACCTGCGGGTGCTGGACAACCCGGAGGACACGGTGAGCCTGCGCCGCATCCTCAACGTGCCCAAGCGCGGCATCGGCGACCGGGCCGAGGCGGTGCTGGCCGCGCACGCCGAACGCGAGCGGATCTCCTTCGCCGCCGCCCTGCGCGAGGCGGCCGCGGACCGCATCCCGCTGCTCAACCCGCGTTCCCAGCGCGCCATCACCGGCTTCGTGGACCTGATCACCGAACTGCGTGGCCTGGTCGAGGTCGGCCAGGACGTGGCCGAGGTGCTGGACACCCTGCTGGACAAGACCGGCTACCGCGGTGAGCTGGAGGCCAGCGAGGACCCGCAGGACGCCTCCCGGCTGGACAACCTGACCGAACTGGTCACCGTCGCCCGCGAGTTCGTCCAGCTCCAGGTCGCCACCCCCGCCGACGGCGAGGACGAGGCGGACACCGCCCCGCTGCCCGAGGACGACGGCCTGCCCGCCCAGGATTCGCTGGCCGCCTTCCTGGAACGCGTCTCCCTGGTCGCCGACTCCGACCAGCTGCCGGACGAGGGCGACGGCGTGGTCACCCTGATGACCCTGCACACCGCCAAGGGCCTGGAGTTCCCGGTCGTGTTCTGCACCGGCTGGGAAGACGGCATGTTCCCGCACCAGCGTGCCCTCGGCGACCCGGCTGAGCTGGCCGAGGAGCGCCGGCTGGCCTACGTCGGCATCACCAGGGCCAGGGAACGTCTCTACGTCTCAAGGGCCCTGATGCGCTCGGCCTGGGGCCAGCCCATGATGAACCCCGCCTCCCGCTTCCTGGACGAGATCCCGGCCGAACTGCTCGACTGGCGCCGGGTCGAACCCGACCGCGCGGGCCCGGCCGCCGCCACCACCTGGGGCCGCCGCGGCTTCGACCGCGCCGCCAGCAGCAGCCAGACGGTCACCTCCCCACTGCGCGGCTCCCGCATGCCCGGTGCCCGCAACTGGCAGAACACCCCCGCCATGCAACTCGACGTCGGCGACCGGGTCAGCCACGACAAGTACGGCCTCGGCACCGTGGTGGAGACCAACGGCACCGGCCCCCAGGCCACCGCCACCATCGACTTCGGCAGCTCCGGCAAGGTCCGTCTGATGCTCATCGGCGGCGTGCCGATGGTGAAGCTCTAACCCGGCGGCGGCCCCCAGCGCTGCTGCGGCGGCGGTGGGGGCGGCTGCCAGCCCGGTGGCGGTGGTGGTGGCATGGGCGGCCGTTTCGCCCGGAACGGCCGCATGCCCTCGAAGTAGGCCCGCGCGGACGGCAGCCACAGCAGCGCGATCATGGCGCCGCTGAGCGCGATGCTCACCAGACCGGTCACCAGCGCGACCGGCGTGGCGGCACTGAACAGCCCCGTCACCTCGGACACGGCGAGGAAGCCGAACAGCACGCTCATCCCGATCGCGGTCGCGCCGGACCCACGCCGGATCTTGACCGCGAACATCACCAGCAACGCCAGCACGCCAAGGGGAAACAGCACCGACAGGATTTCGATCTCGGGGCGCAGCGAGACGCCCGGCGAGCGGTTCGCCTCGTTGCTGGCGTCGATGCGCAGCTTCAGCAAGCCCATGAGGACGAGCGATCGGATGAGCAGCAGCACGAAGGCCGCTTCCACCGCCGCCGGTCGGCGTGGCGGCTGGAACAGCGGTGGTGGGTAGCTCGGCGGCTGGGGCGGCATGGGTGGTTGCCAGGTCATCGGCGTGCCGGTCCCTTCATGAGGTCCACTTCCGTTCGGAGAAGTCCTCGTCCTCGTCCGCCGGGTGCTGAATCGGTTTCCTGGCCGGTGGCCTGGGCTGGGCGGGCCGCTCCTCCCAGGAGTCGTCGTAGAGCTTGAGGTCCGGAGCGCCGCCGGGCGTCGGGCGCGCCTCGGCCTCCCGCACGGCTCTGACGGCGGCGTCGGCCTCAGCCTCGAACTGGGCGTTCTCGGCGGCGGCCACCTCCCGGAACCCCTCCTCGGCGCGGTGCAGCTCGGCGAGGGCGGTGTCCGTGCGTTCCTGGGTGGCGGCCAGGATCCGGTCGATCTCCTCGGCGAAGCGGTGCTCGTCCTGAGTCATGGTCACTTCCCCCTGGGCGGCAGCAGCGGCACCTTCTCGAACGGGTGGTCGGTGAACTTGGCGGTCGCGCCCCTGAACCCGTCCCACATCTCCCGGATGGCGGCCTCGCGCCCCTTGCACAGGGTGTCCTGGAACGTCTTCAGCTTCTCCGTGAAGTTCTTCGCGAACCGCTCGTTGAGCCGTTCCTCGAAGCTCTTGCGGATGGCGTTGAGCACCTTGATGACACCCGCGGCCGCCGCCGAGCCGACGTTCGGGAGTTCCTTGACCACATCGGCCGAGGTGTCGCCGGTCCAGGAGAGGACCTTGCTGAAGGCGTTGGCCAGCGGCATGCCGGTCTCACCGCGGACGAAGTTGATCATTTCGTCCACCTGATGCGGTGTGTAACCGCCGCAGTCCGCGGAGTGCAGTGCGATTACCTCGGTGGCCAGTCGCTGGATGTCGCGCACCAGGCCGTTGGTGAGGTTGTCCGTGTGCGCGCTGATGGTGGTGAAGCGCCGGTTCACCTCGTCGGTGACGGTCAGGTACCGGTCGATGTGCTCGGTGGCGCCATCCGCTGCTTTGCCGCGCCACTGCGTGCTCAGGCCGTCGTGAGCCTTGCGCAGCACCGCGTCGGCGCCGACCAGTTCCTGCCGCACCGAGCGCAGTGATTCGCTGTCCGCACGGAACCGGGCGAAATCGATGCCGCGGAACCGGTCGAACTTCGCGTAGACCTCCTCCTGGAGGCTCAGCGCGGAGTAGGTCCACTTGTTGTACAGCGGCAGGAAGCGGTCGAAGAAGAGCAGCGCCGGGCGGGCCGCGTCCAGCAGTTCGTCGGACTTGCCGAGGTCGCCGGGAGCCTTGGCGATGACCTGCCGGCCGCGTTCCAGCGCCTGGGTGTCCTGCGCGATGGACCGGTCGTAGGCCTCCCCGGTCGAGATGGCCTGCTCCAGGGTTTTCGCGTAGCCCGTCAGTCCCGGGGTGAAGGCTTCCTGGAGCTTGGCGATGGTGACAACGAAGCTCATTGGGCGGCTCGCAGGTGGCCGGTGTTCGTGCCTTCCGTGCTCGCGTAGTCGCCCGCGTTCGTGATCAGGGTGTCGCCGATCCGGCTCGCGCGGGCGCTGGAGTCGCGTACCGCGGCGCGCAGGCGGTCGATCACGGTGGTGTAGGCCTCGGCGTCGGCGAAGAAGGTCCGGCCCGCCGCGGTGGCGTCCACGGTGCCCGCGGCCACCGTGCGTTCCTGTTCGCCGATCACGGCGGCCTCGTTGACGAAGACCTGGCCTGCCTGGCGGATTTGTTCTTCGGTCAGGCTGATTCCAGCCACAGCGCCTCCCCGCACTGTCGGAACACAGACATGGCGAGAGGGGCGGTGCAGCCTCCCCTCTGGCACCGCCGAGCACGCTACCAGCCGGTATGCCCTGACCCGTTTGGCCTAACGGTCGCGGCGTGCTGCCCCTCCGGACATCCAAAACCGCCCCTGACCAATTCTGGCCAAGCCCCTGACCTGCGACTCCACCCCAACAGGAACTCGACAGGCACCCGGGCGCGCAGACCGGGAAGTTTTGTCGGTGGGGCGGTGTTAGATCGTCATCGGCACCCGAACGGGCGGGAATAACCGGGGAGGAAAACGGGTAGTTACCAAAGGACAGAGCTTCGGCGGTTGAGGGCTTGGGCGGCGTGTTTCGGGGGCCGCCGGGTCCGACGGGAGACAACCGGCCGGAGAACTGT
Source organism: Crossiella sp. CA198 (assembly GCF_052078295.1). Lineage (NCBI taxonomy): Bacteria > Bacillati > Actinomycetota > Actinomycetes > Pseudonocardiales > Pseudonocardiaceae > Crossiella > Crossiella sp. CA198. The sequence continues at coordinate 141,488 of NZ_JBQJIM010000017.1, forward strand.
GGGGACACGCACCCGCCCGGGTGCCGCACGTGAATGCGACACCCGGGCGGGCGCGGTACAGGCTTGGGCGCGACCTACTTGACGAAGACGCCGCGCTCGTTCAGCCAGGGCAGCGGGTTGATCTTCTTGCCGCTGGGGCTCCACACCTCGAAGTGCAGGTGCACGCCGGTGCTGAAGCCGCGGTTGCCCATGGTGGCGATCTGCTGGTTGGCCTTGACCTTCTGGCCTTCCTTGACCGTGATGCGGTCCATGTGCCCGTAGACGGTGATCGTGCCGTCCTTGTGCTGCACGCGGACCCACAGGCCAAAACCGCTTGCCGGGCCGGCCTCGATGACCTCACCATCAGCGACGGAGACGATCGGGGTGCCCAGGCGGTTGGCGATGTCGATGCCGTAGTGCGTGGTGCCCCAGCGGCCACCGAAGCCGGAGGTGAACACGCCCTGTGCGGGCGGGACGAACATGGGCCTGCGCGCCTCGGCGTCGCGGGCCGCGCGGTCCTGCTTGAGGCGCTCGCTCTTGGCCAGCTTCTGGTACTCGACCGAGGAGTCCGTGGACCGCGCGAGCGGGAGGACCTCCAGGGAGTCGCCGCCGACGGCGGTGAAGTTGGCCGACGCGTCAGCGCCGGAGGCCAGCGGGGTGACCTCGTCATTGGCCGCGGCGGTGCTGTTGCCGGTGCCCAGGGATGACCCTGCGGCGACAAAAGCGCCTGCTGCTACTGCTGCTACGACAACCCTGCCACGCATAGCAGAGGACGGCGGCGGAAGCCGGTGCGCGCCACGGGGACGCACTTCGCCCTTCTGCTGATCGACCACGTCGACAGCGTGGGAGGGATGACCGCCGCCGGGGGAGCGGTGCTGAGTCAATGCCTGCCCTTCCGTCTCGGGGAGTCCGATTGGACGAACCAGGCGGGGGATCCTGGTGGAGCTGGTCGGGGTAACCGGCTCCGTGTCCTCTTGTGATCGGACCGTGACAACGGACCCGGGGACAGTAACGGCGCGGCGCCCCTAGGGGCAAACCCCTGGGCGGAGATTCTGCTGAACGGGGGTTACTGGCAAGTCTGAGACTTGCTGAGATGACACTCAGTATCCGCGATCATGTGACCCAGCTCACTTCTGCTCGCTACTGGGTGGCTGCTCAATCCATCCGATCGAGTGAGATGTGTGAGCACCGTGTGCACGATCGCGGGGTCCACCGGCAACGAGAGGTGACCCACATCCCGGACCCGGTGGTTGACCACGTCCAGATCGGGGTGCTCCAGGCAGGCCGTCCGCTGCGGGATCATGATCTGGTCCAGCTCGCTCCACACCGCCAGGAACCGGGTCCGGCAGCCGGGCGCGGGCTCGGCCAGCTCGCCGAGCAGCTTGGAGCCCGGCCGCAGCTGCCGGGCCAGCCGGGTGGGCAGCAGGTAGGCGGTCATCGTGCCCGCGTGCGGCGAGCCCAGCGTCACCAGCGAGCGGACCCGGGCGTCCCCACCCTGTTTCTGCACGTGGTAGCGGGCGATCACACCGCCGAGGGAGTGCCCGACCACGTGCACCGACTCCACCCCGGTCTGCTCGCAGATCCGCTCCAGGTGCCTGCCCAGGTACTCCGCGGCGGCCCGGATGTCGCCGGTCAGCGCGGTCAGCACGCTGTAGTTCACCGCGTGCACCACGCCGAAGCCGCGCCTGCGCAGCGCGGCGGCCAGGAAGGTGAAGATCGACCGGTTGTCGCCGATCCCGTGCACCAGCACGATCGGCGTGCCCGCCGCCTCCAGGTCCGAGCACACCAGCCCGCGCTGCATCGGCGGCAGCCCGTCGGTGCGGTAGCTGCCGTAGGGCCCCTCGGGGCGCAGCTGCTCGGTCAGCGCGCCCCACGGGTAGAGCACCGCGTGCGCGGCCAGCCAGGCCGTCTCCATGGTCGCCCCGCGCAGCCCGCCGGGGGTCAGCAGCGACCGGACGAACCGCAGCGTCTCCGACGAGACCCCGAGCACCTCGTCCACGCCATGCCGGGCCTGCTGGAGCAGCCCGCTGGCCAACCCCAGTAACCCGGTCGTGGCATCGTTGCCCATGCAACTCACGGTAAGTGATCTGGGCCATATTCGCCGCCTGCGATAGCAATCGTTTAATCCCTGCGTGGACCTGCGGGAACCGGGTAACTCTGGAGATCGTCGCCGCGCCTGGGCCACCCGGCTCACCTACGATCTGCGCAGTGACGTCCGGATCCCCCGTTCCGCCCGTTCGGCTACGCGCCGCGATCGGTGTGGCCGCGCTCGCGGTCCCGTTCGCCGCACTCGCTCCGCTGATCGGGTCGGTTTCGCCAGCGATGCCGCCCAGCTACCCGTCCTGGCTGCTGTTGGGGCTGGTCAGCGCGCTACCGCCGGTGCTGGCGCTGATCTGGACGGCGCGTGGCGACCACGGCGGGGCGGCCGGGATCCTGCGTGCCGCCGCGATGCTCACCCCCGGTCTGCTGCTGGCCGATCTCCAGGTGCTGGCCGACCCGTGGAGCGTCACCCGGCCGGAGTTGTTCGTGCCGACCGCGCTGGTGCAGCTCTCCGCGAGCGGCGGCCTCTACCTGTTGCTGCTGAGCAGGCTGCTGCTGGCCGCGGCCGGCGTGCTCGCGGGCAGCGGCGGGGAGGTCGAGGCCAGGGAGGCCGCGCGGTCCCGGCCGGGGCTGCTGCTCGGCGCGCTGGTCGTGGCCTGCCTGCTCGTGCTGGGGATGTTCCTGCCCCAGTTCACCTCCACCGAGCCGTTCCTGCCCGCCCGGACGATCGCCGAGTCCCCCGCACTGGTGTTCGTCGGCGCGTTGCTGCTGGCCGCTTCGATGCTCTTCGTCACCGGGTACTACGCCAGCTCGGCCGATGCCGCGGTGGCCAGGGGTGGCCTGGTCGGTCTGGTCGCCGTCGCCGCGGGCCCGGTGCTGGTGCCGGTGATCTCCGCACTGGCCACGCCCGGTCTCGACCTCGAAACGCTGCACCTGTTCACCGCGCTGGCGCTGGCGCTGTTGCTGGCCGCGTTGCTGGGTCTGGCCTGGGTGGCCGGGCTGCGCCGGGATCTGGTCCTGGAGATCGGGCTGGCCGGGCACCAGAAGCTCCAGCTCGCCGCGGGCGTCCTGGCCACCGTCTCCGGCGTGCTCGCGGTGACGGCCAGCGCGCTGCCGATCGCCCGGCTCGCCTCGGGCGTGACGCAGACCGTCGGCTCCTCCCGGATGCTCGCCCCGGCCGGGTTCATCCTGCTCGGACTGGGGCTGCTGCTGCTCTTCCGGGACACCGCGACCAGCACCCGTCCCGCGCTCGCGGTGGCCTGGGTGGCGGTCCCGGTCACCGGCCTTGATGTGCTGGACACGGCGTTGAGCCAGGTCAACGGGACGCCGGTGGCGGTGCTGGCGGCGGTGCTGGTGATCATCGCGGTGGGCTGCGCGGCGGTGGCCGGGCTGCTCACCCTGCTGGCGGGCGGGGTGGAGCGGGAGGACACCGTGGACCTGTCCGAGATCAGCGTGGACCGGGTGGTGCTGGTCCCGGCGCTGCTCGCGGCCGCGCTGGGACTGGCCGCCTACCTGCTGCCGGTGGTGGACAGCCCGGACTTCGCCAGCGGGCTGCTCGGCGATTTCCGCACCGAGAGCTGGGGCCTGCTGCTGGGCGTGGCCGCCGTGCTGGCCGCGGCCCTGCTCGCCCCGCGCGCCCGGCCGGCCAGGGGCGCCGCGCTGCTCGCCGGGGCCGCGCTGGTGATCGCGCTGCGGGTGGCGGAACTGCCGATCCGCGGTGGCGGTTCTGCCGGTGCCGGGCTTTTCCCCGGCGTCTGCGCGCTGATCGTGCTGCTCGCCGGGGCGGGTGTCGCGTGGTCGCGACGCTCGTCAGCAACGCGCTCCACGGAGTAGCGTGCCGGCATGAGCGGTCGCATTCGCGTGGTGGTGGCCAAGCCCGGTCTGGACGGCCACGACCGGGGCGCCAAGGTGGTCGCGCGGGCACTGCGGGACGCCGGCATGGAGGTCATCTACACCGGCCTGCACCAGACGCCGGAGCAGGTCGTGCAGACCGCCATCCAGGAGGACGCCGACGTGGTCGGCCTGTCCGTGCTCTCCGGCGCGCACCTCACCCTGTTCGCCAGGGTGATCGAACTGCTCCGGGAGAAGGGCGCGGCGGACGTGGTCGTCTTCGGCGGCGGCATCATCCCCGACGACGACCTGCCCAGGCTGCGCGAGCTGGGCGTGGCGAAGGTCTTCACCCCCGGCGCGACCACCCAGGAAATCGTGGACTGGGTCCGCGGGAACGTGCCTGCGCAGTAGTGCCGTTGCTCACGGTGACGGACTTCACCGGGTAGGGGCGCGTGTCAAGGGTCTGGTGTCGATAGGGTCTGCCAGTCCGACACCGGCGTCGCAGGAGACTTCTAGTGGACCTGTACGAGTACCAGGCGAAGGATCTCTTCGCCGCCCACGGAGTGCCGGTGTTGCCCGGCAACGTGGCCAGCACCCCTGAAGAAGCCAGCGCGATCGCGGCGGACCTCGGCACGACCGTTGTGGTCAAGGCCCAGGTCAAGACCGGCGGGCGTGGCAAGGCCGGCGGCGTCAAGCTCGCCGAGAGCCCCGAGGACACCAAGGCCAAGGCGGAAGCCATCCTGGGCCTGGACATCAAGGGGCACATCGTGCACCGCGTCCTGGTCACCCCGGCCTCCGACATCGCGGAGGAGTACTACTTCTCCTTCCTGTTGGACCGGGCCAACCGCACGTTCCTGGCCATGGCCTCCGTCGAGGGCGGGATGGACATCGAGGAGGTCGCGGTCTCCAAGCCCGAGGCCCTCGCGAAGGTCCTGATCGACCCGATCAAGGGCGTGGACAAGGCCAAGGCGGACGAGATCGTCGCGCTGGCCAAGTTCCCGGCCGAGGTGGCCGACCAGGTTTCCGAGGTCATCGTGAAGCTCTGGGCGACCTTCGTCGCCGAGGACGCCACCCTGGTCGAGGTCAACCCGCTGGTCCGCGACCCCCAGGGCAAGATCATCGCCCTGGACGGCAAGGTCACCCTGGACGAGAACGCCGACTTCCGGCACCCGGCGCACGCCGAGCTGGTCGACAAGGCCGCCGAGAACGAGCTGGAGGCCAAGGCCAAGGCCAAGGGCCTCAACTACGTCAAGCTCGACGGCCAGGTCGGCATCATCGGCAACGGCGCGGGCCTGGTCATGTCCACCCTGGACGTGGTGGCCTACGCGGGCGAGCAGCACAACAACGTCAAGCCTGCCAACTTCCTGGACATCGGCGGCGGCGCGTCCGCCGAGGTGATGGCGAACGGCCTGGAGATCATCCTGGGCGACACCGACGTCAAGTCGGTCTTCGTCAACGTCTTCGGTGGCATCACCGCCTGCGACGCGGTGGCCAACGGCATCGTCGCGGCGCTGGGCATCCTCGGTGACGAGGCCACCAAGCCGCTGGTCGTCCGCCTGGACGGCAACAACGTCGAAGAGGGCCGCCGCATCCTGGCGGAGGCCAACCACCCGCTGGTGACCGTGGTGGACACGATGGACAACGCGGCCGACAAGGCCGCCGAGCTCGCTGCTGCGGGGGCATGACCGATGGCTATTTTCCTGACCGAGCACAGCAAGGTCATCGTCCAGGGCATGACCGGTGCCGAGGGCTCCAAGCACACCAAGCGGATGCTGAAGTCCGGCGCTAACGTCGTCGGCGGGGTGACCCCCGGCAAGGGCGGCCAGACCGTCGACTTCGACTTGGCCCCGGGTGCGGGTGTCCCGCAGAACAGAGTGCTCCCGGTGTTCAACTCCGTCGGTGAGGCCATGGCCGCCACCGGTGCGGACGTCACCGTGGTCTTCGTGCCGCCGAAGTTCGCCAAGGGCGCCGTGGTCGAGGCCATCGACGCGGGCATCGGCCTCGCGGTGGTCATCACCGAGGGCATCCCGGTGCACGACACCGCCTACTTCTGGGCGCACGCCAACGCCACCGGCAACAAGACCCGGATCATCGGGCCGAACTGCCCCGGCGTCATCTCGCCCGGCAAGTCCAACGCGGGCATCATCCCGGCCGACATCTCCGGGCCGGGCAAGATCGGCCTGGTGTCCAAGTCCGGCACCCTGACCTACCAGATGATGTACGAGCTGCGGGACTTCGGTTTCTCCACCGCGGTCGGCATCGGCGGCGACCCGATCATCGGCACCACCCACATCGACGCCCTCCAGGCCTTCCAGGACGACCCGGAGACCGCGGCGATCGTGATGATCGGTGAGATCGGCGGCGACGCCGAGGAGCGCGCGGCGGCCTACATCGCCGAGCACATCACCAAGCCGGTGGTCGGCTACGTCGCGGGCTTCACCGCCCCCGAAGGCAAGACCATGGGCCACGCGGGCGCCATCGTCTCCGGCTCCTCTGGCACCGCCGCGGCCAAGCAGGAAGCGCTGGAAGCGGCCGGGGTCAAGGTCGGCAAGACCCCGAGTGCGACCGCCGCGCTGATGCGCGAGATCATGCAGAACCTGGGCTGAGCCCAATAGTCCTTTGTGGACGGACACGGCCGGGTGCCCAACGGGGGCGCCCGGCCGCTGTCGTTCCGGGGTCCCGGGGCATCTCACCCGATCGATATCGGCTAGCGTTTCCGGCGCAGAGCCGTCACTCGCGGTCACCTCGAACGAGGAGGACAACCGGTCATGTCCGTGCCATTCGGCGTTCCCCCGCCGCAGCCGCCCCAGCAGCAGCCGGGGCAGTCAGCCGCCGGACCGAACTTCGGCCTGATCCTCGCGCTGGTCGCGGCCGGGCTCGGCCTGGTCATCTTCTTCTGCACCTTCTCCGATGACGTCTCCCGGCTCGGCCTGCCCTCCGGCATCGCGCTGATGCTGGCCAGCGCCGTGCTGACCGGGATGACCCTGCTGCCCAAGGCGCCGCAGTTCCTGTGGGTGGCGGCCATGCTGGCCGTGGTCGGCATGCTCGACCTGCTGATCAACATCACCAACACGGTGAGCGTGGCCGGGCTGTACGTGGTGGTGCTGATCGCCGCGGTGCTCCAGGCCGGTGCGGTCTCCGCCGCGTTGCTGCTGGACATCGGCATGATCAAGTTCGAGCCGAAGCCCGCCGCGCCGGTCAATCCCTACGGCGGCCAGCCCGGCGGCTGGAACCCGGCCTCGGGTGCGATGCCGCAGCAGCAGCCCTATGGCCAGCAGCCGGGGCAGTACGGCCAGCAGCAGCCGCAGCCCGGCCAGTTCGGGCAGCCGCCGCAGTTCGGCCAGCAGCAGCCGCCGCCCGCCGGTGGCGGCTTCGGCTCGCCCGAGGCGACCCGGCAGTTCCAGCACCCGGGCACCCCGCCCAGTGGATTCGGCGGCCCGCAACAGAGTTGAGCCACCAGCACTGTCCATAGCGGACAGTGCGACGCCGGGGTGATTCCGAACACTCGGAGTCACCCCGGTGGTGTGCAGATACCTGGTCACCTCGGCGTGCCTCGGCGAATCGCCCAGGTCGGGGTGCGATGGTGGCCGGGTGACCGTGCTCCGACCGACTACGCACGGCAGCGTCCCCGGTCCCGGCGTTGCCGCGCCGCCCGCCACCGCGGCGCAGCAGGTGCGGGCCGCGCTGGCGGTGGCCCTCGGCGTGATCGCCCTGGGCTACCTGGGATCGGCCGCGGTCATCGCGCTGGTGCTGGCGGGTGCGGACCGCGCGGTGATCTCGCTGGAGGCGGTGTCCGCGGCCGCCGGACCGCTGTGGCTGGCCGCCCACCACGTGCCGCTGACCATTCGCGGTTTCGCCCTCGGCGTGCTGCCGCTGCTGCCCACCGTGCTGGTGTTCCTGTTGTCCGCCAAGGCCGCCGGTGGCCTGGCCCGCCGGTTGCGGCTGGGCCGCCCGGCCGACGCGGTGCGGGTGATCGCCACCATGGGCGTGGCACACCTGGTGGTCGGCGGGATGCTGGCCGCCTTCACCGATCCGCCCTTCGGCGCCGCCCCGGCCACCGGCGCGCTGGCCTGCGGGCTGATCGCCGCGCTGGCCGCGACCACCGGGGTGGCCCGCGGCTGTGGGCTGACCGCGTTGCTCCGGCGGCGGCTGGGCGAGGGCGGGTACGCCGGGTTGCGCGCGGCCAGGGTCGCGCTGATGTCCTTGTGCGCCATGGGTGCGCTGCTCGTCGCGCTGGCGCTGGCGCTGTCCTTCGGCTCGGTGCGCGGCGCCTTCGCCGAGCTGGCGCCCGGGATCGGCGGGTTCGGGCTGCTGCTGGTGTGCCTGCTGTACCTGCCGAACGCGGTGGTCGCCGCACTGTCCTTTGTGGCCGGTGCGGGGTTCAACCTCGGTGCGGTGGTGGTGAGTCCGCTGCGGGTGATCGGCGGGCTGGAACCGCCGTTCCCGTTGCTGGCCGCGCTGCCGGAGTCCGGCACCCGGTGGTGGCTGGTGTGCCTGCTGCTGCCGATCGGCGCCGGGGTGCTGCTGGGCTGGGTGTGCCGCCGGGCGGATCCGCAGCCGCAGAACCGGGTGCTGGTGGTCGGCGTGGCCGGCGCGGTGGTGGCCGCGGCTGCCTTCGTGGCGGCGGCGCTGACCGGCGGGAACCTGGGCGTGACGAGTTTCCGGATCCAGGCCGGGCTGCTCGCGGTGGCGTTGTTCTGCTGGGTGGCCGGACCCGCGGCGGTGGTGGCCTGGGTGGCCGGGCCGCGCGAGGAGACGGACGAGATCGAGGACGAGGACGACCCGGAGACCGTCGAGGAGGAGAACGCCGAGGCGGCCGAGGATGCCGCTGACGACGCGGAAACCGACGACGAGGCCGAGGACGAGGACGCCGCCGAAGTGGACGAGCAGGCGGCCACGGACGACGTGGAACCGGTGCAGGACAGCGAGCCGGAGGTCGCCGGGGATGGTGCTCCCGAGGTGACGCCGGTGGCCGAGGAGGTGCCGCCGCCCGCCGGCGAGGAGGAGGACTTCGTCGGCGAGGAGGAGCTGGAACAAGCCCTCCTGGAACCGCCGGATGAACCGGGGAAACGCTAGGCCGGGCCCTGGCCACAGGGCCGAACGGGGCAGCGCCTACGCTGGTCGCAGCCCCGGATCCGGCCCGCAGGAGACCACGCTGAGCACTATCGAACCGGACCTCGCCCCGGCAGTCCAACGGCTGCGGTGGAGCGCACCGGTCCGCATCGTCGCCCTCGTCTCCGGCTCCGGCACTTTGCTGCAGGCGCTGCTGGACGCCGCGGCCGTGCCGGACTACCCGGCCACCGTGGTCGCGGTCGGCGCCGACCGGGGCGGCATCGAGGGGCTGGCCCGCGCCGAGCGCGCGGGGATCCCGACCTTCACGGTCCGGTTGCGCGAGCACGCCGACCGGGCGGCCTGGAACACCGCGCTGGCCGAGGCGGTCCAGGCCTGCCAACCCGACCTGGTCGTCTCGGCCGGGTTCATGAAGATCCTCGGCCCCGACTTCCTGGCCCGCTTCGGCGGCCGGGTGGTCAACACCCATCCCGCGCTGCTGCCCGCCTTCCCCGGCGCGCACGCGGTGGCCGACGCCGTGGCCTACGGGGTCAAGGTCACCGGCTGCACCGTGCACCTGGTGGACGCCGGGGTGGACACCGGCCCGATCCTGGCCCAGGGCGCGGTGGACGTCCGGCCCGGCGAGGGCCTTGACCAGCTGCATGAACGGATCAAAACGGTGGAGCGCGGCCTGCTGGTGGACACCATCGCCAGGCTGGCCGCACACGGCTGCACCGTGACCGGACGAGAGGTGAGCATTCCGTGACCGCTGCGCCAGATGCGACGGTTCGACCCACAGAGTCCCCGGTGGACGAACGACGTCCCGTGCGCCGCGCACTGGTGAGCGTCTCCGCCAAAGACGGCCTGCTTGAGCTGGCCACCGGCCTGCACGCGGCGGGCATCGAGATCGTCTCCACCGGCTCCACCGCGGCGCGGATCGCCGACGCCGGCGTGCCGGTGACCCCGGTGGAGGAGCTGACCGGCTTCCCCGAGTGCCTGGACGGGCGGGTCAAGACCCTGCACCCGCGAGTGCACGCGGGGCTGCTCGCCGATGTGCGGCGGCCCGAGCACGTCGAGCAGCTCGGGCAGCTCGGCGTGGCCCCGTTCGACCTGCTGGTGGTGAACCTGTACCCGTTCGAGTCCACGGTCGCCTCCGGCGCCGGGCCGGATGAGTGCGTGGAGCAGATCGACATCGGCGGCCCGGCGATGGTGCGCGCCTCGGCGAAGAACCACGCCAACGTGGCCGTCGTGGTCGACCCGGCCCGCTACGGCTGGCTGCTGGAGCAGATCCAGGCAGGCGGCTTCACCCTGGCCCAGCGCCAGCGGCTGGCCGCGCAGGCCTACCGGCACACCGCGAGCTACGACGTCGCGGTCGCCTCCTGGATCGGCAGCACGCTCGCGCCCGACGACGAGGGCTCCGGCTTCCCCGGCTGGGTCGGCGCGACCTGGCAGCGCGCCTCGGTGCTGCGCTACGGCGAGAACCCGCATCAGCAGGCCGCGCTGTACACCTCCGGCCACGGCGGTGGCGGGCTGGCCAGCGCGGAGCAGTTGCACGGCAAGGAGATGTCGTACAACAACTACGTCGACTCCGACGCCGCCTGGCGGGCCGCGCACGACCACGAGCTGCCCTGCGTGGCCATCATCAAGCACGCCAACCCGTGTGGCATCGCGGTCTCCACGCTGCCCGACGGGGACCCTGGCGCCATCGCGGACGCGCACCGGCGGGCGCACGCCTGCGACCCGGTCAGCGCCTTCGGCGGGGTCATCGCGGTCAACCGCGAGGTCACGGTGGAGCTGGCCGAACAGGTCGCGGAGATCTTCACCGAGGTGATCATCGCCCCCGGCTACGCCGACGGCGCGGTGGATGTGCTGGCACGCAAGAAGAACGTGCGCATCCTGGTGGCCGAGCCGCCGCGGCGCGGGGGCATCGAGCTGCGCCCGGTCTCCGGCGGGCTGCTCGTCCAGCAGGCCGACGCCATCGACGCCACCGGCGACGACCCGGCGAACTGGACCCTGGCCTGCGGCACGCCCGCGGACCAGGCCACCCTGACCGATCTGGCCTTCGCCTGGCGGGCCTGCCGCGCGGTGAAGTCCAACGCCATCCTGCTCGCCGCCGACGGGGCCACCGTGGGCTGCGGCATGGGCCAGGTCAACCGGGTGGACGCGGCCCGGCTCGCGGTCTCCCGCGCGGGTGAGCGGGCCAAGGGCGCGGTCGGCGCCTCGGATGCCTTCTTCCCGTTCCCGGACGGCCTGGAAGTGCTGCTGGCCGCCGGGGTGCGGGCCGTGGTGCAGCCCGGCGGCTCGGTCCGCGACGCCGAGGTCATCGCCGCCGCGGAGGCCGCCGGGGTCACCCTGTACCTCACCGGGACCCGGCACTTCGCACACTGAGTTCCGCCGCGGCGGTCGTGGTCAGCGCAGGGCATCCCGCGTGACCGCGACCGCCGCGGTCTTCAGGTCGTCCAGGTTCGGCTGGCGCTTGCTGAAGGTGCCCACGTCGAAGCCGCTGTAGGTGACCTTGACGAAGCCGTTCGCGTTGCGCGCGCCCACCTGGACCTCGACGGTGGTGATGCTGGTGGTGGCCGGCTTCTTCACCGCGAAGTAGGCCTCGTCGCCGACGCCGTCGAGCTTGTCCACCTGGTAGTCGCCGCCGGCGTAGCGCTTGGCCAGTTCCAGCCGCTCCACCAGGTCCTCGGCCCGCCGGGTGTCGGTGCTCTCGGTGGAGTCGGCCAGTTCGACCTGCAGGAAGCGCTGGCCCTCGCCGTCCTTGCCCTTGGTCTGCCGCCAGCCGCACCAGGCGATCTGGCTGCCGTTGTCGTACTTCCGCAGCTCGGCCTTGTCCGGGTTGGTGGTCCGGGCGCGCTCCTTGACCTGCCCGGACACCTTGTCGCACAACGGGTTCGAGCTGAGAGTGTTCGGCGAGGTGCCGTAGTCCTTGTGCGCGTACTCGTACTGGACGTAGGCGAAGATCCCGCCGCCGATGATCGCCAGCACCAGTACGACGAGCAGGATCACCAGCGGGATGGTGCTGCGATGCCTGCGAGGCTTCGGCATCCCCCAGCCGGGTGGTGGAACCGCGGTCATCAAACCCCCAGAGCGTGACGGTCGAACATCGTTCTGCCCGACAGTGTGGCGCTCGAACGTCAGTTCGAAAAAACGGGTGACGTCACTTGACCTTCACCCCCTCAACCCGATTAGATACTCCCATCGATCGAACACCTGTTCGATTGAGTCGAGGAAACCGGTGCCGGGGTTCCGGGGAACTCGATCAGCCGACTTCCCACGGCTTGGTGACGTGCACCTGGGTGCGTGCACGTGAACGTGGGAAGGCGGTGTTGAGGTGGCAGTTGCCTCGCTGGCAGCGCTCGCTGAGGTGGTCACGGCAAATGGGGTTGCCGTGACCACCGGCGATCGTGCCTTGGGGCGGATGCTGCCGGTGCGCGCGGAGCTGGCTGCCGTTCTCCCAGGGGGTGGCCTGCGCCGCGGCAGCACCGTAGCGGTGCGCGGGTCGACAGCACTCCTGCTGGGATTGCTGTCGACGGCCACCGCCGCCGGTTCCTGGGCCGCCGTGGTTGGGCTGCCGGGGCTGGGGCTCGTCGCCGCCGCGGAAGCGGGGGTGGCGGTACAACGCCTGGCCCTGGTACCACGGCCGCGCCGGGAATCGGCGGCGGTGACCGCCGCCCTGCTCGACGGCCTGGACCTGGTCGTCCTGGCGAACCCGGCCGCGCTCGCCCCCGCCCAGGCCCGCAAGCTGGAAGTCCGGGCCCGCCACCGTGGCTCGGTGCTGCTCGCCTTCGGCACCTGGCCGGGCGCCGACCTCCAACTGTCCTGTGTGGACATCCGCTGGCACGGCCTGGCGAACGGCCACGGCCAGTTCACCAACAGCGAACTGCTGATCGAGGTCAGCGGCAGACGCGCCGCCACCCGCCCCCGCCGCGACTGGCTGAGCTTGGCGGGACCGGGCACGCCACCACCGGATGAGTTCGGCGAGGTGGGCGTCGCGCCAGTGGGTGTTGCGGCAGTGGATGCCGCGGCGGGGAGAGGTCCCGCGGTGGTCGCCGCGGCAGGGAATGCCACGACGAGGGGCGTTGCGGCGGTAGGTGCTGCAACGGCGGGTGCTGCAGCGGTGGATGCGGCGACAGGTGCCGCGGTGACGGGTGCTGCGGTGACGGGTGCTGCTGCGGTGGGCATCGCAGCGGGTGCCGCGGCTGTGGGTGTTGCGGCGGCGGGCGTTTCGGGTGTGGGTGTCGCGGCGGACGCGGCGCTGGCGGGCTGATGATGGCGGCCGAACCGGGGGCGGGGCAGTCCGGCCGGGGTGGCGGCAGCACGGTGGGAGCCGCGCTGTCCGGGCCCGCGTTCTCCGAGCCTGAGTTGTCCGAGTCCGCGGTATCCGAGTCCGCGGTATCCGAGTCCGCAGTGTCCGAATCCGCGGTGTCCGAATCCGCAGTGTCCGAGGCCGTGCTGTCCGGGCCCGCGTCACCCGAGTCCGTGCCGTTGGCGCCGGAGCCGTTTGACCGGCGGGGTGGCCGCGGGCTGGCGGCCGAGGCGCCGGGATTCGTGTTCTCGGAGTCGAGACGACCTGGCCTGGGTGACGGGACTGGGCTGGAGTCCGGCTCGCCAGGATCCGCGCCGTCGGAGCCGGGGCAGTCCGGCCTGCCCGGCGGCGGGCCGGGGGCTGGGGCGGCCGCGTCGGGGCAGCCTGACCAGCGCGGTGGCCGCGGCTTGGTGCGCGGGGCAGCGGGAGCTTCGCCATCCCGCCAGCGTGGTGGCACCGGGGCGGCGGCAACCCCGCCGGGAGCCGAGCCGTCCGAGCCGGGCCACCCTCCTCGTCTTACCGGCGGTGGTACCGAGCCGGGCCACCCTCCCCGTCCTACCGGCGGCGGTACCGGGCTGGCGCGCTACGCCGGGCTCGCGCACCGGGTCCCGGAAGCCGCGCTGCCCGCGATCCCCGCTGGTTACCGCCCGCTGCGCCTGCTCGTGCTCTGGTGCCCGGACTGGCCGGTGACCGCCGCCATCGCCGCCGCCGGGCTCGACCCGCGCACCCCCTGCGCCGTGTTCGCGGGCGGCAAGGTGCTCGCCTGCTCGGTCACCGCGCGGGTGGAGGGCATCCGGCGTGGGTTGCGGCGGCGGGAGGCCGAGGGGCGCTGTCCGGAGTTGGTGGTGTTCGAGGACGACCAGACCCGGGATGCGCGGTTGTTCGAGCCGGTGGCGTCGGGGATCGAGGAACTCGCGCCGGGGATCGAGATCGTGCGGCCGGGGTTGGTCGCGTTGCCAGCCCAGGGGCCGGTGGGGTACTTCGGGGCGGCGGGGGCCGCGGAGCGGTTGGTGGACCAGGTGGGCGCGCTGGCGGGGGTGGAGTGCCAGGTCGGGGTGGCTGACGGGTTGTTCGCGGCGACGCTGGCGGCGCATCGGGGGGTGCTGGTGCCCGCGGGTGGGAGTCCGGAGTTCTTGGCGCCGTTGGGGATTGGCGAGCTGGACCAGCCTGCGGAGCGCCTGAGCGGCCGGGGGGAGCTGGTGGATTTGTTGCGGCGGCTGGGGTTGCGGTCGCTGGGGGAGTTCGGGGCGTTGCCGGAGCGGGAGGTGGCCTCGCGGTTCGGGGCGGGGGCGGTGCGGGCGCATCGGCTGGCGCGTGGGCTGGAGGAACGGCCCGCGGACCGGCGGTTGCCGCCTGCGGAACTGGCCGTGGCGCAGGTGCTGGATCCGCCGGTGGAGCGGGTGGACGCGGCGGCGTTCGCGGCGCGGGCGCTGGCCGAACAACTGCACACGCTGCTGACCGCGCGCGGGCTGGCCTGCACCCGGCTGGGCATCCAGGCCCGGACCGAGCACGGCGAGGAGCTGAGCCGGGTGTGGCGGTGTGCGGAACCGTTGACCGCCAACGGGATCGCCGACCGGGTGCGCTGGCAGCTGGACGGCTGGCTGCGGGCGGGCGGGCCCACCGCCGGGATCAGCCTGCTGCGGGTGGAGCCGGAGGAGGTGGTCGACGCCGGGGTGCTCCAGCTCGACCTGTGGAAGGGCGAGGGTGCCGCGCAACTGGCCGAACGCGCCGGGCGGGCCTTCGTCCGGGTGCAGGGGATGCTGGGGCCGGACGCGGTGTGCACCGGGGTGATCGGCGGTGGGCGTGGTCCTGGGGAGCGCGTCCGGCTGGTGCCCTGGGGGGATGAGCCGAGGGCCCGGCATGATCCGGAACCGCCGTGGCCGGGACAGTTGCCCGCGCCCTCGCCGACGCTGGTGCCGGAGGAGCCGGTGGCCGCGATCGTGCGGGATCGGCTCGGCAACCTGATCGGGGTCAGCGCGCGGCAGCGGATCAGCGGTGTGCCGTATGAGGTGACTGTCGAAAGTGGACGGTCGCGGCTGGTGACCGCCTGGGCCGGGCCGTGGACGGTGGAGGAGCGCTGGTGGCTGCCGCCGGAGCAGGGCGCGAACCGGGTGGCCCGATTACAGGTGCTGCTGGCCGACGGGCAGGCGCTGTTGCTGGCCTGTGTCAACGGGTCCTGGCAGGTGGAAGGGGTGTACGACTAGTGGGCTGGAACAACCCGCCGGTGAGCTGGCAGGAGTTCGAGCGGGCGCTGTCCGGCACGCCGAGGGACGAGGAACATCCCGGCGACGGTGGGGACAGCCCGGCCTGGACCCGCCGCCGCGCCGCCTACGAACCGGACCTGCCGCCCAGCCAGCTGCCGCCGCGGGTGCCCTACGCCGAACTGCACTGCCACTCCAACTTCAGCTTCCTGGACGGCGCCAGCCACCCGGAGGAACTGGCGGCCGAGGCGGCGCGGCTGGGGCTGACCGCGCTGGCCATCACCGACCACGACGGCATGTACGGCGTGGTGCGCTTCGCCGAGGCGGCCAGGGCGCACGGGCTGGGCACACTGTTCGGGGCCGAGCTGAGCCTGGGGCTGACCATGCCGCAGAACGGGATCCCGGACCCGGAGGGCAGCCACCTCCTGGTGCTGGCCCGGAACGCGCACGGCTATCGCTCGCTGTGCCGGGCGATCACCAAGGCGCACATGGCGGGGCAGGAGAAGGGCAAGCCGGTCTACGAGCTGGAAGACGTGGCCGCGCAGGCGGATGAGGACTGGCTGGTGCTGACCGGCTGCCGGAAAGGCATGGTGCGCCAGGCGTTGGCCACCGGTGGCGTTGACGCGGCCGGGCGGGAGCTGGACCGGCTGGTGGCGTTGTTCGGGCGGGAGCACGTGGTGGTCGAGCTGACCGATCACGGGCTGCCCGGCGACACCATCCGCAACGACCGGCTGGCCGGCCTGGCCGAGCGGGCCGGGTTGCGGGTGGTGGCCACCAACGCGGTGCACTACTCCGCGCCGCACCGGCACCGGCTGGCCACCGTGCTGGCCGCGGTGCGGGCCCGGCGCAGCCTGGACGAGATGGACGGCTGGCTGCCTGCCGCGGGAGCCGCGCACCTGCGCTCCGGCGCGGAGATGGCCGAGCGGTTCCGGCGCTATCCGACCGCGGTGCCCACCGCCGCCGAACTGGGCATCCGGTTGCGCTTCGACCTCAACAGCGTCAAACCGCGGCTGCCGCCCTACCCGGTGGGGCCGGGCCACGACGAGGACAGCTACCTGCGTGAACAGGTCTACCTGGGGCTGCGCAAGCGGGTCGCCGAGGGTGCGGAATTCGCCGCGCAGCGGCGGCAGGTCGAGCACGAGCTGGCGATGATCAAAGACCTCGGGTTCGCCGGGTACTTCCTGGTGGTGTGGGACCTGGTGCGGTTCTGCGTCAAGGCGGACATCCTGTGCCAGGGACGGGGATCGGCCGCCAACTCGGCGGTGTGCTTCGCCTTGGGCATCACGCACGCCGACCCGGTGAAGTACAAGCTGCTGTTCGAGCGGTTCCTCGCCCCGGCGCGGGACGGGCCGCCGGACATCGACCTGGACATCGAGTCCGACCGGCGGGAGGAGGTGATCCAGTACGCCTACGAACGCTACGGCCGCAGTCACGCGGCACAGGTGGCCAACGTGATCACCTATCGCGGCCGGTCCGCGGTGCGGGACACCGCGAAGGCACTGGGCTTCTCCACCGGCCAGCAGGACGCCTGGAGCAAGCAGATCGAGCGCTGGGGGCCGATGGAGTCCACTGTGGACGACACCGAGATCCCGTTGCCGGTGCTGGAGCTGGCCGCCGAACTCGAAGGCGCGCCACGGCATCTGGGCATTCACTCCGGCGGCATGGTGATCTCCGACGACCCGATCGGCGAGACCTGCCCGGTGGAGTGGGCCCGGATGGCGAACCGCAGCGTGCTGCAGTGGGACAAGGACGACTGCGCGGCCATGGGCCTGGTCAAGTTCGACCTGCTCGGCCTGGGCATGCTCTCCGCGCTGCACTACATGATCGACCTGGTCGAGCAGCACCACGACCGGAAGGTCACCCTGCACCAGCTCGGGCAGGACCTGGCCGATCCCGCGGTGTACGAGATGCTGTGCCGGGCCGACGCGATCGGCGTGTTCCAGGTGGAGAGCCGGGCCCAGCTGGCCACCCTGCCCCGGATGCGGCCGGAGAAGTTCTACGACCTGGTGGTGGAGGTCGCGCTGATCCGGCCCGGTCCGATCCAGGGCGGTTCGGTGCACCCCTACATCCGTCGCCGCAACGGCAAGGAGGAGGTCACCTTCGAGCACCCGCTGCTCGAACCGGTGCTGGCGAAAACCCTTGGCGTGCCGCTGTTCCAGGAGCAGCTCATGCAGATCGCGGTGGAGGTGGCCGGGTTCTCCGCGGCCGAGGCGGACGAACTGCGCCGGGCCATGGGGTCCAAGCGTTCCGGCGAGCGGATGGCCCGGCTCAAGGACCGGTTCTTCACCGGTATGGGACACAAGGGGATCACCGGCGAGCGCGCCCAGCGCATCTACGACAAACTGCTGGCCTTCGCCAACTTCGGCTTCCCGGAGAGTCACGCGCTCAGCTTCGCGCTGCTGGTCTACGCCAGCAGCTGGTTCAAGCTGTACTACCCGGCCGCGTTCTGTGCCGCGCTGCTGCGCGCCCAGCCGATGGGCTTCTACTCACCGCAGTCCCTGGTCGCCGACGCCCGGCGGCACGGGGTCACCGTGCTCGGCCCGGACATCAACGCCAGCCAACCGCAGGCCGGGCTGGAACCCGGTGAGCCGGACAAACCGGTGGTGCGACTGGGCTTGGCCGCGGTGCGCACGGTCGGTCTGCCCTTAGCCGAGCGGATCGTGGCCGAACGCGCCAAGGCGCCGTTCGTGGACATGGTCGACCTGGCCCGCCGTTGCCGGCTGAGCCTGCCGCAACTGGAGGCGCTGGCCACCTCGGGCGCGTTCAGTGGCTTCGGGCTGAGCCGCCGGGCCGCGCTGTGGGCCGCGGGCGCGGTGGCCAGGGAGGGACCGGAGAAACTGCCGGGCACCACGGTCGGCGACGCCGCGCCGCCGTTGCCGGGCATGGACAAGCTGGAACAGGCCATCGCGGACGTGTGGGCCACCGGGATCTCCCCGGACAGCTACCCGATCCAGTTCCTGCGCGGGAAACTGACCGAGCGGGGTGTGCTCAGCGCCGCCGAACTGTCCACTGTGGACAACGGGCGGCGGGTCGCGGTGGGCGGTGCGGTCACCCACCGGCAGCGCCCGGCCACCGCGGGCGGGGTCACCTTCCTCAACCTGGAGGACGAGACCGGCATGGTCAACGTGGTGTGCGTCCAGGGTGTGTGGGCCCGCTACCGCCGGATCGCCCGGACGTCCTCGGCGCTGGTGGTGCGCGGGGTGGTGGAGCGGGTCGGCACGGTGATCAGCCTGCGCGCGGAGCACCTGTCCGTGCTGGACCTGCGGATCCCGGTGCGCTCCCGCGATTTCCAGTGAGCGCACCGGGATGCCGGGTTCAGCGCATGGCCGCGGTGATCTCCTTGGCCCATTCCCACGGGCGGGCGGTGCCGCCGGGGTTGGCGTTGAAGTACTCCCAGCCGTCCACGCCGCCGAAGGTCGGATACTTGGCGACCAGCGCGCGGATGGTGGTCTTCAGTGTGTCCAGTTCCACGTACCCGCCGCAGGAGGCCGGGTTGGTGATCACGCCGGCGACCACCTTGGCCGCCGGGATGAGCTTGCGGTCGATGATGCGGTCGTAGCCGGTGGTGCTGGCCATGCTGCCCCAGCCGCAGTAGAACTGGGCGTTGAACCAGTCGATCTTGCTGCCGCGGTCCCGGTACAGCGTTTCGTAGTTGAAGCCGGAGATGTTGCCGCCGCCATACAGCGCGCTGGCCACCGGGGCCAGGGTGATGATGAAGCCGCTGCCGAAGTCGGTGCGCAGCGCATCGATCAGTTTGTTGATGCCAGCCTGGGACATCTTCTCCTCGACATCGAGGTCGACGCCGTTGAGCCCGTAGGTGGTGATCACGTTCTTCAGCAGCGGGTAGAAGGTGCCGAAGTCGCGTTCCAGGTTCGCGTAGGTGCCCTGGGCCGCGCCGCCGACCATGCCGATCACGTTGACACCGCGGTCCTGCATGGTCTTGAGGTCCCGCCACATCTGGGTGTAGCGCTCGTGCGCGGGCGGGTGGTCGTTGAGGTGCACCGAGGTGTCCGCGTTGAGGTGGATCGCGGCCACGATGAGGTCGGTGACCCCGGTGTTGTTGGTCAGCAACGGCAACGGCGAGACGTAGTCACCGGTGGCCCCGTTGCTGTACTGGGTCTGGTAGTAGACGACGGTGCGCTGGTAGGGCGCGGCCTGCGCGGGCAAGGCCATCGCCAGCAACAGGACCAGTGCCCCGCCTGCCGCCGTGAGCAGCTTGCGCATCAGTGATCTCCTTCGGTGACAGGGGTTCGAGGGAGTCGCACGGTGATGATCTCGAAGGGGCGCAGGCTCAGGTCGAACCCGTTGCCGGTCACCTCGAATTCGGTTGTCTCGTCCCAGCGGCGTTCCAGCAGGTCGGTGGAGTACGCGGCGGCGACCTCCGTGCCGAGGGCGAGCCGGGTCCTGGCGCGGCAGCCCAGGGCCTCGTAGAGCCGCAGGACCAGATCGCCGCTCTGGTCCTCGGCGAGCTTGACCGACTCGACCACCACGGCCGGGTTGTCCACGGTGACCAGCGGGCTGATGGCCGCGCCGGAACCGGGCACCACCCGCTCCGGCAGGTTGATCCGGTACCCGGCGCGCACCGCGTCGGCCTTGTCCGCGCCCACCACCAGCGCGTGCCGGAACCGGTGCACGCCGTGGTCGGTCTGCGGGTCCGGGAACCGCGGCGCGCGCAGCAGCGAGGCGCGGATGACGCTGACCGTGCCACCGCCCGCGCGGGCGCTCCGGCTGATGTCGTGGCCGTAGGTGGAGTCGTTGACCAGCGCCACCCCGTAGTCCGGTTCGCCGAGGTGCACCCAGCGGTGCGCGCAGATCTCGAACTTGGCCGCGTCCCAGCTGGTGTTGGTGTGCGTGGGCCGGTACACGTGCCCGAACTGGGTTTCCGCGGCCACCCGGTCGGACTGCACGTCCACCGGGAAGCTCAGCTTGAGGAACTTCTCCGTCTCGTGCCAGTCCACCTCGGTGTCGATCTCCACCGACCGGCTGCCCGCGCGCAGGGTGAGCAGCTGGGTGACGGTGGAGACGGAGAAGGACCGCTCGATCCGGATGGTGGCCAGCTCTGGTGAGTTGGTCTCCACGCTGACCGTCTTCGCCGCGGTCAGGTCGGTGACCTTGTTGCGGTAGAAGGAGTCCACGTCCCAGGCGTCCCACATGTTCGGGAAGTCCGGGTGCAGCTGCAACAGGTTCGCCCGCGCGCCGGGTGCGATCATCTCGCGGTCGGCGAGCTGGTCGTGGATCGAGCTGATCAGGCCATCGCCGTCCACGGTCACGGTGACGAACTCGTTGGCCAGCACCGTTGCATCGTCCACTGTGGACAGAGTGACCGGATGTCCGGTGAACTCACCGCGGGTCAGCGCGCCCGCGGCTGGGACCTCGGCGTGGGCGTGCGGGGCCGCGTTGAACACCACCGGCTGGGCCCCGGCCCCGGCCAGGGCCTGTTGCGCCGCACCGATGATCTCGTTCAGCTCGTCGGCGACCGCGGCGTAGGTCTCCTCGGCCTCCCGGTGCACCCAGGCGATCGAGGAGCCGGGCAGGATGTCGTGGAACTGGTTGGTGAGCACCAGTTTCCACAGCCGGTCCAGCCGCTCGTACGGGTAGGCCGCGTCCAGCCGGATCGCCGCGGTGGCCGCCCACAGCTCGGCCTCGCGCAGCAGGTGCTCGCTACGCCGGTTGCCCTGCTTGGTCTTGGCCTGGCTGGTGTAGGTGCCGCGGTGGAACTCCAGGTACAGCTCGCCCACCCACACCGGTGCGTCCGGGTACTCTTCCTCCGCCTTGCGGAAGAACTCACCCGGCGGTTCGACCGTGACCCGGGTCGAACCCTCCACATCGGACAGTCGAGCCGCGCGGGCCAGCATCTCGCGGGTGGGGCCGCCACCGCCGTCGCCCCAGCCGAACGGGACCAGCGAGCGGGTGGCCTTGCCCTTCTCCTGGTAGTTGCGCGCGGCGTGCGCCAGCTCCTTGCCGCTCAGCTCGGAGTTGTAGGTGTCCGCGGGCGGGAAGTGGGTGAAGATCCGGGTGCCGTCCAGGCCCTCCCACCAGAAGGTGTGGTGCGGGAACTTGTTGGTCTGGTTCCAGCTGATCTTCTGGGTGAGGAACCAGCGGGAGGCCGAGGCACGCACGATCTGCGGCATCGCCGCGGTGTAGCCGAAGGAGTCCGGCAGCCACACCTCGTTGGTCTCGATGCCGAAGCGGGAGCGGAAGTAGTTCTTGCCGTGCACGAACTGCCGGGCCATCGCCTCCGCGCCGGGCATGTTGGTGTCCGACTCCACCCACATCCCGCCGACCGGCACGAACTGCCCGTTCTCGATCTTCTCCTTGACCCTGGCGAAGACCTTCGGGTGGTGCTCCTCGATCCAGGCCAGCTGCTGCGCCTGGGACATCGCGAAGTGGAAGCCGGGGTGCTCGTCCATCAGGTTGGTCACGTTGGCGGCGGTGCGCGCGACCTTGCGCACGGTCTCCCGCAGCGGCCACAGCCAGGCCGAGTCGATGTGCGCGTGCCCGATCGCGGAGACCTGGTGCGCGCTGGTGTGCGCGGGACGGCTGAGCATGTCCACCAGTTCGGCGCGGGCCGCGCTGGCGGTGCCGTTGACATCCTGCAGGTCCACCGCGTCGATGGCGCGGTCCAGGGCGCGCAACAGTTCCCAGCGCCGGGCCTCGGTCAGCGGCAGCTCCAGCATGAGCTGGTAGAGCACCTCGATGTCCTGCACCAGGTGCCACACCTGGTGGTCGAACACGGCCAGGTCGGCCCGCGCGATCCGGTACAGCGGCGCGTCGCTGGAGGTGAGCCGGTCGCCCTCCTGGGTGGGCTGGAACGGGATGTAGTCCAGCAGCACCGGGTTGGCCGCGGCCTCCAGGTAGTAGACGACCTCCTCCCCGCCCTGGGCCGGATCGCCGACCGGCAGCCAGGTGTTGCGCGGGTTGAGGCCCTTCACCGGGGTGCCGTCGGCGCGGTAGGCCAGGCCCTCGCACTGGAACCCGGTCATCTTCTCGTCGAAGCCGAGGTCGAAGACCAGCTCCACGGCCAGTCCGGCCCATTCCGGCGGCACCGTGCCGGTGAGCCGGAACCAGCTGGTGCCCCAGGCCGGACCCCATTGCGCGCCAACGGCACTGGGCTCGTACTCGGCGGCGAGGCCCTCGGCCGCGGGCACCGGCTCACCGGGGGCGTGCCACACGGCGAGGTCGACGCCGACCGAGCTGGGGTAGACCGCGGGGCGGATCCGCTCCCGCAGCACCCGCTCGATCCGGCCCTCGATCAGCTTGTGGTCGTCATGCATGCTTGCTACTCCAGACGTCCGGCACGTGCACAACCTCGGAGATGCCGCGGGCGGCAAGGTGTTCGGCGTCGTGGGCGACCGATGCGCGCACGACGGCCGGTCGGGCGCCTTGCCGCGCCAGGCGCAGCCAGGCTTCGAAGAACTCCCCGCCGGGGCCACAGGTGGACCGGGCGGGCGCGGTGTGCTCGTCGCCGACGTCGAGCACCAGCGCGGTCTTGCGCACAATCCGTTGGGCAGGCGCGGTTTTCTGCGCGGCGACCGCGTCCGCGATGGCCTGCCCGGCGGGTTTGCGCTGGTTGTCGTTGGTGAACAGGCCGAGCCCGTACTCCAGTTCGGGGAAGTCGGCCAGCTCCCGGCTCACATCGTGCGAGCACCACCAGGTGATGCCCCACAGGTTCGGGCAGGACAGCGCGTTCGCCACGGTGGCCGCGGCGAACTCGCCCGCGCGTTCGGCCGGGATGTGCGGGGCGGGCGCGCCGACCTCCTGCAACCACACCGGATGGGCCGGATCGGTGGCCCAGGCGGCGGCCAGTTCGACCTGGTATTCGGCGTAGTGCGCGGTGGCCGCGGAGTCACCGCCGTAGCGCTGCGCGGTGCCGTTGAACACCCAGGAGTGCACGTTGGTGGCCGCGCCGATCCGGGCCGCGTGCGCCGGGGTGAACGGGTGCCCGTCCTGCAACCACACCGCGTCATAGGCGCAGTGCGTGTGGAACTTGCCGGGCGCGCCGTCCTCACAGGCCGCGAGGAGCTGGTGCAGCCACGACTCGGCCTGGTCCACGCCAACGGGATCCGGGTCCGGGTGCGGTTTGTCGGAGAACTGGTTGACCTCGTTGCCCAGCGTCATGCCGAGGAAGTTCGGCCGGTCCGCCAGCGCGGTGGCCAGCGTCTTGAGGTAGAAGGCTTCCCCGGCAACGACATCCGGGTCGGTGAACATGTTCCGCCGGTGCCAGCTCACCGTCCACGATGGACGGAAGTCGAAGCTGGACAGGTGACCCTGCAACCCGTCGACGGCCACGTCCAGACCACGTTCGGCTGCCGCGTCCACCACCGCCAGCAGATCCCGGACCGCGTTGCCGCGCACCAGGTTCCGGTTCGGCTGGAACACCGGCCACAGCGGGAACACCCGGATGTGGTCCAGGCCAAGGCCCGCGATCGAGTCCAGGTCCCGCCGCACCGCGTCCAGATCGAAGTCCAGCCAGTGGAAGAACCAGTCCCGCGCAGGTGTGTAGTTGACGCCGAATCGCACGCTCAACCCTTCACCGCCCCCTCACCGACCCCGCGGAAGAAGTACCGCTGCAGGCTCACGAACATCAGGATCAGCGGCGCCACGGCGATGATGGTGCCCGCCGCGACCAGCCGCTGGTCAAGGGCGAAGGTGCCCTTGAGGTAGTTGAGGCCGATGGTGAGCGTGTAGTTCTCCGGGTTGCTCAGCACGATCAACGGCCACAGGAAGTCGTCCCAGCTGAACATGAAGGAGAAGATCGCCACCACGGCCACCGAGCCCTTCACCGAGGGCAGCGCGATCCGGGTGAACCGCTGCCAGGCGTTCGCCCCGTCGATCACCGCGGCCTCCTCCACCGCCGCGGGCAGCGCGCTGAAGGCGTTGCGCATCAGCAACACGTTGAGCGCGCCGATCGCCCCTGGCAGCACCACCGCGACCAGCGTGTCGGCCAGGTTGAGGCTGCGCATCATCAGGAACAGCGAGACCAGGATCGCCTCACCGGGCACCAGCAGCGCCAGCAGGAAGGCCAGCACGGCGAAGCCCCGGCCGCGGAAACGCATGCGGGACAAGGCATAACCGGCCATCGACGCGCCGAGGCAGTTGAGCACCACGTTCGCGCTGGCCACCATCAGCGAGTTCAACGCGAAGTCCCACACCGGGACCACATCGGCGACCTTGCCGAAGTTGGCCAGCGTCGGATCGCTGGGCAGGAAGGCGGGCGGATAGCTGTAGATGTCCTCGCCGACGCCCTTGAGCGAGGTGGACAGCTGCCACAGGAACGGGCCGATGGACAGCAGCAGCACCGCCACCAGCACCAGGTAGCGGAGTACGAGCCGGATCCTCACGCCTCGTCC
Source organism: Crossiella sp. CA198 (assembly GCF_052078295.1). Taxonomy (NCBI): domain Bacteria; kingdom Bacillati; phylum Actinomycetota; class Actinomycetes; order Pseudonocardiales; family Pseudonocardiaceae; genus Crossiella; species Crossiella sp. CA198. Next base: position 166,249 of record NZ_JBQJIM010000017.1, read on the forward strand.
TCCTTCCGGTTCAGCCGCAGCACCAGCAACATCAGGCCGAGGGTGAGCACGAACAGCACCAGGCTCAGCGCGGAGGCGTAGCCGAGGTCGCCGTTGAGGCCGGTGGCCGTCTGGCGCATCAGCATCACCAGCGTGATGTCCGCGCCGCCGGGTCCGCCGGAGTTGCCGGAGAGGATGAAGATCTCGGCGAAGACCCGGAAGGCGGCCACCGCGGACAGCGCGGCCACCAGCACCATGGTGGAGCGGATGGTGGGCACGGTGATGGAAAAGAACCGGCGGATCGGCCCGGCCCCGTCCACCTCGGCCGCCTCGTGCAGTTCCTTGGGCACGTTCGCCAGCGCGGCCAAGTAGATGATCATGTAGTAGCCCAGGCCCTTCCACACCGTCACGACCATCGCGCTGATCAGCAGCAGCGTCTCGTCGGTGAGGAAGGGGATCGGCTCGGAGACGAGTTGCAGGCCCTGCAACAGGCTGTTCACCAGACCGCGGCTGTCCAGCAGCCAGGTCCAGATCAGCCCGACCACCACGATGGAGGCGACCACCGGGGTGTAGAAGGCCGAGCGGAAGAAGGTGATGCCCGGCACCTGCTTGCGCACCAGCAACGCCAGCAGCAGCGGCAGCACCACCAGTGCGGGCACCACGCCGACCACGTACAGCGAGGAGTTGGTGATCGCGGTCCAGAACTGCGGGTCGTCCAGCATCCGGACGAAGTTGTCCACCCCGGTGAACTGCCCGCCGCCGAGCGCGGTCGCGTCGGTGAAGGACAGCAGCACCGTGTTGAGGAACGGGTAGACGCTGAACAGCAGCACGACCGCCAGGCCGGGCGCGAGGAACAGCCAGGGCGTCAGCCACCACTCGCGCTTGACCGGCTTGCGCCGCTGGGTTAGCTCAGCCATTGGGGCGCAACAGCTTGTCGCTCTGCGCGACCGCGTTGTCCAGTGCCTGCTTCGCGGACTGCTTGCCCAGCATGGCGTTGGCGATCTCGTTGCGCAGGATGGTCTTCATCTGGTCGGAGAGCTGCACCGGGGTGTAGTTGACCGCATTGGCCAGCTGCTTGGCCGCGGCCACCCGGACCCGGCCGACGTCGGTGCCGTCCTCGGCGGTGAAGAAGCCGTCGTCCAGGGTGCCGGCGGTGCTCGGGAAGACCGTGACGATCTTGGCGAAGGCGAGCTGGTTCTTGGCGTTGGTGACGAACCGGGCGAAGGCGATCGCGGTCGGCTTGTTCTTGCTCTGCGCGGCGATGGACAGGCCCTGCAGGTACATGTTGGCCTTGCCGGTGTTGCTCATCGGCTCGGTGATGCCGATGTTGGCGTACAGGCCGGGCGCGTCGGTGCGGAACTTCTGCAGGTCGTAGGCACTGCCCGAGGACAGCGCGATCTGCTGGGCGAGGAACTTCGCGCCCGCGCCGGTGTAGGTGGCCGAGAGCGCCTCGGGCAGCAGCGCCTTGGCGTCGTACATGGCCTTGTACAGCTCGATCAGCTGCACGCCCTTGCTGTCGTTGAAGGTGAACCTGGTGCCGCCCTCGTCCATCAGCGGCACGCCGTACAGACCGAAGTCCTCGATGCCGGGGGTCTGGCCGAGCATGGCGACCTTGCCGCCGCTGACGCTGGCCAGCCGCAGCGCCTGTTCCTTCAGCTCGTCATAGGTCTTGGGCGGCCTGTTCGGGTCCAGGCCGTTCTGGCCGAAGAGCTGCTTGTTGTAGAAGTACGGGCCGGTGTTGAGGTACCAGGGGAAGCTCGCGTTGCGGCGCAGCGCCGGGTCGGGCGAGGGCATCACGTAGCCGGCCCAGGCGTTGGGCAGGTAGTCCTTCTTCGCCTCCGGCACCGCGGTGTCCAGGTCGAGCAGCAGCTTCTTCTGGTACAGCGGGTAGGCCAGGTCGGGCGAGAGGTTCATGATGTCGGGCAGCGTGCCGGCGGTGGCGTCCGCGCTCAGCTTGTCCGCGTAGCCGTCCGCGGGCTGGTCCAGCCACTCGACCTTGGTGCCGGGGTGCTGCTTCTCGAACTCGGCGATCAGGCCGGTGAAGTAGTCGCCGAACTTGCTCTTGAGGTTCCAGGTCTGGAAGCTGACCTGGCCCTTGATCTCACCGGTGACCGCCTGGTTGCCCGGTTGCTGCCCGGACCCGCCCAGTCCGCAGCCGGACAGCGCGAGCACCGTCGCCGTCATCGCGGCCAACACCGTTGTCGACCCTCTGGCAAGGCGCATGACGAGAACTCCTTCGGCGGGTTTCCGGGTGGGGTGAAAATTGCGCTGTCGATCGGGCTGAGTCAACACCGGAGAGTAGCCCTGTCCACTTTCTTGTCCAGTGCTTGACAGGCCGTGTTCACCCGCGCGACAGTGCCTGAACTAATGCGCTTTATCTCGGAATCGATAAACCGCTTTACTTCGGGAGGTGCACACCCGGTGGAGGCAGCCGCCAGACGGGTCACCATCAGGGACATCGCCCGAGCCGCGGGGGTCTCGGAGAGCGCGGTCTCGTTCGCGCTCAACAACCGGCCCGGCGTGTCCGAGCAGACTCGCCGGCGAATCCTGAAGGTGGCCGAGGATCTGGACTGGCGGCCGAACAGCGCGGCCCGCGCGCTGTCCGCGGCCAAGACCGACGTGGTGGGCCTGGTGTTCGCCCGGCCGGCCGCCACGCTGGGCGTCGAGCCATTCTTCCTGCAGCTGGTCTCCGGAATTCAGACCGCACTGGCCCGCAGTTCCACCGCGTTGCTCTTCCAGGTGGTCGAGGACCTTTCCGCCGAATGCGAGCTGTACCGCCGCTGGTGGGCCGAACGCCGGGTGGCCGGACTGCTCGTGGTGGACCCCCGGCTGGTCGACCCGCGCCCGGCGCTGCTGGCCAAACTGGGTGTGCCCGCGCTGGTGATAGGAGGCCCGTGCCCCGGTGGCACGCCCAGCATCTGGGTGGACGACGCGGCCGCGATGGGCGCCATCGTCGATCACCTGGTTGGCCTGGGCCACCGCCGGATCGCGCACATCGCCGGCCTGCCCAGGCTGATCCACACCGAACGCCGGGTCCGCTCCTTCCAGCAGGCCATGCAACGGCACGGCCTGACCGCGGAACCTTCGCTGGCCACCGACTACAGCGTCGAAGCGGGTGCCGGGGCCACCCGCAGGCTGCTCACCGCGTCCGAACGCCCCACCGCGGTCATCTACGACAACGACGTGATGGCGGTGGCGGGCATGAGCGAGGCCAGCAAACTCGGTGTGCGGGTGCCTGCCGAGCTGTCCATCGTCGCCTGGGACGACTCCGCGCTCTGCCGCCTGACCCACCCCCAGCTCACCGCGCTGGTCAGGGACACCGCGGCCTTCGGCGCCCGCGCCGCCCGGCGGTTGCTCGGGCTGGTCGGCGGACTGCCCGCGCAGGACGTGCAGGACGAGCTGCCTAGGCTGGAGCCGAGGGGGAGCACCGCACCGCCTGTCGGGGGTAGCGGCTAGCGTCAGCGGGGTGCGGTGGGGCGGGAGCGAGACGAGGGGTGGCCCAGTGCTCGCCCTTCCCTCCGGGGTTACCCCGGGGAGCAGTGTTTTAGCTGGTCAGTGCGCCCCGCGTGGTTCGGTACGCTCCGCGTGCAGGCCCCACGCGGCTGACGATGGCAGAGGTCGCCCCGCCCCGCCGCACACCTCTGGGCGGCACCCGCTGGCCGCGCAGGTCCGGCTCGCCGCCCGCCGCCCGGGTCCACTTCCGGCGGCCGCCCGATGACCGCACCCGACCTGCTGCACATCGCGCACACCGCCCTCTCCGGTGCCTGGACCCGCGCTGAGCTGGCCACCCGCCTGGCCGGGATCCCGCTGCACGCCGCGCCCAACCCCGACCCCGAGGCCCTCGCCGCCCGGCTGGTCGACCTCAGCCCGAGCCCGTTCTTCGGCCCGCCCGAAGCCCTGGCCCGCCTGCTCGCCGACCTGCCCCGCCAGGCCGAGCCCCCAGCCCCGCCGCGCCCACGCTGGCGAGCCGAGGTCCCACGCTGGGAGACCCCGGCCGACCTGGCCGCCGCCCTGCGCCTGACCCCCGGCGAACTCGACTGGTTCGCCGACGCCCGCACCTGGAACCGCCGCGCCGCCACCCCGCTGCGCCACTACCGGCACCACTGGCTCGGCCGCCGCCCGCTCGAAGTCCCCAAACCCCGCCTCGCCGAGATCCAGCGCAGGCTCACCCGCCTGCTGCTGGCCCACCTCCCGGTGCACGAGGCCGCGCACGGTTTCCGCCCCGGCCGCTCCGCCGTCACCTTCGCCGCCCCGCACGCCGGGCAGCCCCTGGTCGCCCGGTTCGATCTGGCCGGGTTCTTCACCTCGATCACCGCCGCCCGGTTGCGCGCCTACTTCCGCCACCTCGGCTACCCGGGCAACCTCGCCGTCGCCCTCACCGGCCTGCTCACCACCGCCACCCCGCCCGAAGTCCTGCGCGCCGCACCACCGGGCCCCGAGCGTCATCGGCTGGCCGTCCCGCACCTGCCGCAGGGCGCGCCCTCCTCGCCCGCCATCGCCAACGCGCTGGCCGCGCGGCTGGACCGCCGCCTGGCCGGGCTGGCCGCGCGGATCGGCGCGAACTACACCCGCTACGCCGACGACCTGGCCTTCTCCGGTGACCTGCCGGTGGACCGGCTGCGCGCCGGGGTGCGGCGGATCGCGGCGGACGAGGGGTTCCGGCTGCACCCCGGCAAGACCCGGATCGCGGCGGCGCACCAGCGGCAGAAGCTGGCGGGGCTGGTGGTCAACGTGCGACCCGCGGTATCGCGCCAGGACTACGACCGATTGCGGGCGGTGCTGCACAACTGCGCGCGGACCGGCCCGAGCGCGCAGAACCACGCCGGGCACCCTGACTTCCGCGCGCACCTGCTGGGCCGGATCGGCTGGGTCGGGGCCACCCACCCGGCACGGGCGGCGCGGCTGCGCGCGATCTTCGACACCATCCACTGGGGGCAGGCGTGACCGAGACGATCACCGGCGAGAGCTACGCGGACGCGGTGCTGGGCAGGCAGAGCTGGACCGGGCGGCACTTCCTCGCCTGCGATTTCACCGAGGCGGACCTGCGCGGGCTGATCACCGCGAACTGCACCTTCACCGACTGCCTCTTCGCGGGCACCGACCTCGGCGAGTCCAAGCACACCGCGAGTGCCTTCCGCAGCTGCACCTTCCGCGGCGCGGTGCTCAGTGAGTCCACAATGGACAATTGTTCGCTGGTCGGCTCCAGTTTCGAGCGGTGCAGGCTGCGGCCGTGGACCCTGCGCGAGAGCGACCTCTCGCTGACCGCGCTCGGCGGCGCGGACCTGCGCAGGCTGACCCTGCGCGGCATCCGGTTCCGCGAGGCCAACCTGGTCGAGGCCGACCTGCGGCACGCCGACCTGACCGGCGCGGACCTGATGGGCGCCCGGATGCAGGCTGCCAAGCTCGGCGAGGCCGATCTGCGCGAGGCCCGGCTGGACGCGCACGCCCTGGTGCAGGCCCAGCTGGTCGGCGCGCGGGTGGACCTGGGGACCGCGGTGGCCTTCGCCGCCGCGCACGGCCTGGTCGTGGACTGACCCCGGTGCTCAAGCCCTACCGCGAGTTACTCCGGGTCCCGCACCTGGGACCGATCCTGTTCCTGTCCGTGCTCGGCCGGGTACACGCCACCGGCGCCTCGCTCGCGCTGACCTTCCTGGTGGTGTCCTGGACCGACTCCTACGCGCTGGCCGGACTGGTCATCGGCGCGCTCACCCTCGGCAACGGGGTATCCGGACCGTGGCGGGGCAGGCTGGCCGACCGCCGGTCCGCGCCCCGGCTGCTCACCACCACCTGCCTGCTCTACGCCGCGGGCATGATCGCCATGCTGTGTCTGCCCGGCTGGGCCTGGCCTGCCGCGCCGGTGCTCGCGCTGCTGATCGGCCTGAGCACGCCGCCGGTCGGCCCGGTCGCCCGCGCCGCCTACACCCGGCTCGCCGACGGCACGACCCGGTCGGCGGTGTTCGCGGCCGAGGCCACCCTGTTCGAGCTGGCCGTGATGAGCGGTCCGCTGCTGGCCGCGCTGACCGTCGGCCTGGCCGGGCCACGCGCCGCGGTCGGGCTGATCGCCGCACTGGCACTGGCCAGCGTGCTCTCCTTCGCCGCCGCGCTGCGCAGGGCAGGCCTCGGCGAGCCCGCGCCAAAGGCGGCCGGGACCGCGGTGACCAGCGGCTCGGTGCTGGCGGTGCCGGGGCTGACCCCGGCGCTGCTCGCGGCGATGCTGCTGATGATGGGCTTCTCCAGCGTGAACCTGGTGATCATCGCGGTGGGCCGGGAGCTGGCGCTGCCCGCGGTGGCAGGCGCGCTGGTCTCGGTCTGGGCGATCGGCTCGATGATCGGCGGACTGGTCGCGGGCGGCCGCACCGGCACACCCCGGTACGTGCTGCGGATGGCCCTGCTCACCGCGGGCGTGGCCATCCTGGTGCCCGCGCTGCCGCCGCTGAGCACCGCCTCGCCGGTGCTGATCGGCGCCCTGCTCGCGATCGGCGGGCTGGCCATCTCACCCACCGTGGCCGCGGCCAACCAGCGCATCGGCGAACTCGCCCCGGCCGACCGGGCCGCCGAGGCCTTCGGCTGGCTGGCCAGTTTCACCACCACCGGCACCGCGCTGGCCGCCCCGTTCGCCGGCTGGCTGCTGGACACCGTCGGTCCGGCCGCCGCCGCTGGTGGCGCGGCAGTGGCCGCGTTGATCGCCACCCTGTCCGCGCTGATCTCCACCCGCCGTAAGCCCCAGGGCTTGTCCGCGGAGCCACGCAAGCGATAGCCGCGTCGAGGCGGCCCCTGGCGGCACGGCCGGACCGCCCGAATACGCCCGGTATGAGGGCGGCCCGTCCGCACCGCCAGGAACCACCTCGATCACGACTCTCGCCCACGCGGCTCCGCGGACAAGCCCAGAAAAATCGAGCGCGAAATGTCGGACCCCCTGGCCACACTGGGCTGGTGCTCCGTCCCTACCGGCAACTGCTCGCCGTCCCCCACCTGGCCTCGTTGCTGGTCTGGTCGGTGCTCGCCCGCATGCACTACACCGGCACCTCCATCGCACTGACCTTCCTGGTGGTCGAGTGGACCGACTCCTACGCGCTGGCCGGTCTGGTGATGGGCGCGCTGACCGTGGGCAACGGCGTGTCCGGGCCGTGGCGTGGCCGGATGGCCGACCGGACCTCGGCGCCGCGGCTGATCGTGATCACCGTGCTCTGCTACGTCACCGGGCTGGCCGTGCTGGTCGTGCTGCCCGCCTCGGCCTGGTACGCCGCACCGGTCATCGCCTTTCTCGCCGGGCTGAGCATGCCGCCTGCCACGCAGGTGGTGCGCGGCGCGTTCACCAGGATCGAGGACAGCCAGGCGCGCACCGCCGCCTACGGCGCGGAGGCCACCCTGTTCGAGCTGACCTTCATGCTCGGCCCGGTGCTCACCGCCTTCGCGGTCGGCGCGCTCGGTCCGCGCTGGGCACTCGGACTGATCGCGGTGGTCGCGCTCAGCGCCAACCTGGCCTTCGCCGTGGTGCTGCGGCAGGCCGGGATGGACCAGCCCGCGCCGCGACCCGCCCTGGCCGCCGGGACCCGGCGGCGCTCGGTGCTGGTCACGCCCGGCCTCGCCCTGACGCTGGGCGCCTCGCTGTTCCTGGTGATGGCCTTCACCATGGTCGACCTGGCCATCGTGGCGCTGGGCCGGGAACTGAACATGCCCACCGTGGCCGGTGCGCTGATCGCGGTGTGGGCGGTGGGCTCGCTGGCCGGTGGCCTGATCGCGGGCGGACTGCGCGGGCAGCCGCGGCCCGCGCTGCGCACGGCGCTGGTCGGGGTCGGCATGGCCGCGCTGATCCCGGTGCTGCCACCGGTGCTGGACCCGACCTCGCCGGTGCTGATCGGCCTGATCCTGGCCATCGGCGGCCTGGCCATCGCGCCCACCATCTCCGCGGGCAACCAGCGCATCGGCGACCTGGCCCCGGAGGGCCGCGCCGCCGAGGCGGTCGGCTGGATGGCCAGCTTCACCACCACCGGCGGCGCACTGGCCGCCCCGCTGGCCGGCTGGCTGCTGGACCGCTTTGGCCCGGCCGCCGCAGCCGGGGGCGCCGCGATCGTGATGGTCTTCGCCACCGCGATGATGGCCTGGTCGGTCACTGTGGTCCGGCGCACAACCCCAGCGGCTGACCAGCGCGAATCCGAGGCGTCCGACGCGGTGTGAGCAAACATGGGATGACCTGGCCACGAAGTTGTGCTGGGCTGGGCGTGATGACCACCGCCGCACCGCCCCGGACCACCGCACCCCAGGTCAGCCCGCGCGCCAAGCTGCTCGGGCTGTTCGGCGCGGCAGGCATCGGCGTGCTGATCGTGCTGCAGTCCCGGCTCAACGGCGAACTCGGCAGGCGGATGCAGGACGGCATCGGCGCCGCGCTGATCTCCTTCGGCAGCGGGCTGCTGCTGGTGCTCGCGCTGATCCTGGTGCTGCCCGGCAGCCGCCGGGCCACCCGCCGGGTCGGCCAGGCCCTGCGCACCGGTCAACTGCGCTGGTGGCAGACCCTGGGCGGACTGTGCGGCGCGCTGCTGGTGTTCTCCCAGGGCGTGGCGGTGGCCTCGCTCGGCGTCGCGGTGTTCACCGTGGCGGTGGTGGCCGGACAGGCGCTGAGCAGCCTGGCGGTGGACCGCGCGGGCCTCGGCCCGGCCGGTCCGCAGCCGCTGACCGCGACCCGGATCACCGGCGCGCTGCTCGCGGTCCTCGCCGTGCTGGTCGCGGTGTCCGAACGGCTGGGCAACCCTGGCACGCTGGCGCTGGCCGTGCTGCCGCTGCTGGCCGGTATCGGCATGGCCTGGCAGCAGGCGCAGAACGGCCAGGTCAAGGAGGTCGCGGGGGCCGCGTTGCCGGCCGCGCTGGTCAACTTCCTGGCAGGCACCGCCGCGCTGCTGGTGCTCGGCCTGATCCACTTCGGCATCGCCGGCCTGCCCGCCGAACTGCCCGGCGACCCGGTGCTCTACCTCGGCGGCGTGGTCGGCGTGGCCTTCATCGCCGGGGCCGCCGCACTGGTCAGGGTCACCGGCGTGCTGCTGCTCGGCCTCGGCTCGGTGGCCGGGCAACTGCTCGGCGCGCTCGCCCTGGACCTGCTCCTGCCCGCCGACGGCGCGCACCTGTCCGCGCTGGCCGTCACCGGCACCCTGCTGACCCTGCTCGCGGTCGGCGTGGCCGCGCTCCCCAAGCGCGATTGAGTCACAAACCGGTTACGGTGCGTTGCCGCCCGGGGTCGCGGTGTGGGACCACGGAGACATGAGCCTGAAGGTCGGTGACGTGGTCGAAGTCCTTGGCGCGCAAGAGATTCTGGCGACACTGGACGAACGCGGCGAACTGGACGAGCTGCCGTTCATGCCGGAGATGCTCCGTTACTGCGGGCAGCGGATGACCGTGCACAAGGTGGCCCACAAGCTGTGCGACTCGATCACCCAGACCGGGCTACGCCGGATGGCCCGCGCGGTGCACCTGACCGGCGCGCGCTGCGACGGCTCCGCGCACGGCGGCTGCCAGACCGCCTGCTCGCTGTACTGGAAGGAGGACTGGCTGCGCCGGATCGAACCCGGTCAGCTCAACCTCCGCAGGCCCGAACCGGCGGGCAAACCGAACCTGCCGCTGCTGGTCAACGCCACCACCAAGGGCGCGGACCCCGACGGCGAGGCCCGCTACTCCTGCCAGGCCACCGAACTGCTGCGGGCCGCGCCGATCTGCATGCCGGTGCTCAGCCTCGGCCAGTACCTCACCGATGTGCGCACCGGCAACGTCGGCCCGCTGCTGGCCCTGCGCGGACTGCTGGTCGGGGTGTTCAACCGGATCCAGGTGGAGACCCGCAAACGCCTGCCGGCCAAGGTGCTGTTCAAGGGCGGCCGGAACTGGGGCTTCCTCAACGCGGGCAAGCCGGGCAAGACCCCCAGCGTCAAGCTCAACCTGCGACCGGGCGAGCTGGTGCGGATCCGGTCCAGGGCGGAGATCGAGGCCACCCTGGACGACAACCTGCGCAACCGCGGCATGAGCTTCGACGAGGAGATGGCGCACTTCTGCGGCCGCACCGCCAGGGTGCTGGCCAGCGTGGACCGCTGCATCGACGAGCGCACCGGCCGGATGCTGCACCTGGGCAACCCGTGCATAGTGCTGGAGGGCGTGATCTGCCTCGGGCTCTACAACGGCAACTGCCCGCGCGAGTTCGTCCCGTTCTGGCGGGAGATCTGGCTGGACCGGGTCGAGCAACCCAGCACCACATGACATGGGATTATGGCGGCCGTGACGGCAACGATCCTGGACGGCAAGGCGACCAAGAACGCCATCTTCGAGCAGCTGCGGCCGCGGGTGGACGCACTGCGTGAGCGGGGCATCGTGCCCGGCCTGGGCACCGTGCTGGTCGGTGACGACCCGGGATCGGCGATGTACGTGCGCTCCAAGCACAAGGACTGCGCGCAGCTGGGCATCAACTCGATCCGCCGCGACCTGCCTGCCGAGATCACCCAGGACGAACTGGCCAAGGTGATCGACGAGCTGAACGCGGACCCGGACTGCACCGCCTACATCGTGCAACTGCCGCTGCCCAAACACATCGACGCGAACGCGATCCTGGAGCGGATCGACCCGGCCAAGGACGCCGACGGCCTGCACCCGGTCAACCTCGGCCGCCTGGTGCTCGGCAAACAGGCGCCGCTGCCCTGCACCCCGCACGGCATCATCCGGCTGCTCCGCCAGTACGAGGTGCCGATCAACGGGGCGCACGTGGTCGTGGTCGGCCGCGGCATCACCGTGGGCCGGTCCATGGGGCTGCTGCTGACCCGCAAGTCGGAGAACGCCACGGTCACCCTGTGCCACACCGGCACCAAGGACCTGGCCGCCGAGGTCCGCCGGGCCGACATCGTGATCGCCGCGGCCGGCGTGCCCGCGCTGATCACGCCGGACATGGTCAAGCCCGGCGCGGCCGTGCTGGACGTGGGCGTGAGCCGCACCGACAGCGGTGTGTCCGGCGATGTGCACCCCGACGTGCGTGAGATCGCCGGGTTCTTCTCGCCCAACCCCGGCGGGGTCGGCCCGATGACCAGGGCGCTGCTGGTCAGCAACGTGGTCGAGGCGGCCGAGCGAGCGGCGGGATGAGCGTGACCGCCGGCCTGCCCCCCGCCAAGGACGTGCCCTCCACCCAGGACCAGCGGCCCGGCTGGCTGCGGGTGGTGCCGTTCCTGGTGGTGATGGCGATGGTGATCTTCGGGTTCGTGCTGATCCTGATGTACCACTGGAAACGCGGCACCGTGACGCTGGCAGGCGGGCTGTTCCTGGCCGCGGTGTTCCGGGCCGCGCTGCCACCGGAGGTCTGCCTGCTGCTGGCCATCCGCAGCCGCCCGATCGACGTGCTCACCTACGGCGGCTTCGCGACGATGATCACATATGTGGCCATGACCATCGGCCCCTGACAGAGACGCTGCTCACCGGAGAACTCCGGCTCCCACCGGTGTTGGTAACCTCCGGGAGCCGGGCACACAGTCCGGTGATGCGGTCCCGCGGTTGTGACCGCCGCCGGAGGCCTTACCGGTCTTTTCGCAGCGCGTCCGTGGACCCACCCCATGGAAGAACATGCGGATCGGAAGGACTTCCCCAGTGGCACGCTCCGGCAAGGTCGCCGTAATCGGCGCCGGTTTCTACGGCTCCACCACGGCGCAGCGGCTGGCCGAGTACGACATCTTCGACACCGTCGTGCTGACCGACATCATCGACGGCAAGGCCGAGGGCCTGGCGCTGGACCTGAACCAGTCCCGCCCGGTCGAGGGCTTCGAGACCAAGGTCGTCGGCCAGACCACCGGTCGCGACGGCAGTGGCTACGAGGCCATCGGTGGCTCGGACATCGTGGTGATCACCGCCGGTCTGCCGCGCAAGCCCGGCATGAGCCGGATGGACCTGATCGAGACCAACGCCAAGATCGTCCGCCAGGTCGCGGAGAACGTCGCCAAGCACGCCCCAGAGGCCGTGGTGATCGTCGTCTCCAACCCGCTGGACGAGATGACCGCGCTGGCCCAGCTCGCCACCCAGTTCCCGAAGAACCGGGTCATCGGCCAGGCGGGCATGCTGGACACCGCGCGCTTCACCAACTTCGTCGCCGAGACGCTGGCCGTGCCGGTCGGCTCGGTCAAGACGCTGACCCTGGGCTCGCACGGCGACACCATGGTGCCGGTGCCCTCGGCCTGCTCGGTCAACGGCAAGCCGCTCTCCGAGCTGCTGCCCGCCGACAAGATCGAGGAGCTGGTCACCCGGACCCGCAACGGTGGCGCCGAGGTCGTGGCGCTGCTCAAGACCGGCTCGGCCTACTACGCGCCGTCCGCCGCCGCCGCCCGCATGGCCAAGGCCGTGCAGGAGGACTCCGGCGCGGTCATGCCGGTCTGCGCCTGGGTTGACGGCGAGTTCGGCATCGCGGGCGTCTACCTCGGCGTCACCGCCGAGCTGGGCAAGGGCGGCATCAAGAAGGTCGTCGAGACCGAGCTGACCGACACCGAGCTGGCCGCGCTCAAGGAGGCCGCCGAGGCCGTCCGCGCCAAGCAGGCCGACGTCCAGAGCCTCTGATTTCCCGCTCTACCGGGACGCGTTGCCCTCCGCCAGGAAGGCCAGCGCGTCCCGGTAGAACCGGCGGCTCACGTTCACCGCGTGCCCGGCCTCCGGGTACAGCGCCAGCCGCCCGTTCGGCAGCAGCTCAGCGGTCTCGGTGAACAGCTCCGGCGGCCAGAAGTAGTCCCGCGCCCCGGCCACCACCAGCGCCGGGGTGGCGATCTCCGGCAGCCGCGCGCGCAGGTCGACCTGGTCCTCGGCCTCGATCATCGTGAGCATGTCCACCGGGTTCGACGGCCACGGCCCGAAGTTGCCGACCGTCCACATCAGCCCGCGCAACACCCGCAGCAGCACCGGATTCCTGGTGAACCCCTCGGCCAGCAGGTGATAGCCGGGTTTGCGCTCGGCCAGCCGGTGCGCCATCGCCCACTGCGCCTTCCGCGCCACCGGCCCCAGCGTGTACGCGGTCGAGGCCAGCACCACCCGGGACACCACCGCCGGATGATCGGCGGTGAGTTGCAGGGCCACCGTGCCGCCGGTGGAATGTCCCACCAGCGCAACGGGTTCGCCGAAGTGCGCGGTGATCGCCGCCGCGTGTTCGCCCGCGATCTCGGCCATCGACATCCCGCGCCGCAGCCCCGGTCGGCGGTTGACCAGGTGGACCCGCCAGCCGCCCTCGGCCAGTGGCCGCACCGACCGTATCGCCATCCGCGCGGGCAGCCCAGCCGGGTTCACGTGCTCGGGGGTGAAGCCCGGCAGGTACACCAGTGGCCGCCCGGAACCCACTGCCAGGTAAGGGAATCCGCCGGGCAACTCGCCAGCCTCGACATCGGTCACCGGGTCAGTCCGGTCGCCACGAACTCGATCATCTGCTCCGCCACCTCGTCGTAGACCTCGCCGAACTCGTTGCGGTGCAACGGAAGCAGTAGCACCGCGCGCAACAGCCCGAGCACCACCTCCGGCCGCCGGCCGGTCAGCCCGGTGCGCGCCAGGAACTCCCCGATCGGCGGCATCGCCTGCTCGTGCAACTCCGCGGCCCGCTCCGGGGACAGCCGCGCGGTCACCGCGGCCAGCTCGGCCGGATGCGTGATCAGCCTGCGGTACAACGGATCCTCGTCCAGCACCGCCAGCACCGCGCGCAGGAACGCCCCGATCGCCGCCCTCGGCTCACCGTCCAGGGTGGCCAGCAGCCGGGACCGGATCGCGGGCGCGTTGGCCAGCATCAGCTCGCCGTAGAGGGACTCCTTGGCATCGAAGAAGGCGTAGAAGCTGGTCTTGGCGATCCCGGCCGATGCGGTCAGCTCCGCCAGTGAGGTCTTGCGCAGACCCTGCGCCACGAACAGCTCCCGGCCGCTGGCCAGCAACTCCGCCCTGATCCGGGCCCGGTCCCGCTCGTCGAAAGGGGCAGGCACAACCTCTCCTGTGAACCAATGAACGATCTATTCTTTCGTTCATTGTGCGCATGAGGCTTGCCACGCGCCAGTACCGGGGTACGAACTAGTGGAGATGCCCGCCCCGAGAAGGAGCCAGCAGTGACCGATGTCGAGCTGACCAGCCCGCGGCGCATCACCTGGCCGGTGCCCGAGCCCGAGCTGCCCGACGCGGTGCACAACGCGCTGGCCGAGGCCGCCCGCGCCGCGGCCACCGCGCTGCGCGCCGCCCGGCACCGCTTCGACCGCGAGGAACTGAGCGAGGTCGTCCGGATGGGCGCGGACGGCACGCCGACCCAGCGGGTGGACGACCTGGTGGAGAACGCCATCGCCGAGGCCGCCGCCCGCAACGGGGTCAACCTGCTCAGCGAGGAGGCCGGGTTCCTGGACCACGGCTCCGCGCTGACCCTGGTGGTCGACCCGGTGGACGGCACCGGCAACTCCGCCGCCGGCGTCCCGCTGAGCTGCTTCGCCGGCGTGCTCGCACTGGACGGCCAGCCCCTGGAGGCGCTGACCTGCTGGTTCGACACCGGCCACAGCTGGTACGCGCGCACCGGCGAACCCACCGCCTACCGCACCACCGGCCGCACCGCCCTGGACGGCGCGCAGCTCTGCCTGCAACGCCCCAAGAACAACCAGGCCACCTGGTCCAGGGTGGCCGCCAGGGCGTCCCGGGTGCGGGTGCTGGGCACCACCGCGCTGGAGTGCGCGCTGGTCGCCGAGGGCTCGGTGGACGCCTACGCGGACCCGGGCTCGGACACCCACCGGATCATGGACCTGGCCGCGGCCATGGTCACCGTGCCGGCCGCGGGCGGCGTGGTGATCGACGCCAGGGGCCGTCCGCTGGAACTGGACGTGGACCTGACCCGCCGCTGGTCCGGCATTGCGGCGGCGACCCCGCAGCTGGCCGAGGAACTGGCCGCGCTGGTGCTCAGCGAGCCCGCTGGTTGACCTGACAGGGCACGGCCGCGCCGCTGGCCAGCAACCGCTCCAGCGGCGCGGCCTTGGCCAGGCACTCCTGCCACTCCGCCCGCGGATCCGAGTCCGCGGTGATCCCGCCGCCCACGCCCAGCCGCAGCTCGCCGCCCTGGATCTCCAGCGTCCGGATGGCCACGTTCAGCTCCATCCCGGCCACCGGCGAGGCCAGGCCGAGCGCACCGCAGTAGACCTGCCGCGGCTGATCCTCCAGCTTGGCGATGATCTCCAGCGCGCGCACCTTGGGCGCGCCGGTGACCGAACCGGGCGGGAAGGTCGCCGCCAGCAGCACCGCGTCGTCCACCTCCGGCCGCAGCTCGCCCTGCACGGTGGACACCAGGTGCCACACGCCGGGCGCTGGCCGCACCACCAGCAGTTCCGGCACGGTCACCGAGCCCGGCAGGCAGACCCGGCCCAGGTCGTTGCGCACCAGGTCCACGATCATCACGTTCTCCGCCACGTCCTTGGCCGAGCGGCGCAGCCGGGCCGCGTTGCCCTCGTCCTCCGGACCGCGGCGGGGCAGCGTGCCCTTGATCGGACTGGACCGCACGGTGCGGCCGCGCCTGGCCAGGAACAGCTCGGGGGAGAAGGAGACCACCGCGCCCCAGTCCCCGGCGACGAAGGCCGCGCGGGCCGGGTTCAGCCGGGCCACGCCCTCGGCGAACAGCTCCGCGGGCTCGCCCTCGAACTCGGCGGCGAACTGGGTGCACACATTGGCCTGGAAGATCTCGCCGGCCGCGATGTTGTCCACACAGCCCGCCACCGCGGCCTGGTGCCTGCTTGCCGAGGCCCGGCGCAGCGGTCCGGCCCGCCACGGCCGCGGCGCGGGCTCGCCGCGCGCGGCCACCAGTTCGGCCAGTTCCGCCGCCAGCGCAACGGGTTCGTCCCGGTTGTCCGGGACCAGCGCCTCGAACCACCACTGTCCACTGTGGTCCAGCCGGAGCACGTGATCGGCCCAGCCCCACACCGCGTTGGCCAGTCCGCGCGGCTGGGTCCAGGTCCCGGGATCGGTGAGCCCGTAACCGAGGTAACCGAACCAGCCACCGCCGACCGTGCCCGGCGGCACCGGCCCGGTCACCGTGGGTTGCAGACAGGGCACCGTCTCCGCCACCCCGTCCACCACCGGATTGACCTGCACCGAGGGCAGCAGCACCGCCCGCGAGTCGAACCAGTCGCCGGTCAGCGCGGCGGGCGGCGGCAGTCCCAGTTCGCTGGCGCGCGCCACCAGCCGCCGGAACACCAGTTCCGGGGCGATGTGACGGCCAACGGGCCGGGTGAGCACGTGCACGCGCGCATCATGACTGGTGAGGCTGTTTCAGAACAGTGAATGTGGCCAGCCGAACTCAGGCGCTCTCCCGCCGGAACACCCGCAGCCCCCACCACAACGCGAGTCCCAGCACCAGGGCCAGCGCCGCTATACCGAGTAGCACCGCGGACCCGGCGAACTCACCCGCGAACAGCGCGCGTTCGGCCCGCAGCACGTGGGTCAGCGGGTTGACCTGGGCCAGTGCCCGCAACCAGTCCGGCCCGACGTCGATCGGGATGAACGCGCCGGAGAGCAACAGCAACGGCATGGACACGCCCTGGATCACCGGCGCGAACAGGTACTCGTTCTTCAGTTTCAACGCCAGCGCGTAGGAGACCGAGGCCGCCGCGCAGGCCAGCACCCCGAACAACAGCAACCCGAGGATCGCGCCCGGCACCGACACCCGCAGGTCGAACAACAGCACCGCCAGCACCAGCAGCAGCACGGCCTGCACCAGCAGCCGCACGGAGTTGTAGAGCACCCGGCCCAGCAACAACGCGGGCCTGCTCAACGGGCTCACCCGCATCCGCTCGAACACCCCGAACCGGTAGTCCGGCAGCAACTCGAACCCGGCGAACATCGCGCCGAACATGCACAGCATCAACAGCACCCCCGGCACGAACACCGCCCACGCGCCACCGGGCGGGAACCCCGGCGCGGCAGCCAGGTTGACCAGCAGCGGCCCGAAGAGCACCAGGTAGAGGATCGGCAGCCCCGCGTCCACGAGCAGCGACAGCGGGCTGGACAGGGTGGGCTGGACGGAGCGGCGGAACACCAGCAGCGTGTCACGCATGGACGGCCTCCTCGCGCAGGCTGCGACCGGTCAGGGTGAGGAAGACGTCGTCCAGGGTGGGCCGGTGCACCTCGACCGAGTCCGGGGTGATCCCCGCCAGTTCCAGCTCCCGCAACAACCCCGGCAACACGGTCGCCCCACGCGGCGCCCGGAACCGCACGGCGGGCCCCTGCCTGCTGACCGCGCTGGCCCCCGGCACCCGGGCCGCCAGCACCTCGGTCCGATCCGGATGCGCCGTCTCCAGCACCACGGTGTCCCCGCTGACCCGCCGCTTCAACTCCTCCGGCGTGCCCTGGGCGACCAGCGCGCCCCGGTCCATCACCAGCACCCGGTCGCACAGCGCGTCGGCCTCGTCCAGGTAGTGCGTGGTGAGGAAGACGGTCAGCCCATGCTCGTCCCGCAACGCCCGGATGTGCGCCCACAGGTTCGCCCGCCCCTGCGGATCCAGCCCACTGGTCGGCTCGTCCAGGAACAGCAGCGGCGGCCGGTGCACCAGCCCCATGGCGATCTCCAGCCGCCGCCGCTGCCCACCGGAGAGCGACCCGCACTCGCGGTCCTCCACCCCCACCAGCTCCAGTTGTCCAAGCAGCGCAAGGGCATCGGCCGGATCGCAACGGTAGAACCGGGCCTGCATGGTGAGTTCCTCGGCCACCCCCCGGTCGAAGGCGACACTGCCGCCCTGGGCCACGTAGCCGATCCGTCGCCGCACGCCGACCGGGTCCCGGCGCAGATCGTGCCCGGCGACGGTGGCGGTGCCCGCGGTCGGGCTGAGCAGCGTGGTCAGCATCCGCAACGTGGTGGTCTTCCCGGCCCCGTTCGGCCCGAGAAACCCGACCAGCTCGCCCGGCGCCACGTCCAGATCCACACCCCGGACCGCGTCAACCGGCCCGCCCTTACTGGTGAAGCGGCGGGCCAGCCCGCGCGCTGTGATCATCTCGACTCCTAGGTCAAATTGTATTGGTCAAATTTGACTACAAGGAGAATGAAGGACGCTCGGCCTCGCCGTCAAGCGAAGATCAACCCCACCGCCGGAGTGTTGGCCGTTCTCGTACGGCACGTTGGCTGTTGTCGTACGCCGCGTTGGCCGTTGTGGGACGCCTCTGTTGGCGAATTCGCCCTGGCGTGCCGATCTTCCGGCGAGTTGGGCCAACTGGTACGCCGGTTTGGCTCAAGTGGGCGTACCAGTTGGCCCAAGTTGTACGGGGCGTGGATCACGCCGCCGATTCGCCAACAGAGTCGTCCTACGTTGCCTTGGCTGTCGCCTGGGGCTACTCCGTGATCTGCCAGCCCTGGTACTCCCCGGCCTCCAGCTTCGTCAGCAGGTTGCGGCACCAGGTCAGTTCGGCGTTGCCCAGTTCGCCGGTCAGCTCGAACAGTTCCACGATGTGTCGTGGCTTGCCGGGCGCGCGCACCGTCTCCTGGCCGGAGCGGGTCATCAGCAGGTCCGCCTCGATCCGGACGATCCGGTGCTTCAGCAACGGGATCAGTTCCTCGGGGGGCAGGTCCGGCAGCAGGCAGATCGCGGTCATCAGGCCGTCCAGGGAGTAGGCCTCGCGGATCCAGGCCGCGCGCAACAGGTCCAGGTACTCGGCGTTGCCCGCTGGGGTCATCGAGTAGATCAGTTTCTGGCGGGTGCTGCCCTCGGTCCCGGATTCCTCGGCGGTGAGCAGGCCGTCGCGGTGCATGGACTTGAGGGCGTGGAAGATCGAGCCGGGTTGGATGTTCGCCCAGCGGTCGATGTTCCAGCTCAGCAGGTTGCGGCGGACCTGGTAGTAGTTCACCGGCGCGAGCATGCGCACCGCGCCAAGCACCGCGAGGCGGGTAGTCGCCGACATGTCTCCTAGGCTAGTTCTCCGTGGCTGACCACGGACGCAAGGGCGACCCGCCGCCGATGCCGGAACCGCTTCCGGCGCCGGTGATCGACGCGCACACCCATCTGGATGCCTGCGGATTCACCGACCCCGACTCGGTGCGGGCCGCGCTGGACCGGGCCGCCTCGGTCGGTGTGGGGCGGGTGATCACCGTGGCCGATGACCTGCCCTCGGCGCGGTGGGTGGTGGAGGCGGCTGGCTGGGATGAGCGGGTGTTCGCCGCCGTCGCCCTGCATCCCACCCGGACCAGCGTGTTCGGCGACGCCGAGCGGACCGAGCTGGAGAAGCTGGCCGCCGCGCCGCGGGTGGTCGCGGTGGGCGAGACCGGGCTCGACTACTACTGGGACTACGCCCCGCCCGCGGCCCAGGACCTGGCCTTTCGCTGGCACATCGACCTGGCCAAGCGGCTGGACAAGGCGCTGATGATCCACGACCGGGACGCGCACGCGGACGTGCTGCGGATCCTGGACGAGGAGGGGGCGCCGGACACCGTGGTCTTCCACTGCTTCTCCGGTGACGCTGCGTTTGCCCGGAAGTGTGTGGATAAGGGCTATGTGCTGTCTTTCGCCGGTCCAGTGACCTTCCGTAACTCCGCGGACCTCCGGGAAGCGGCCCGGCTGGTGCCGGACGACCAGTTCCTGATCGAGACCGACGCTCCGTTCCTGACCCCGCACCCCTACCGCGGCCGGCCCAACGAGCCCTACGCCGTTACCTATACAGCGCGTGTCATCGCGTCACTCAGGGGAGTGGATGTGGCCGAGATCGCCGAGATCACCTCCGCGACGGCCGAACGGGTGTTCCGGCTGGCAGAGCGGTCGGTTACCCGTTGACGACGCTTGGTAACCCTTTTCCGTTGCTGTGGTCGAGGTCACAAAACGCCAATGGGGTCTTTGCGCAACCCCCTGGGACTCGTTACTGTCCCGTGATCGTTCCCGGGACACCAGGTTTCGGGGACGGTGCGCACCAAACAGGGAGACGTGTGTCGGGGCTCGTCGACCAACCGTGGCGTGCCTTGCATGAACACCGCCTCCTGGAGGTATCGACCCCGTGACAGGAACCGGCAAACCCCGTGGTGTTGCCGTGGGTACTGGAACGTTCGAGGACACCTCTTCTTCGGACTCCTGGTTTGAGCAGAACCCCGCGCACAACGTCGCCGTCATGGACCGGCCGGCGTTCCGGGGCGTCAACCTGGACCACCCCAGCCATCCGTCGATGTCCCTGAGCGTCACCACCGATGACGTGCTCCAGGTCCTCGGCCCCGACGCCTACGCGCTGCTGGACAGCGTGGACGTCGACATCGACGAACTGATCGGCCTGCTCAACGCCGAGACCACCATGCTCCCGGCGCTGCGCGACCTCCGGCCGGAGGACGACGCGGACCGCGAGGCCCGCGCCCGCGGCGAGGTCCCGCCGGTGCTGGTGGAGGCCGTCACCGACTGGAAGCGCCGCTTCCTCAAGGCCGGGGTGGCCGCCGCGCTGATCACGCTCACCGGCGGTGGCGCGGCAGCGGTCGCGATGGACAAGCAGGTCACCGTCGACATCGACGGCACCCAGCACACCGTGCGCACCTACGCCAGCACGGTCGCCCAGGTCCTGGAGGACCAGGGGCTGGCCACCAAGGCGCACGACGCGCTGAGCCCGTCCCCGCAGGCCTCCATCGCCGACGGCGGCAAGATCGTGCTCGAGCGCGGCCGCCAGCTGAAGATGACCGTGGACGGCCAGCCCACCGAGTCCTGGGTGCGCGCCCGCACCGTCGGCGACGCGCTCAACCAGCTCGGCATCAACCACGACGGCGCCTGGCTGTCCAAGGACCGCACCGCGGCCATCCCGGTGGACGGCCTGGCGCTGGAGATCAAGACCCCGAAGAACGTCACGCTCTTCGACGGCGGCAACGAGCCGCAGCGGATGAAGACCACCGCGCTGACCGTCTCCGAACTGCTCCAGCAGCTCCAGCTCAGCCTCGGCCCGTCCGACGCGGTCAACCTGGGCGCCGACGGCAAGATCAGCGACGGCGCGGAGATCCACGTCAGCCGCACCGGCGTGACCGTGGTGAACAAGAAGGAAGCCATCGAGCCCCCGGTCGAGAAGACCGAGGACCCGACCATGCTGCGCGGTGAGCAGAAGGTCGAGGACCCGGGCACGCCCGGCGAGCAGATGGTCACCTACCGGGTCACCATGAAGAACGGCAAGGAGACCGCCCGGGAGAAGCTGGGCACCAAGGTCGTCAAGGAAGCCAAGCCGAAGAAGCTCCGGGTCGGCACCAAGATGCCCCCGGACGGCGCGGTGTGGGACCGGCTGGCGCAGTGTGAGGCCACCGGGAACTGGGCGATCAACAACGGCAACGGCTACTACGGCGGCCTCCAGTTCAACGCGAGCACCTGGCGGGCCTACGGCGGCGCGCAGTACGCCCCGCTGCCGCACCAGGCCAGCCGGGAGCAGCAGATCGCGGTGGCCACCAAGCTCCGGGACGCCCGCGGTGGCTACGGCGCCTGGCCGCACTGTTCCTCGAAGCTCGGACTGCCCAAGTAGTCTTTCCGGGTGACTGAAACTCCGGCACCGGCCGGGCCGCAGGGCGTCTCGCTCCTCGGCCCGGCCGATGTGCGTCGGCTGGCCGCCGAGCTGGACGTGCGTCCCACCAAGAAGCTGGGGCAGAACTTCGTGCACGACCCCAACACGGTGCGCCGCATCGTGTGGGAGGCCGGGCTCACCGCCGAGGACGTCGTGCTGGAGGTCGGGCCAGGGCTCGGCTCGCTGACCCTGGCCCTGTTGCCCGCCTGCCGCTCGGTGGTCGCGGTGGAGATCGACCCGGTGCTGGCCGGCCTGCTGCCGACCACCGCGGCCGAACGCGCGCCCGAGCTGGCGGCGAACCTGCGGGTGGTGCTGGCCGACGCGATGCGGGTGCGCGCCGCCGACCTGGGCGAGCCCGCGCCGACCGCGCTGGTGGCCAACCTGCCCTACAACGTGGCCGTGCCGGTGGTGCTGCACCTGCTGGCCGAACTGCCCTCGCTGCGCACCGGCCTGGTCATGGTGCAGGCCGAGGTCGCCGACCGGCTGGCCGCCGGTCCCGGCAGCCGGATCTACGGCGTGCCCAGCGTCAAGGCCGCCTGGTACGCCGGGATGCGCCGGGCCTCGGCGGTGCCGCGCGCGGTGTTCTGGCCGGTGCCCAACGTGGACTCCGCGCTGGTCGCCTTCACTCGCAGGGCCGAGCCGGAGGGCGAGGACAAGGCCGCGGTGTTCGCGGTGATCGAGGCCGCCTTCGCCCAGCGCCGCAAGGGCCTGCGCGCCGCGCTGGCGAACTGGGCCGGGTCCGCCGACCGCGCGGGCCGGGTGCTGGCCGCGGCCGGGATCGAGCCGACCGCCAGGGGCGAGCAGCTCGACATCCACGCCTTCGTCAAGATCGCCAAAACCGAGGCGGAACTCGGGGAATAACCACGCTCGGTGCCGTGTTGACCCCAAGGGGTGCGTTCGTCGCACCTGCTTGTTCGTTACAGCATGTGATCTGGCGAACGAACCACGGCCGAACGGGCGGATCCACTTGCTTTTCTTCGAGTGGGTCCGTTGTACTGTCCGAGTAAATCCATCCCGAGCGGCCGAGAGACCTGGATCTGTGAAGCCGCAGCAACCGCCCAGTCCCTGGGCAGGTGCTACCGCCAGGAGCGATGGAGCAGACATGAAGCTCATGCACGTACTCACGCGCCGACGCGTAGTCGATCACGGCCGTCGCACGGTCACCGGTTGTCGATCCTGACCGGTCTGCCGCCCGTCTGACGGCGCGCTCTCCTCCACCAGAACGCTCTACCCGCTTTCTGCCCGGGATTCATCCGGGCAACAGGTGTGCGCGGGCCGCCGAGCGCGGTTCCGCCCTGCCATGGAGACATCGTGATCACAGTTGAGAACCTGACCAAGGCCTACCGGGGCCGCAGTGGCACGACCGTCGCACTCGACGGCGTCTCGCTCCAGGTCCCCGCTGGAACGGTGTGCGGCGTCGTCGGCGAGAGCGGCGCGGGCAAGTCCACGCTCGCCCGGTGCATCGCATTGCTGGAACAGCCCGACTCGGGCGGCATCCTGGTCGACGGCACCGACCTGGTGACCCTGCGCGGCTCCGCGCTGCGGGCCGCCCGCCGCCAGATCGGCGTGGTGCCGCAGAACGACTCGCTGCTGCGCCAGCGCACCGCGGCAGGCAACATCGCGCTGCCGCTGGAGGCCGCGGGCGCGCCGGTGGAATCCCGGCGCAAGCGGGTGGTCGAACTGCTCGACCTGGTCGGCCTGGCCGACAAGGCCGGAAACTACCCTGACCAGCTCTCCGGCGGGCAGCGCCAGCGGGTCGCGATCGCCCGCGCGCTGGCCGCCAACCCCTCGGTGCTGCTGGCCGACGAGCCCACCTCCGCGCTGGACCCGGACACCACCGCCTCGGTGCTGACCGTGCTGGACCGGGCCCGCGCCGAACTGGGTGTGACCGTGCTGGTGGTCACGCACGACATGAGCGTGGTGCGCCGGATCTGCGATGACGTCGCGGTGCTCGACCGCGGCCAGGTGGTCGAGCACGGCAAGGTCCTCGATCTGGTCACCCAGGCCGGGTCGCGCACCTCCGGCGCGCTGCTGCCGGGCGTGGAGGACATCGTGCGCGCCGGGGACACCGACGCCCGCTTCGACCGGGTGGCCGATGTCGTGCTGGTCGGCTTCGCCGCCGTCGGCGCGCTGCTGCCCGAGGCGGCCAGCCGCTTCGAGGTGGACCTGAACCTGCTGGGCGGCGGGATGACCCGTCTCGCCGACACCCCCGTGGCCCGGTTCCGGGTCGCGTTGACCGGAGCCAACGCCGACGCGGCCTTCGACTGGATCGCCGAGCGCGGCGCCGTCGTCCGCCGCAGGCCGACTGTGCTCGCTGGAGGAGCAGCCGCGTGAAACAGGCAACACCCTGGGCGGAAGTATTCGACAAGCTCGCCCAGGCGGGGGCCGAGACCGGCCTGATGGTCGGACTCGGCACCCTGTTCGCAGTGCTCGGCGGCGTCCCGCTCGGCGTGCTGCTGCACGCCAGCGCACCCGGCGGACTGCGGCCGCAACCGCTGGTCTACCGGGTGCTGGGCTTCATCGTGGACCTGACCAGGTCGCTGCCGTTCATCATCCTGCTGGTCGCGCTCATCCCGCTGACCCGCGCGCTGGTGGGCAGCTACATCGGCAGCGGTCCGGCGACCGTGCCGCTGACCATCGGCGCCATCCCGTTCCTGGCCCGGCTGGTGCAGTCCGCGCTGCGGGAGGTGCCGGTCGGCGTGGTCGAGGCCGCCCTGACCACCGGCGCGAGCAAGCCCAAGATCGTGCGCAGTGTGCTGGTCAAGGAGGCCGGTCCGGCGCTGATCTCGGCCATCGGGGTCACCGCGGTGGCGCTGATCGGCTACTCCGCGATGGCGGGCGCGGTCGGCGGCGGTGGCCTGGGCAACCTGGCCATCACCTACGGGTACCAGCGCTTCGACTCCCGCCTGCTCTACACCTCGGTGGCCGCGCTCGCCGCGCTCACCTTCCTCGTGCAATACCTCTTTGATCTTGTTTCGCGCACGGTCGACCGTCGCCGCCAGATCACCGTCTAGATAGGACCAGTTCCATGCGGGTGCACGCCCTCATCGCGACCGTCGTCACCGCCGCCCTCACCCTGACCGCCTGCGGCGGCGGCGCCGACAACGCCGCCAACCAGGAGGCCACCCTGCGGGTCGCGGTCAGCCCGGTGCCGCACGCCAAGATCCTCAACTGGGTCAAGGACAACCTGGCCGCCAGCAAGAACCTCAAGATCGAGGTGGTGGAGTTCCAGGACTACGTGCTGCCCAACACCTCGCTGGTGGACAAGCAGCTGGAGGCCAACTACTTCCAGCACGTGCCCTACCTCACCGAGTTCCTCAAGGAGCGCGGCGGCGACCTGAAGTTCGTCACCCCGGTGCACATCGAGCCGCTGGCGGTGTTCTCCAAGAAGGTCAAGAACATCGCCGACCTGCCCAGCGGCGGCAAGGTGGCGCTGTCCCAGGACGCCTCCAACCAGACCCGCGCGCTCAAGCTGCTGCAGGCCAACGGCGTGCTCAAGCTCAAGCCGGGCACCGAGGCCGGCGCGGCGCTCAAGGACATCGGGGAGAACCCGAAGAACCTCAAGTTCGTCGAGCTGGAGCCCGCCCAGCTGGCCCGCAGCCTGGACGACACCGACGCCTCCATCGTCAACGGCAACTACGCCATCGACGCCGGCCTTGACCCGATCAAGGGCTCGCTCGCGGTGGAGAAGGCGGAGAACAACCCCTACGCCAACGGCCTGGTCACCCGGCCGGAGCTGGCCGAGGACAAGCGGATCAAGGCACTGGCCGAACTGCTGACCTCGCAGCAGACCAGGGACTACATCCAGAAGCAGTTCGCGGGCGCGGTCATCCCCGCCTGAACGGCGCCAACCGGGAACTGAGCGCGACCGTCCGGCTCCCGCCCGTGGCAGACTTTCGCCAACCGGCAGAAAGTCGTCCGCGGTGCGGGAGCCGGACGTGTTTTGTCGATCGAGCACGTAGGCTGGGAGCGTGCTGGCAGTCGTTCCACCACCGGTCATCGTCCGCGCCCCGGCCAAGGTCAATGTGCATCTTGCCGTCGGGGATGTGCGCAAGGACGGCTACCACGACCTGCTGACCGTCTTCCAGGCGTTGTCCCTGAACGACGAGGTCACCGTCGCGGTCGCCGACGAGCCGGGGATCGAGGTGGCAGGCGACAGCGCGGAGAGGGTCCCGGCCGACTTCTCCAACCTGGCCTGGAAGGCAGTGCAGGCGCTGGCCGAGTACGTGGGCCGGGATCCGAAGGACCCCAAGGTCCGGGTGCACATCCGCAAGGGCATCCCGGTGGCCGGCGGCATGGCCGGTGGCAGCGCGGACGCGGCCGCCACCCTGGTCGGGCTGGCCTCGCTGTGGAAGCTGGAGATCGGCAAGGACGAGCTGGCCGATGTGGCCGCCGCGCTCGGCGCGGATGTGCCCTTCTGCCTGCACGGCGGCACCGCGCTCGGCTCCGGCCGGGGCGACCGGCTGGTCCCGGTGCTGGCCAGGCACCAGTTCCACTGGGTGCTCGCGCTCGACCACGAGGGCCTGTCCACGCCCTCGGTGTTCAAGGAACTGGACCGGCTGCGCGCCGAGGGCGAACCGCCCCGCGTCGGCGCGGTCGAACCCGTGGTGGAGGCACTGGCCACCGGTGACCCGCGCCAGCTCGCGCTGCTGCTGGGCAACGACCTGCAGGCCGCCGCGGTCTCGCTGCGCCCGGCGCTGCGCCGCACCCTGCGGGCCGGGGTGGACGCGGGCGCGCTGGCAGGCATCATCTCCGGCTCCGGCCCGACCTGCGCGTTCCTCTGCCAGGACGGCGAGTCCGCGGTCCGGGTCGCCGCGGAGCTGTCCGGGGTCGGCGTGTGCCGTACCGTGCGAGTGGCACAGGGGCCGGTGCACGGCGCCAGGGTGATGAGCGTCGAGGAAGCCCCTCGTTCCGCTCCGCCCGAGGTGCACGCCTAGGACCTGCTGGTCCTGCGCGGTCGGCAACTCAAGTGGAGAACGCGAACTTCTGATGGTCAACCTGGTCAACCTGGAGTCCGTGTCCAAGTCCTACGGCGTTCGGCCGTTGCTGGACGCGGTATCCCTCGGCGTGTCCCAAGGCGATCGCATCGGCGTGGTCGGCCTCAACGGCGGTGGCAAGACCACCCTGCTGGAGGTGCTCGCCGGGATCGAACCACCCGATGAGGGCCGGGTCAGCCGCAGCCGCGACCTGCGGATGGCCGTGGTCACCCAGCGCAGCGAACTCCCGGCAGGCGCCACCGTGCGCTCGCTGGTGCTCGACCCGCTCGGCTTCGCCGCCGAACACGAGTGGGCGGCCGATCCCAAGGCGCGCAACGTGCTGGACGGGCTCGGCGTGACCGCGCTCGGCCTGGACAGCCCGCTGGATGAGATGTCCGGTGGCGAGCGCCGCCGGGTCGCGCTGGCCGCGGCGCTGGTCCAGGAGCTGGACCTGATCGTGCTGGACGAGCCGACCAACCACCTGGATGTGGAGGGTGTGCGCTGGCTGGCCGAGCACCTGCTCACCCGGCGCGGCGCGCTGGTGGTGGTCACCCACGATCGTTGGTTCCTGGACACCGTGTGCACCACGACCTGGGAGGTCGTGGGCGGCAAGGTCGAGCAGTACGAGGGCGGCTACGCGGACTGGATCTTCGCCCGCGCCGAGCGCGCCAGGGTCGCGGACACCCTGGAGGAGAAGCGGAAGAACCTGGCCCGCAAGGAGCTGGCCTGGCTGCGCCGCGGCGCGCCCGCCCGCACCGCCAAGCCCCGGTACCGGATCGAGGCCGCGGAGAGCCTGATCGCCGACGTGCCGCCGCCACGGGACACCGTCGAACTGGTCAGCTTCGCCCGCCGCCGGCTGGGCAAGACCGTGCTGGAGATCGAGAACGTCGACCTGTCCATCCCGGACCGCGCCCTGCTGACCGACGTCACCTGGCGGATCGGCCCCGGCGACCGGATCGGCCTGGTCGGCGTCAACGGCTCCGGCAAGACCACCCTGCTGCGGCTGCTCGCCGGCGAACGCGAACCCGAGGCGGGCAAACGCATCCAGGGCCAGACGGTCCGCTTGGCCCACCTGTCCCAGGAACTCACCGACCTGCCACCGACCCAGCGCGTGCTGGAGGCGGTGGAAGAGGTCGCCCGCCGGGTGACGCTCGGCAAACGCGAGCTGTCCGCCTCCCAGCTGGCCGAACTCTTCGGCTTCCCGGCGCAGCGCCAGTGGACGCCGGTCGGCGACC
Source organism: Crossiella sp. CA198 (assembly GCF_052078295.1). Classification (NCBI taxonomy): domain Bacteria; kingdom Bacillati; phylum Actinomycetota; class Actinomycetes; order Pseudonocardiales; family Pseudonocardiaceae; genus Crossiella; species Crossiella sp. CA198. Next base: position 193,925 of record NZ_JBQJIM010000017.1, read on the forward strand.
TCTCCGGCGGCGAACGCCGCAGGCTGCAGCTCGCCCGCCTGCTGATGGCCGAACCCAACGTGCTGCTGCTCGACGAGCCCACCAACGACCTGGACATCGACACCCTCCAGCAACTGGAGGACCTGCTCGACTCCTGGCCCGGCACCCTGGTGGTGGTCAGCCACGATCGCTACCTGGTGGAACGGGTCTGCGACCAGGTCGTGGCGCTCTTCGGCGACGGCAAGATCACGCACCTGATCGGCGGCATCGACGAATACCTGCGCCGCCGCGAGGAAAGCGGCCAGCTGGGCCTGATCGCCCGAGCCACCCTGCCAGCCGCCGAACCCCTCGCCCCCGCCCCGGCCGCCACCGGCCCCAGCGCCGCCGACACCCGCGCCGCCCGCAAGGAACTCGCCCGCCTGGAACGCCAGTTCGAGAAGCTGGCCAAGCGCGAGGCCGAGTTGCACGCCGCCCTGGCCGAGGCCGCGACGGACTCGACCCGGCTGCTCAAGCTGGACGCGGAACTGCGCACGGTGCTGGCGGAGAAGTCGGACGTGGAGGAACAGTGGCTGCTGGCGGCCGACGCCGCCGAGTAGCCGCCCACCCGGACCTCACCCAGGCAGCCGCACCAGCATCTTCCCGGTGTTGGCCCCCTCGAACACGCTCAGGAACGCCGCCGCGGTGTTCTCCAGGCCCTCCACCACGGTTTCCGCGATACGCAGGGTGCCGTCGGCGAGCCAGCCCGACGCCTGGGCGATCCAGTCCGGGAACAGGTGGAAGTAGGTGGTCACCAGCATGCCGCGCAGGGTGGCTTCCCGGCTGGCGGCCAGGAACAGGTTGTCCGGGCCGGGGACCGGGGTGTTGTAGCCGCTGATCATGCCGACCATGGCGATCCGGCCGTGCGGGCGGATGGCGCCGATCGCGGCCTGCAGGTGGTCGCCGCCGACGTTGTCGATGTAGACGTCGATGCCCTCGGGGGCGGCCTTGGCCAGCTGGCCGGGCAGGTCGCCCGCGCGGTAGTCCAGGGCGGCGTCGTAACCGAAGTCGCGCACCAGTTTCGCCGCCTTGACCGGGCCGCCGGCCGAGCCGATCACCCGGGCCGCGCCGAGTTCGCGGGCCACCTGGCCTGCCACGCTGCCCACCGCGCGCGCCGCGGCGGAGACGAACACCACGTCGCCCGGCATGACCGGCGCGACCTCCTTGACCGCGGCGTACGCGCTCAGGCCGGTGGTGCCCAGCACGCCGAGGTAGGCCTGGGGTGGGGCCAGCGCCGGGTCGATCACGGTGACCATCGGCGAGGCCGCGTCCAGCAGGGCGTGTTCCCGCAAGCCGTCGAAGTGCACCACGGTCGCGCCGACCGGGATCTCCGGTGCCTCGCTGGCCAGCACCTCGCCCACCGCGTGCCCCTGCAGCGGGCCGCCGACCGGGAACGCCTCGATGTAGCTCTCGCCCGCGTTCATCCGGCCGCGCATGTACGGGTCGACCGACAGCCAGGTGTTGCGGACCAGGAGCTGACCAGGGCCGGGGGTGGGCAGGTCGACCTCGGTGATGGTGAAGTGCTCCAGGCCGGGCGCGCCGGCCGGGCGGGCGGTCAGGTGGATCTCGCGGGTCTTCGTCGTCATGGCCCGGACTGTGTCAGCGGCCGCGCACGGGCCGCTGATGATTTTCTGACGGTTAGCGTGAGCGCATGCGTTTCGGGGTGCTGGGACAACTGGCCGTGTGGACCCGCGAGGGCAGCCCGGTGCGGGTGCCCGAGGCGAAGGTCCGTGCCCTGCTGGCCGCCCTGCTCGCCCACGACGGCGGACCGGTGAGCGCGGACCGGCTGATCGCAGGCCTCTGGGGCGAGCAGCCGCCCGGCAACGCGCTGAACACCTTGCAGACCAAGGTCTCCCAGCTCCGCCGGGTGCTCGGCCGGGACGCGGTGACGCACGAACCGGCTGGCTACCGGCTTCAGCCCGCCGAGGTAGACGCGGACCACTTCGCCGAGCTGACCCGCCAGGCCGCCGCGAGCACCGATCCGGGCACCAGGGCCGGGCTGCTCGCCGAGGCGCTCGCGCTCTGGCGCGGGCCCGCCTACGCCGACTTCGCCGACGCGGACTTCAGCCAGGCCGCCCGCACCCGGCTGACCGAACACCGGCTGACCGCGCTGGAGGAACTGGCGCGGACCCGCCTGGAACTCGGCGAACACACCCGGGTGGCCGACGAACTCGGTCCGCTGACCCGCGAGCACCCACTGCGCGAACGCTTGCGCGCCACCCACCTGCGCGCGCTCTACCTCGCCGGGCGACAGCACGAAGCCCTGGCCGCCTACGAGGACCTGCGGCACCGGCTCGCCGAGGACCTGGGCGTGGACCCCGGGCCCGAGCTGACCGCACTGCACCAGGCAATGCTCAGCCAGGACCCGGCGCTCACCCCCGTGCGCAGCGGCGGCAACCTGCCGGCCCCGCTCACCGGCCTGATCGGCCGCACACAGGCCCAGCGGCGGGTCCGGGAGCTGCTCGGCGAAGCCCGGCTGCTCACCCTCACCGGGTCCGGCGGGGTGGGCAAGACCAGCCTCGCACTGGCCGCCGCCCGCGAACTGACCGCGCCGGACGGGGTCTGGCTGGTCGAACTCGCCGGCCACACCGGAACGCTCGCCGCCACCATCGCCGCGGTGCTGGGCATCCGGGAGGAGACCGGCGATCCGGCGCACCGGCTGACCGAGGCGGTGCGCGGCCGGAACCTGGTGCTGCTGCTGGACAACTGCGAACACGTGATCGAGCAGGCCGCCGAGCTGACCGCCGCCCTGCTGCGGGCCGCCCCCGGGGTGCGGGTGCTGGCCACCAGCCGGGAACCGCTGCGGCTGCCCGGCGAGATCCGGTACGAGGTGCCGCCGCTGGCCCTGCCGGAGGCGATCAGCCTGTTCACCGCCAGGGTCGAGGCCACCGGCGGGGTGCTGGACGATCCGGCCGCGGTCCGCGCGATCTGCACCCGGCTGGACGGCCTGCCGCTGGCCCTGGAACTGGCCGCCACCCGGGTCCGCGCGCTCGGCGTGCACCTGCTGGCCGAGCGCCTCGATGACCGGTTCCGCCTGCTGGCCAACGGATCCCGGGGTGTCCCGGCCCGGCAGCGCACGCTCTGGGCGGTGATCGACTGGAGCTGGGACCTGCTCACCGAACCGGAACGCCTGGTGCTGCGCAGGCTGTCCGTGCACGCCGACGGCGCCACCCTGGCCGCCGCCGAGGCGATCTGCGCGCAGGACGGCCTGGACGTGCTGGACGCGCTGACCGGCCTGGTCGACCGCTCACTGCTGCTCGCCCAGCCAGGGCCGCGCTACCGGCTGCTGGAGTCCATCGCCGCCTACGCCCGCACCCGCCTGGCCGAGCACGGCGAACAACCCGAGATCCGGCAACGCTTCCTCGCCCACTACACCGAGCTGGCCGAACAGGCCGACCTGCGCGGCCCGGCCCAGCGGGACTGGCTGACCCGCCTGGACACCGAAGCCGCCAACCTGCGGGCCGCGCTCGACCTGGCCGACCCACCCACCGCCACCCGCCTGAGCACCGCGCTGGCCTGGCACTGGTTCCTGCGCGGCCGCTACCGGGACGCGCACACCGCCACCACCGGCACCTGGCGGGCCGCCTTCGCCCTGCTCATCGGCGAAACCAGCCCCCAATCGTCCACTGTGGACAGTCCATTGGCGACCTGGTTCCTGGCCTGGGCGCACCTGCACCTGGGTCAGACCACCGCCGCCGAAGAGCTGCTCACCGATCACCCGGGCGACCCCTGGCTGACCGCCGCCACCCTGATCGCCAGGGCCAAACTGGCCAGCTTCCGCGGTGACCTGGCCGCCACCGGCACCGCCGGGCGGGACAGCCTGGCGCTGTTCACCCGACTCGGCGACGACTGGGGCCGGTTGCAGGCCATGGACGTGCTGGCCTATGCCGCCGAGGTCACCGGCGACTACCCGGCTGCGGCCGAACTGCACGCCGCCGGACTGCGGATCGCCCAGGACCTGCGGCTGTGGACCGATGTGTCCTACCGGCTCGCCGGGCTGGGCCGGATCGCCCTGCTCACCGGCGAGCACCACCGCGCCGCCGACCTGCACCGGCGGGCCCGTGATCTCGCCGTCGAGCAGGCCAACCCGTTCGCCGAGACCTTCGCCAACGTCGGCCTCGGCCTGGGCGCGCGCCGCCAGGGCGACCTGGACACCGCCGAGCGGCTGCTGGGTGCGGCACTGGCCTGGAACCGGGGCCTGGCCCAGCCCTACTACGGCGCGCCGCTGCTGCTGGCCGAACTGGGCTTCCTGGCCGAGATCCGCGGTGATCAGGAGCAAGCCCTCGCGCTGCACCAGGAGGGCCACACCATCGCCGAGCGCCTCGCCGACCCGAGGGCGATCGCGCTGGCCCTGGAGGGCCTGGCCGGAGCGACCGCGGACCCGGCCGAGGGGGCCAGGCTGCTGGGCGAGGCCACCGCGTTGCGGGCGGCCGTCGGCGCGCCGCTGCCACCCGCCGAACGCCAGGACGTCAGCCGGATCGAGCAGCGGCTGCGCGCCGGGCTGGGTGCCCGATACGAGGCCGAGTTCAGCGCTGGTGGTACTCGCCGATCAGCGCGCTGAAGTGCGCCGGGTCCTCCGGGCAGGTCCACCGCGCGGTCTCGGCGGCCACCGGTGTCACCGGGTGCTCGTGGCCGGGGCAGCGCGGCGCGTCAACGCCGCGGTGCTCGCGGACCAGCTGCTGCAACTCCTCGGCGGCCCGCGCGATGAACTCCGGATCCGACTCGGTGGCGCCCGGAGCGTCCCGGCCGACCACCGACTCCCAGCGCTCCGGGTAGAAGGTCACCTCGTACAGGGCCAGGTCAGGGTGGTCGGCCATCAGCTCCGCGTACACCTTGAGACTGGGCGTGCCCGCCGCCGTGACCTCGCTCAGATCGGCGATGACCTTCTTGGCCGTGCCAGCCACCAGTTCGGCAGTCTCGGTGGAAGATCGGTTCAGGGCCACCAGAGGACGATAACTCGCGCTACTTTCGATGCTGTGAGCCGGTTCGTTGAGACGATGGTGGCCACCGCGGGGAACCCAGTGCAACGTGGCATCACCACGGGCGCCCCGCAGGAGCCGATCCGCCGCACCTGGTCCGAAGTCCACCTGCAGGCCCGCCGGATCGCCGGCGCACTGCTCGCCGCCGGGGTCTCCCCCCGGGACGCGGTCGGCGTGCTGGCCGCCGACCCCGGCCTGATCGCCCCGGCGGTGCAGGGCATCTGGCTGGCCGGGGCCAGCGTGACCATGCTGCACCAGCCCACCCCGCGCACCGACCTGGTGGCCTGGGCCGGGGACACCGTGCGCACCCTCGGCATGATCTCTTCGGTCACCGTGGTGCTGGACGACACCTTCGCCGCGCTGGCCGAGCCGTTGCGGGACAAGGGCATCCGGGTGCTGCCGGTGCTGGAGCTGACCGGTGGCGCGCCGGCCGAGCCGGTGCACTCGGCCGAGTCCGACGCGGCGTTGCTCCAGCTCACCAGCGGTTCCACCGCCGAGCCCAAGGCGGTGGTGATCAGCCACGGCAACCTGATCGCCAACATCGAGGCCATGCGCACCGCGGCCCAGCTCGCGCCGGAGACCGACGTGATGGTCTCCTGGCTGCCGCTGTTCCACGACATGGGCATGGTCGGCTTCCTCACCGTGCCGATGACGGTGGGCATGGAGCTGGTCAAGATCACTCCGGTGGAGTTCCTGCGCTCCCCGCTGAGCTGGCCCGAACTGATCACCAGCTACCACGGCACCATCACCGCCGCACCCAACTTCGGCTACGCGGTCTTCGCCCGCCAACTGTCCAAAGTGGACGATGTGAGCCGGTTCGACCTGTCCCGGCTGCGGATCGCGCTCAGCGGGGCCGAACCCATCGACCCGGCCGTGATGCGCGGCTTCACCGAGCAGGGCGCGCGCTTCGGCATGCCCGCCGAGTGCGTGCTGTGCGCCTACGGCATGGCCGAGGCCACCCTGGCCGTCTCCTTCGCGCCGCTGCGCACCGGACTGGCCCTCGACGAGGTGCGTGGCTTCCCACTGCTCGGCCCGCCACTGCCCGGCCTGGAGGTGCGCGCGATCGGCGCGGGCGGCCAGGTGCTGCCCGAGCACGAGATCGGCGAACTCCAGGTGCGCGGCGCCGCGGTCACCGCGGGCTACCTCACCGTGGACGGCCCGATCGCCACCCAGGACGAGCAGGGCTGGCTCTCCACCGGCGACGAGGGCTACCTGGCAGGCGGTCAGGTGGTGGTCTGCGGCAGGCGCAAGGACGTGATCATCCTGGGCGGCCGCAACATCTACCCCACCGACGTGGAACGCGCCGCCTGCGCCGCCCCGGACGTGCGCCCCGGCAACGCGGTCGCGGTGCGCTGGGACGGCAACGGGCGGGAACGGCTGGCCGTGGTGGTCGAATCCCGCCGGGCGGGCGAGGCCGAGGCGGTACGGCTGATCCGCAAGAACGTGGCCGCCGAGGTCGTGCACGCGCTCGGCGTGCGCCCCAACGCGGTGGTCGTGCTCGCCCCCGGCGAACTGCCCAAGACCCCCTCCGGCAAGCTCCGCCGGACCGAGGTCCGCGAGCGCCTGGGGGAGTGGCTCTAAGGCTCTACAGGGCGTGGAAGCGGTTCTGCGCGGCTTCCAGGCCGTCGGCGGCCAGTGCCTCGACCGCGTCGGCGCACTGGTCGATCAGCAGCGCCAGTTCCTTGCGCTCCACGCTGGAGAAGTCCTTCAGCACGAAGTCGGCCGGGTCCTGGCGGCCGGGCGGGCGGCCGATGCCGAAGCGCGCCCGCAGGTAGTCCTTGGTGGCCAGCGATTTGGAGATGGAACGCAGGCCGTTGTGCCCGTTCTCGCCGCCGCCGAGCTTGAGCCGGATGCTGCCGTAGGGCAGGTCCAGCTCGTCGTGCACCACCACGATCCGGGCCGGGTCGATCTTGTAGAAACGAGCGGTGCCCGCGACCGCGCCGCCGGAGACGTTCATGTACGAGCGGGGCTTGGCCAGCACCACCCGCCGAGCGCCCAGCCTGCCCTCGGACACGGCCGCGCCGCCCTTGTGCGCCTTGAACTTCCCGCCGGTCCGCGCGGCCAGCTCGTCCAGCACCAGGAAACCGATGTTGTGCCGGTTGCCCTCGTACTGCGGGCCGGGATTACCCAGGCCGACCACCAGCAGCAGCTCGTCCTCGGACACGGAACCCCTCCTGAAGAAACCAGCGGCGCGAAGATGCCAACGGCGCGCCGTCCCGGGCTGGGACAGCGCGCCGTTCAAGCATGATGCCCGACGTCGAGGGCTCAGCTCTCGGTGGACTCGGTGGCGGCCGACTCCTCGGCGCCACCCTCCATCTGCTCGGCGGTCGGCGCGGCGACCACGTTGACCACGAGGGCCTCCGGGTCGATCGCCAGGGTGGTGCCCTCCGGCAGGATCACGTCGGAGGCGTGGATCTGGGTGCCCGGCTGGACGCCCGCGATCGAGACCTCGACCTGGTCCGGGATGTTCAGCGCGTCGGCCTCGACCTGGAGCTGGGAGATCTCCTGGGTGATCAGGGCGCCCGGCACGGCGTCGCCGGTGATGACCAGCAGCACCTCGACGGTGACCTTCTCGCCCCGCTTGACCAGCAGCAGGTCGACGTGCTCGATGTAGTTCTTCAGCGGGTGGGTGGTGACGGTCTTGGTGAGCGCCAGCTCGTTGGCGGCGCCGCCCAGGTCCAGGGTCAGCACCGCGTTGGTGCCGTGCTCACGCACGACGCGGGCGAACTCCAGAGCGGGCAGGGCTACATGCTTCGGGTCGGAGCCGTGGCCGTAGAGCACCGCGGGAATTTTTCCAGCGCGGCGGGTACGGCGAGCGGCGCCCTTGCCGAACTCGGTGCGCGGCTCGGCTGCGAGACGGACCTCGGACACGGCGATGCTCTCCTTGCATGACGTCGGGCAGAATAAAACCAGTCGTGTGTGGTGACCTGCGGCGGCGTACCCAGCGCGGCGGAAAATGACAACACGCGGCGAATGAACGCCGCCGCGTCGATCACGGAGCCGCGAGAAGAACACCCTCGCCGAGGCAACCCAACCAGTGTATGCCTGTACGGGCTCCCGGTCCCAATCGGGGGTACCGCCATCCGGGTTTTCCGCCTTGGGGCCCTTACGAAACACGCGCCGGGCACCCCTGGAGCGGGGGGCCCGGCGCGTGACGGAACTACTGCCGGAAGATCAGGCGTGACCGTCGAACAGGCTGGTCACCGAGCCGTCCTCGAACACCGCGTGGATGGCCTTGGCCAGCAGCGGAGCGATGGAGAGCACCTTCAGACCGGGGAACTGCTTCTCCTCGGGGATGGGCAGCGTGTTGGTGAAGATGGCCTCGCTGGCCCCGGAGGCGGCCAGCTTCTTCGGGGCGTCGTTGCTGAGGATGCCGTGGGTGGCCGCGATGATCACGTCCGCCGCGCCCTCGGCCCGCAGCTGGTCGGCCGCCTTGGCGATGGTGCCGCCGGTGTCGACCATGTCGTCGATCACCACGCACAGCCGCCCGCGCACCTCGCCGACCACCCGGTTGGCGACCACCTCGTTCGGCTTGAGCGGGTCCCTGGTCTTGTGGATGAAGGCGATCGGACAGCCGCCGAGGGTGTCCGCCCACTTCTCCGCGAGCTTGGTGCGACCCGAGTCGGGGGACACGACCGTGATGTCCCGGCCCGCGTACTTCTCGCCCACGTAGTCGGCCAGCAGCCGCATCGCCAGCAGGTGGTCGACCGGGCCGTCGAAGAAGCCCTGGATCTGCGCGGTGTGCAGGTCCACGGTCATGATCCGGTCGGCCCCTGCCACCTTGAACAGGTCGGCGATCAGCCGGGCCGAGATCGGCTCCCGGCCGCGGTGCTTCTTGTCCTGCCGCGCGTACGGGTAGAACGGCATGATCACGGTGATCCGCTTGGCACTGGCGCGCTTGAGCGCGTCCACCATGATCAGCTGTTCCATCACCCAGGTGTTGATCGGCTCGCAGTGGCTCTGGATGACGAACGCGTCGCACCCGCGCACCGACTCCTCGAACCGAACGAAGATCTCCCCGTTGGCGAATTCGTACGCCGACTGCGGGGTCACAGTCACGTCCAGGTGCTTGGCCACTTCGTCGGCCAACTCGGGGTGGCTGCGACCGGAGAAGAGCATCAAGCTCTTCTTGGGGGTCGCCGACATCGCGCTCACGGTATTTTCACTCCCCGTTTGGCTGGTGTTTGCCCCTATCATCGCTGGTGACAGCGAGTGCTCGCGCGGCAGCATCCGCGGCGGCGGTGCCGGGGCGCTTGCGTTCCACCCAACCGGGGATGTTTCGCTGCTTGGCCCTTGCCACCGCCATGGACCCCGGCGGCACATCGTTGGTGATCACCGATCCGGCGGCGGTGTAGACGCCATCGCCAATGGTCACAGGGGCGATGAACATGTTGTCCGAGCCGGTCCGGCAGTGCGCGCCGATCGTCGTGTGGTGCTTGCTGACCCCGTCGTAGTTCACGAAAACTGAAGCGGCGCCGATGTTGGAGAACTCGCCGATCGTGGCGTCGCCCACGTACGTGAGATGCGGCACCTTGGACCCCTCGCCGATGCTGGCGTTCTTGGTCTCCACGAAGGTGCCGATCTTGCCCTTGACCCCCAGCCGGGTGCCCGGCCGCAGGTAGGCGAACGGGCCCACACTGGCGTTCGCGCCGATCACCGCGCCGGTGCCGTGCGTGCGGATCACCTTGGCGCCCGCGCCGACCTCGGACTCGGCCAGCGTGGTGTCCGGGCCGATCTCCGCGCCCTCGCCCACCCGCACGCCCGCGCGCAGCTGCACGCCGGGGTGCAGCAGCACGTCCCTGGCCAGCTCCACGTCCGCGTCCAGCCAGACCGAGGCCGGGTCGATCACGGTGACGCCCTCGCGCATCCAGCGCTCCAGCAGCCGCCGGTTCAGCTCCGCGCCCAGCCGGGCCAGCTGCACCCGGTCGTTGACCCCCTCCACCAGCCAGGCGTCCGCGCTGACCAGCGCGCCCACCCGCAGCCCGTCGCCGCGGGCGATGGAGAGCACGTCGGTGAGGTACAGCTCGCCCTGGGCGTTGTCGGTGGACAGCCTGCCGATCGCGCCGCGCAGCACGGCCGCGTCGAAGGCGTACACGCCGGAGTTGATCTCCTGGATGGCCCGCTGCGCCTCGTCGGCGTCCTTCTGCTCCACGATCGCGGTGACCACCCCGGTGGCATCGCGCACGATCCGGCCGTAGCCGGTCGGGTTGTCCACCTTCGCGGTGAGCACGGTGACCGCGTTGCCCGCGTGCCGGTGCTCGGCGAGCAGGCCGCGCAGCGTCTCCGCGTCCAGCAGCGGCACATCGCCGTAGGTCACCACGACCACCCCGGACAGCTCGCCGGGCAGCGTGTCCAGCGCGCAGCTCACCGCGTGCCCGGTGCCGTTCTGCTGGTCCTGCACGGCGATCCGGATCTCGCGGTCCAGGGCCTTGCCGACGGTGTCGAGGTGGTCCCGCACCGCCTCCCGGCCGTGCCCGACGACCACCGCGAGGTGGTCCGGGCCCAGCTCGGCCGCGGCGCGCACCGCGTGTTCGACGAGGGTGCGGCCGGCCAGCCGGTGCAGCACCTTCGGAGTGGCCGAGCGCATGCGAGTGCCTTCGCCCGCGGCGAGCACGATCGCGGTGATGGGGCCGACGTCGCCCTGGAGCATGGGGTTGATCTCCCTGCCTGCCGTCTGTGGAAAGTCCGGGCGCGGACCACCCCGCGACGGGGGCCGCGCCCGCCGATCCTACGGGGCCAGCGGCGGGAGCAGTCCGGGGCCGCTCAGGCTCTCCAGACCTGCGCCCGCCGGGCCGCCGTAGACCCGGTTGCCGCCCTCGCGCTTGGCGCAGTACATCGCCGAGTCCGCTCTGGACAGGGCCTGGCCTGGGCTTTCCTGCGGGAACACGGCGACGACGCCAATGGAGAGGGTGACCCCGCGGGACAGATGCACGGGCAGCCGGTCGACCGCGTCCACCGCGCGGTTGAGCGCGGCGTCCGCGGCCGAGATCGGGGCGCCGGGCAGCAGCACCACGAACTCGTCGCCGCCGTAGCGGGCCACCAGGTCGTCCCCGCGCAGCGCGTCCCGGATGGTGCTGGCCACCGCGCGCAGCACATCGTCGCCCTCGGCGTGCGAGTGCCGGTCGTTGACGCCCTTGAACCCGTCCAGGTCGATCAGCGCCACCGACAGCGGGTAGGCGCCGGGCGCGTTGAACAGGGTGTCCATCCGCTCGTCCAGCGCGCGCCGGTTCGGCAGGCCGGTCAGCGGGTCCTGCAAAGCCTGCTGGGCCATGGCGCCGTGCTTGCGGGTCAGCCGCTCGTGGTCCAGCCGGGTGCGCAGGGTGGACTCACGGGTGCGGGCCAGTCCCCACAGCTCGTTCTCCAGCTCGTTGGCGTACTCCGAGAGCGCGGTGTTGGTGGCCCGGCTGTCCGGCCCGGACAACCTCGCGAACTCGCGCACCAGGCACAGCCGCAGCGAGGGCTCGGAGCTGTCGTGCTCCAGCTGCATGCGCACCTTGGTCAGCGCGGACAGCGCCTCCTCGTGCCGGTCGCCCTCGGCGAGGCAGCGGGCCAGCGCGATCGAGGTCATGATCATCTCGGGTGGGTACATGGCCTGGTCGAGCAGGTCCTTGAGCCCCTCCACGTGTTCCATCCCCGGCCGGGCCAGCGCGTGCGCGGCGCCGAGCACCGGCACCTGGGCGGCGGCGGGCAGATCGGTGCGGCGCGGGAACAGCGACTCCCGCCACGGGCCCTCCACGGCGACCGCTATGGCCGAGGCGGTGGCGAAACGGTCCAGCGCCGCCTCGTCCCGGTCCACCCGTTCCAGCCGCAGGCCCCAGCCCAGCTGCAGCCGGACCCGGTTGATCAGGTGCACCGCGATGTCGTGCGGGCCGCCGGAGTGCCGGATGTGCTGGTTGGCCTTGGCCAGTTCCTGATCGGCCATGTCGTAGACGCCGAGCTGGGTGAGCACCAGGCCGATGTCGACCAGCGCGGAGACCAGCAGCCGGTCCCAGGCGCGGCGCGGCAACAGCGCGTCCGGGGCGGGTTCGTCGTCCAGCATGGCCAGCGCCCTGGCGATGGAGGACAGCGCCGCGTCCTCGCGGTCGGCCATCAGCGCGCGGCGGCCGGACAACGCGTGCGCGTCGGCCTCCAGCACCAGCAGGCCGTGCCTGCGGGTGTGCGCGATCATCTCCTCCAGCAGCGGTTCCGCGTCATCGGCGATGCTGGGGGTGACTAGGCGGACCACCGCGGCACAGCGCAGGATCTCGCCGACCATCCAGGGTTCGCCGCGCCGCTGCGCCTCGGTGAGCAGCTCGTCGGTCTCCTCGGCGGCGTTGAGCTGGATGCCCAGCTCGCTGTTCTGCGCCACCGCGGCCAGTTCGCGGGCACGCCCCACCAACCACGCTTCGGATAGTTCAGACCGCGTGGGCAAGGGGCCGTCCCGCCTGTCGACCGTTTCCGAGGACAGTGGCGCACACCCCCTTACTGACGTGTCGCATAGCCGCCGGTTGTCCACCGTTCGGGTTGGACCCTCCCCGAGTCCGCACCGCTCCGCCGCCAGGATTCGAACCTGGACCATCGGAACCAAAATCCGAGGTGCTGCCGTTACACCACGGCGGATCACGGACACCGGCTGCGCGTCCGCCCGGACATCGTTACATATCCGGGCACCGGGCAGTGACATCCGGCCGGGTTTGCCATGTTCGAACGCCGCCCTGGCGACTTTCGGCCGGTCCGGTCCTGCCGGTCGCCGCCCTGGTCAGGACGGACGCAGACCCGGCAGCCGGGTGAGAAAAGCGCTGATCATCTGCTCGTAACCGGCCGGATTCAGGTTCCACGCGGCCACGTGGTCGGCGCCGGGCACCTCCTCGTACTGCACCGGCCAGGCCAGCCGCCGGGACTGCTCGGCCAGGTCACGGCTGGCCTGGACCGGCACCGTGCCGTCGGCCGAACCGTGGATGACCAGGGTGGGCGGCTTGGCCGCCGGTGGGCGCTCGATCAACTCCAGGCGGTCGAAGTCGATGCCGGAGCGCCAGCTGGACACCGTGGTCGCGATGGGGGTCAGGAACTTCGGCAGACCGCGTTCACCGGCCTGCCAGTCGAGGGTCTTCTTCCAGCTCAGCACGGGTGCGTCCAGCACGACCGCGGCCACGTTCCAAGCCAGTTCGGAGCGGGCCAGGAGTTGACCGATGATCGCCCCGCCCATCGAGTAACCGAACAACACCACCTTGCGGGCGCCGTTCTGCACCGCGAACCGCACCGCGGCTTCCGCGTCCCGCCATTCCGTGTCACCCAGGTGATACAGCCCATCGGGTGAAATTGGCGCACCTTTGTCATTGCGGTAAGTAACCGAAAGGTTTGTGTATCCGAGTTTCCGGATCGCCGGGATCATCCGCAGCGTCTCGTCCCGGCTGGCACCCCGCCCATGCACCTGCACCACCCACACCCCGGTGTCGGCGGAGGTCTCCGGCCGCACCAGCCAGGCGGGCATCGGGCCCAGCTCGGAGGCGATGGGCACCTCGGTGAAGTCCAGGCCGAGCGCCCGTTTCGGATCGCCGTCGAACACGTCGTTGTCGAAGCGCACCTTGGTCCCGGCGGTCACCGTGCCGGCCCCGATCAGCTTGCGCTCCACCTGCTCGCCGGAGCGGCGCACCACCTCCCCGACCCGGGTCGCGCCACCCGGCCAGACCAGCGTGAACGTGCCCGGCTGACGGGAGTTCTCGCTGTCCTCCAGGGTCACCGTGGCGGTGCTGGTGGCCAGCACCAGGTCCCGGAACTGCGGTTCACCCGAGTAGGGGACAAGCAGCTCCCCGCTGTAGTACCAGCCGACGCCGCCCGCGCCGAGGGTCAGCACCACCAGGGTGGCCACCACCGCGGCGACGATCCGCCGTCCGGTGCGGCGGGGCCGCGCGGGCGCGGCAGGCGGGTCGATCCGGACCGAGGTGTTCTCCACCAGCGCATTGTCCTGATCATGTCCAGCCTGCGCCGTTCAGGTGGCCCGCGGGTCAGTTCCGGGTGAACCGACACGCCCGGGGAAGCCGAAACGCCGAGACCTGCGCCACGGGGTCTGGCGAGTTGGGCTGACCTTACTTACGCTTGCGTAAGTTACGGTGCCGTAAGTTGGACCGAGACCAGCCTCGACCGTCCCCCACATCGCTGAGGTAGCTATCGAATGACGACCACTGTCGAGACTCCCGCTCCCACCGAGGAGACCCCGCGCGGCCCCAAGCCCATGCTGGGCGAGCCGCGCTCCACCACCGCGCACATCACCATCTGCGCCTTCGTGATCATCCCGACCCTGGTGCTGATCGCGGCGGTGCCGCTGGCCTGGGGGTGGGGGCTTAGCTGGGTGGACATCGGCCTCGCCGTGTTCTTCTACTACCTGTCCGGTCTCGGTGTGACCATCGGCTTCCACCGGCACTTCACCCACGGCTCGTTCAAGGCCAAGCGCCCGGTCCGGATCGGGCTGGCGGTGGCCGGCATGATGGCCGTGCAGGGCTCGATCCTGCACTGGGTGGCCGACCACCGGCGGCACCACGCCTTCTCCGACAAGGAGGGCGACCCGCACTCGCCGTGGCTGCACGGCACCACACCGTGGGGGCTGACCAAGGGCTTCTGGCACGCGCACATGGGCTGGACGCTCAACCGGGACAAGACCAACGCCGAGCGCTTCGCCCCCGACCTGCTGGCCGACGACGACATCAAGCTGGTCGACAAGTACTTCTCGCTGTTCACCGTGGCCACCTTCGTGCTGCCCGGTGTGCTCGGCGGCCTGATCACCTGGTCCTGGTGGGGCGCGCTGACCGCGTTCTTCTGGGCAGGCATCGTCCGGGTGGGCTTCCTGCACCACGTCACCTGGTCGACCAACTCGATCTGCCACCTGATCGGCGACCGCCCGTTCAAGTCCAAGGACAAGGCGGCCAACTTCTGGCCGCTGGCCATCCTGAGCTTCGGCGAGTCCTGGCACAACCTGCACCACGCCGACCCGACCAGCGCCCGCCACGGCGTCAAGCGCTGGCAGCTGGACACCTCGGCCCGGATCATCTGGATCTTCGAGAAGTTCGGCTGGGTGCACTCGGTGCGCTGGCCGAGTGAGCAGCGCCTGGCCCGCATCACTGTCACGGAAGCGGCGCACTGAATTACCGGCAGTTTTCGCTTCGGCGGCCCAGTTCACGTGCGGCGTGAGCTGGGCCGCTGGCATATTGCGGTAGGAAAAGCATCTAGGGTGGGGGAGATGGCAGCACGACGACGCGAGCGGGCGCAGAGCGAAGTCGCCGCGGCGCGCCCGCCAGTGCCGCGGGTGCGCATGACCGGCAAGGAGCGGCGGCAGCAGCTCCTCGACGTCGGGCGGGCGCTGTTCGCCGAGAAGGGCTACGACGCGGCCAGCATCGAGGAGATCGCGCACCGGGCCGGCGTGTCCAAGCCCGTGGTCTATGAGCACTTCGGCGGCAAAGAGGGCCTCTACGCGGTGGTCGTGGATCGCGAGATGGACCTGCTGCTGGAAGGTGTCATCAGCGCCCTCTCCGGCGCCACCCACCCCCGTGAGCTGCTGGAACGGGCCGCCACCGCGTTACTGGACTACATCGAGGAGTCCGCCGACGGGTTCCGGATCCTGGTCCGCGACTCACCAGTGGCCAGCGCGACCGGCAGTTTCTCCAGCCTGCTCAACGACATCGCCAGCCAGGTCGAGCACATCCTCGGGCTGCACTTCTCCGCCCGCGGCTACGACCCCAAGCTGGCCGGGCTCTACGCGCAGGCGCTGGTGGGTATGGTCGCGCTCACCGGGCAGTGGTGGCTGGAGGTGCGCAAGCCCAAGAAGGAAGAGGTGGCCGCGCACCTGGTCAACCTGTCCTGGAAGGGTTTGTCACACCTGGATCCGGCACCCAAGCTGCGCCTCTCTCGATAACTTGAGCGGGTGCTCGCACCCCTGCGGTATCCCGCCTTCCGGCTGCTGACCGTAGGCCGGGTGATCACTCAGCTGGGTGATTCCGTCGCCACCATCGCGCTGGCCTTCGCCGTGCTCGACCTGACCGGCTCGGTGGTCACGCTGGGGCTCGTGGTCGGGCTGCGCTCGATCATGTCCGTGCTCTCCCTGCTCTTCGGCGGGGTGATCGCGGACCGGCTGCCCCGGAATTTCGTGCTGGTCGGCTGCAGCGCGGTGAGCACGCTCAGCCAGGCCCTGCTGGCCGCCCTGCTGCTCACCGGGACCGCGACCGTGCCGGTGGTGGCCGTGCTGGCCGCGATCAACGGCACCTCGGTCGCCTTCTCCTGGCCAGCCTCGGCCGCGATCACCCCGCAGACCGCGCCGGTGGAGACCTGGCAGCAGGCCAACGCGCTGGTCCGGCTGGGCATCAGCGGCGGCAAGATCGTCGGTGCCTCGATCGGCGGGCTGCTGGTGGCGGTGGTCGGACCCGGCTGGGGGCTGGCGCTGGACGCGCTGACCTTCGCGGTGGCCGGGCTGTGCTTCCTGCTGATCCGGCTGCCCAGGACCGAGCCCGGCACCGAGCGCACCACCATGGTCCGGGAGCTGGTCGACGGCTGGCGCGAGTTCGTCTCCCGGCGCTGGGTGTGGGTGGTCGTGGTCGGGTTCATGTTCCTCAACGCGGCCACGGTCGGCGTGCTGCAGGTGCTCGGCCCTGCGGTCGCGGACCAGACCATCGGCCGCTCCGGCTGGGGACTGGTGATCGCCGCGCAGACCGCGGGCATGGCGGTGGGCGCGGTGATCGCGATGCGGTTGCGGGTGCGCAGGCTGCTGCTGGTCGGCTGTGTGTGCATGCTGCTGGACGCGGTGCTGCCGCTGACCCTGGCGATCAGCCCGCAGACCTGGACCCTGGTGCTGATGGCCTTCCTGGCCGGGATCGGGCTGGAGCAGTTCGGCGTGGCCTGGGAGACCTCGATGCAGCAGCACATCCCGGCCGACCGGCTGGCCAGGGTGTACTCCTACGACGCGATCGGGTCCTTCCTCGCGGTGCCCATCGGCGAGATCGCGATCGGCCCTGCCGCGCACGCCTTCGGGGTCACCGAGACCCTCTACGCCGCGGCCGGGGTGATCGCGCTGGCCACGCTGTTCATGCTGGCCAGCCGTAGTGTGCGCCGGCTGGAGAACACCTCGCCCGCGCTCAGCGGCGGGTGATCCGCAGCAGCTTGTCCCCGGTGCCGTTGGAGGTGGTGACGTACAGCGCGCCGTCCGGGCCGCGGCGGGCCGCGCGCAGCCTGCCGTGCGTGTCGTCCAGCTCCCGTGGCGCCGAGACCGACTTCACCGCGCCGGTCTCGTCCAGGCTGAGCAGCAACAGCTTGCTGCCCTTCAACGTGGTCATGGCCAGCGTGCCGTCCAGTTCGCCCCAGTTCGCGCCGCTGAGGAAGTCCACCGCGCACACCGCCTCGGTGGAGGAACCCGAACTCCACACCGCGGGCACCGCGTCAGGGAACCGCTCGGTGTCGGTCATCGGCACGCTCTCGTCGTAGCTGGTCACCGTGCCGCCCTGGGCCGGATCCCAGCCGTAGTTGGCGCCCGCTTTGAGCAGGTTCACCTCGTCGTCCCTGGTCGGCCCGTGCTCGGCGGCGAAGACCTGGTCCCCGCCCGGCCGGACCGCCAGGCCCTGCACGTTGCGGTGGCCGAGGGTGTGGATCAGCCGCTCCCGCGCGTCGCCGGAAGTGGCGAACGGGTTGCCCGGCGCGGGCGCCCCGGTGTTCAGGTCGATCCGCAGCACCTTGCCGCCCAGCCCGTGCCGGTCCTGCGCGGCCGCGGCCTGCGCCGCGTCCCCGGTGCCGACCAGCAGCGCGCCGTCCGGGGCCAGCTGCAACCGGCAGCCGGAATGCCGTCCGCTGCTCACCGGCAACCCGGCCAGCAGCGGGTTCGGGCTCTTGGTCGCACTACGGCCGTCCGCGGCCAGCGTCCAGGTGACCAGCCGGACGTCGATGGGCCGGTCGTCCTGCTGGTAGGTCTGACAGGTGGTGAACTTGCGGCTGGTGGCGAAGTCCGGGTGCACCACCAGGCCCATCAGCCCGCCCTCCCCGCGCACCAGCACGTCGGTGAAGTCCGCGCGCACCTCGGTCACGCTCGCCCCCGGCCTGGACCCGGACAGCAGCGCCAGCCTGCCGGGTCGCTGGCTGACCAGCACCTGCCCGTCCGGCAGGAAGCCGATCTCCCAGCCGTGCGTGAGCTTGTCGGTGACCACCTCCACCGCCAGGCTGGGCGAGGGACTCGTGGACGGTGCGCTGCCGCCCACCCCGCCCGCACAGCCCGCCGTGAGCAGGACCGACAACCCGATGATCGCGACCCGCGAGTTCATGTTCTCCAGAGTGCGGCATCTGCTGTGGTCTCGCCGTGAATGTCCGGATCACCGGCGGAAATCGGTAGGGCGCGACGAGCATCGCGTGGCACGCTGCGCGGGATGACAGCCACGTTCGTGCTCGTGCACGGTGCCAACGCCAACTCCTTCAGCTGGTCCGCGGTGCAGCGGGAACTCGCGCTGCGCGGACACCGTTCCCTGGCTGTGGACCTGCCAGGACACGGCTTCCAGGCCGGTTTCAGCCCCGCATACCAGGCGCCCCAGGACCCGGACGCGTTCACCGCGGCCCCGTCCACGGTGGCCGAGGCGACACTGGCCGACTACGTCGGACACACCGTGGCCGTGGTGCGCCGGGCCGCCGGGCACGGGCCGGTGATCCTGGTCGGGCACAGCCTCGGCGGGTTCACCCTGGGCGGGGTGGGCAATACGATCCCGGACCTGCTGCACCGGATCGTCTACATCGCCGCCTGGTGCTGCACCCGGCCGGTCGCCGACTACGTGACCGCGCCGGAGTACACCGCGGGCCAGGCGATGGCCGTCGGCCAGGCGCTGGTGGTGACCGATCCGGTCCGGGCCGGGGTGGTCCGGATGAACTGGCGCACCGGCGATCCGGCCCGGCTGGCGCTCGCGCACCAGGCGATGTTCGCCGAGGGCACCGAGGCCGAGTTCCTGGCCGCGATCAACACCCTGGACCCGGACGAGTCGGTGCACATCACCCAGGGCGACACCAGCCTGGACCCGGCGCGCTGGGGCCGCGTGCCGCGCAGCTATATCCGGCTGGCCGGGGACCGGCTGCTGCCGCCTGCCTGGCAGGACCTGCTCATCGCGGACGCGGACGCGGCCAACCCGGCGCACCCCTTCGACGTGCACACCGTGCCCAGCAGCCACCTCGGCTTCCTGGCCCGCCCGGCCGCGGTGGTGGACGTCCTGGACTCGCTGGCCCCGCGATGAGCCTGGCGGGGAACGTGCGGCGGATCGGGCGCTCGCTCGTGCACCGCTGGTACCGGATCCCGGTGCTGGTTGCGGTGCTCGTGGTCAGCTTCTGGTTCAACGAGTTCCACTGGGGCTGGTTCAACCCCGGCCTGCTCATCGGCATCGCGGGGCTGCCGGGACTGCTCGACTGGTGGGTCGCGGGCGATGAGCGCGCGGCCGACGTAGGCTGACTGACGAGACCCCTCTCCGGGGCAACATCCCGGGCAGAGGTCTGTCTCGCGTTCGAACACCGAGGGGATCGCACTCCGTCATGACCACCTCCGCACCGCTGGCCGGTCTGCTGCTCGCCACCGCGAAGTCCGAGGCCCTCCGCAAGGTCGTCACCGCGGTCGGCGCGCACGATCTGGAACTGGAGGGCCCGGCCTCGGCCCGGCCACTGGTGGTGGCCACCCTCGCCGCGCCCGCCCCCCTCGGCGCGGACCGGATGGCGCTGGTCGTCACCGCCACCGGCCGGGAGGCCGAGGAACTCGGCACCGCCCTGTCCGATCTGCTCGGCGCGGACACCGTGGCGGTCTTCCCGTCCTGGGAGACGCTGCCGCACGAGCGGCTCTCCCCGCGCGCGGACACCGTTGGCGGGCGGCTGTCCATCCTGCGCAGGCTGGCCCACCCCGAGGAGTTCGGGCCGCTGCGGGTGGTGGTGGCCACCGTGCGCAGCCTGATCCAGCCGATGGCCCCCGGCCTGGGCGAACTGGAGCCGGTGCGGCTGCGGGTCGGCTCCGAGCACGACTTCCACACCCTGGTCGAGCGGTTCGTGCAGCTGGCCTACGTGCGGGTGGACATGGTGGAGAAGCGCGGTGAGTTCGCCGTGCGCGGCGGCATCCTGGACGTCTTCCCGCCCACCGCCGAACACCCGGTACGGCTGGAGTTCTGGGGCGATGAGGTCACCGAGATCCGCGCCTTCGCCGTGGCCGACCAGCGCTCGCTGGCCGATCCGGTGCCCGAGCTGTTCGCCCCGCCCTGCCGGGAACTGCTGATCACCGACGAGGTCCGGGCCCGAGCGGCCGGCCTCGGCGCGGAACACCAGGGCGATCCGCAGCTGGCCGAGATGCTGGACAAGATCGCCAACGGCATCCCGTGCGAGGGCATGGAGGCGCTGCTGCCCGCGTTGCTGCCCGGCCAGCTCGAACTGCTCACCGACGTGGTCCCGGTCGGCACGCACGTGCTGGTGGCCGACCCGGAGAAGGTGCGCACCCGCGCGCACGACCTGGTGCGCACCGGCCAGGAGTTCCTGGAAGCCTCCTGGATGGCCGCGGCCACCGGCGGCAAGGCCCCGATCGACCTGGGCGCCTCCGCCTACCGCAGCCTCTCCGACATCGCCGAGCACGCCCGCGAGACCGGCCGCCCCTGGTGGTCGCTGAGCCAGCTCACCACCGACGACGTGGACGGCGAGCGCCGCCCGATCCGGCTGGACATCCGCCAGGTCGAGGCCTACCGCGGCGAGGTCGAACGGGCCTTCGCCGACCTGCGCGCGCACGCCGCCGCCGGCGGCGCCGCGGTGCTCGTGGTGCCCGGCACCGGCACCGGGCAGCGGGCCTGCGAACAGCTCGGCGAGGCCGAGGTGCCCTGCCGCTGGGCCGAGGACGGCCTGCCGGAAGCCCCGGCTCCCGGCCTGGTCACCGTGGTCCGCGGCGCGCTGGAGGACGGCTTCGTGCTGACCGACCCGGCGCTGGTGGTGCTCACCGAGACCGACCTCACCGGCGGCCGCGGCGGCACCTCCACCAAGGACATGCGCCGGATGCCCTCGCGCCGCCGCAACGCCGTCGACCCGCTCGCGCTCAAGCCCGGCGACTTCGTGGTGCACGAGCAGCACGGCATCGGCAAGTACGTGCAGATGGTGCAGCGCACCGTGCAGGGCGCCACCCGGGAGTACCTGGTGCTGGAGTACGCCTCCAGCAAACGCGGCCAGCCCGGCGACCGGCTGTTCGTGCCCACCGACCAGCTCGACGACGTCTCCCGCTACGTCGGCGGCGAACTGCCCGCGCTGAACAAGCTCGGCGGCTCGGACTGGAAGGCCACCAAGGCCAAGGCGCGCAAGGCGGTCAAGCAGATCGCGGCCGAACTCGTGCAGCTCTACGCGGCCCGCCAGTCCGCGCCGGGGCACGCCTTCGGCGAGGACACCCCGTGGCAGCGGGAGCTGGAGGACGCCTTCCCGTTCACCGAGACCCCGGACCAGATGGCCGCCATCGACGAGGTCAAGGCTGACATGCGCCGCCCGGTGCCGATGGACCGGGTGATCTGCGGCGACGTCGGCTACGGCAAGACCGAGATCGCGGTGCGCGCGGCGTTCAAGGCGGTGCAGGACGGCAAGCAGGTGGTGGTGCTGGTGCCCACCACGCTGCTCGCCCAGCAGCACCTCAACACCTTCACCGAGCGGATGCGCGCCTTCCCGGTCACGGTCAGGGGCATGTCCCGGTTCACCGACACCATGGAAGCGGAGAAGGTGCTCGCCGGGCTGGCCGACGGCGGCGTGGACGTGGTCATCGGCACTCACCGGCTGCTGCAGAAAACCGTGCGCTACAAGGATCTCGGCCTGGTCATCGTGGACGAGGAGCAGCGCTTCGGGGTCGAGCACAAGGAGCACATCAAGTCCCTGCGCACGCACGTGGACGTGCTCACCATGTCCGCCACCCCGATCCCGCGCACGCTGGAGATGAGCCTGGCTGGCATCCGCGAGATGTCCACCATCCTCACCCCGCCGGAGGAACGGCACCCGGTGCTGACCTACGTGGGCGGGCACAACGAGAAGCAGGTCGGCGCGGCCATCCGGCGCGAGCTGCTGCGCGACGGCCAGGTCTTCTACGTGCACAACCGGGTCAGCACCATCGAGAAGGCGGCCCGGTCGCTGCGTGAGCTGGTGCCAGAGGCCAGGGTGGTCACCGCGCACGGGCAGATGAACGAGGACCGGCTGGAGAAGATCATCGAGGGCTTCTGGGAGAAGGAGTACGACGTCCTGGTCTGCACCACCATCGTGGAGACCGGCCTGGACATCTCCAACGCCAACACCCTCATCGTGGAACGCGGCGACCTGCTCGGCCTCTCCCAGCTGCACCAGCTGCGCGGCCGGGTCGGCCGGGCCAGGGAACGCGGTTACGCCTACTTCCTCTACCCGCCGGAGTCCCCGCTCACCGAGCACGCGCACGACCGGCTGGCCACCATCGCGCAGAACTCCGAGCTGGGCTCGGGCATGGCGGTGGCCATGAAGGACCTGGAGATCCGCGGCGCGGGCAACATCCTGGGCGCGGAGCAGTCCGGGCACATCGCCGGGGTCGGCTTCGACCTCTATGTCCGGCTGGTCGGCGAGGCGGTGGACGCCTTCCGCAAGCAGGCGGGCGCCGGGGACGGCGAGGCCGAGGAGACCGAGCTGGCCGACGTGCGGATCGAGCTGCCGGTGGACGCGCACATCCCGCACGAGTACGTGCCCGGCGAGCGGCTGCGGCTGGAGGCGTATCGCAAGATCGCCGCGGCGGTCAGCCCTGCCGACCTGGACGCGGTGCGCGCGGAGCTGACCGACCGCTACGGCCCGCTGCCCAGAGCGGTGGAGCACCTGCTGTCGGTCTCCACCCTGCGCCAGACCTGCCGGGAGCACGGGGTCACCGAGATCGCCCTGCAGGGCAGCCAGATCCGGTTCGCCCCGATGGACCTGCGCGACTCGCAGACCATCCGGCTCAAGCGGCTCTACCCCAAGGCGCTGTACAAGCAGGCCAGCCACCTGATCAACGTGCCCCGGCCCACCGAGGGCCCGGCAGGCGGGCGGATGGGCGCGCCGCCGCTGCGCGACGAAGCACTGCTGGACTGGTGCGCGCAGTTCCTGCGCAACCTCGCCGGAGCCACTCCGGGTACCCCCGTTGGGGCGGGAAGGGCCTGATGGGCAAGACTCGTGACGACCTGCGCCACCCGATCGTGAGAAGGTACGGAGCTGTGACGAAGGCCATGACTCGCACCCGCCTGGTCGCCGTGTCGATCACCGCGGGCCTGTTCCTGACCGGCTGTGCCGGTGGCCCCAGCAAGATCGGCAGCGCGGCGATCGTCGGCGACACCGCCATCCCGCTGGAGACCGTGCAGCAGCGCTTCGACGCCTGGCTGGCGGCCTACTCGGACGGGTCGGGGGCCCAGCGGGAGCGGCAGGGCCTGGCCAACCTGGGCCGGGCGCAGGCCAGTGTGCTGGTCAGCCGCGAGCTGGTCCGCCAGGTCGCCAAGGCCGAGGGCGTGACCTACAGCGAGGAAGAGGTCCAGGAGCTGATCAAGCAGGTAGGCGGTTCCACCGAGGCGGCGGCGCAGACCCTGGAGACCCCGGCCAACTACCACCAGTCGGTGCGGGCCCAGCTGCTCGCGGCCGCGATCGGCCGCAGGCACATCCAGAACCTGCGCATCACCATGGACTTCACCACCGCGACCAGCCGCACCGAGGCCGAGCGCAAGGCCAAGGAGATGGCGCAGAGCGAGCAGGCCGCGACCGCGCTGGTGCGCAAGGACGTGGCCGGCATGCCCGCCAACCCGCAGACCGGCCAGACCGCCGAGCAGAGCAGGCTGAACCAGACGCTGCCGGTGACCAACTTCCTCGGCCAGCAGACCCCGCGCGCGCTGATGTCGCTGTTCACCGTGCCCGCGGGCACCGTGGTCGGGGCCTCGCTGAACTCCGGTCAGCAGGGCGGCGGCGCGCAGCAGTGGATCGTGGCCAGGGTGAAGAGCCGCACCGACCAGCCGACCTCGGGCACCTCGCCGGGTGAGGTGGCCGAGCAGGCTGGCCCGTCCCAGCTCGAACTGGTCGGCCAGGCCGTGATCTCGCACTACGCCGCGGGCCAGCAGATCGAGATCAACCCGCGCTACGGCGTCTGGGAGCCGACCTCCACCGACACCCAGGCCCGGATCACCGGCCCCGGCAACCCGGCCCCCACCTTCAGCATCCCGGCGCGGGCCGAAGTCCGGAAGTGACCCCCGTGGTCCAGGGCTGCGCCGTCGTCCTGCTCAGTGAGCGCCTCGGCGCGGTCTTACCGCTGGCCGCGGTGCCCGTGGTGCGCACCGCGGCCGAGGTCTACGCCGACCCGGCCGAGCTGGGCTTTCCCGCTCCGCCACCGGCGGCCGAGCTGCTCGCGCTGGCCGCCGAGGCGCCGGTGGTGCTGCTGACCCTGGACGCCGAGGGCCCGGCCGCGGCCGCGCTGGTGCGGGCCGGGGCCAAGCTGATCGGCACCCCGGAGCCCCGTGGCGCCGGACTGGTCGAGGCGGCCCAGGTGATGCACCGGCTGCGCTCGCCGGGCGGCTGTCCCTGGGACGCCGAGCAAACGCACGACTCGCTGCGGCAGTACCTGGTCGAGGAGACCTACGAGCTGCTGGAGGCGATCGAGGACGGCGACCGGGCCGCGTTACGCGAGGAACTCGGCGACGTGCTGCTCCAGGTGCTCTTCCACGCCAGGGTGGCCGAGGAGGACGGGGCCGACCCGTTCTCCATCGACGAGGTGGCCGCCGAACTGGTGGCCAAGCTGGTCGGCCGCCACCCGCACGTCTTCGCCGAGCACGGCGACCCCGCGGTGCGGGACAGCCACACCCAGCAGCAGCGCTGGGAGGAGCTGAAGCAGATGGAGAAGCGCCGGGAGTCCGCGGTGGACGGGGTCGCCCTCGGCCAGCCCGCGGTGGCCCTGGCCGCCAAACTCGCCCAGCGCGCCGGTCGCGCCGGAGTGCCAGCCGACCTGCTGCCCGACGGCGGCGACCCCGGCCAGGCCCTGTTCGCGGTGGCCGCCAGGGCCAAACTCGACGGCGGCGACCCGGAGTCCGCACTGCGCGCGGTGGCCCGTGGTTTCGGGGACGCCCTGCGTGCCGCCGAGGCCGCCGCCCGCGCCGACGGCGCCGATCCGGCTGGGCTGGACGCGGACGGCTGGCGCCGGTACTGGCCCACTGAACAGCTCAACGGCGGCTCACGCGGCGACAGCTCAACCGGCTGAACGGGCGAGACGGGCTACCCCTGATTGGGTTAATCGGAATGAATTCGTGACCCGCCGTGTGGGTTGACGATGACCTTGAGCGGGTTCCCAGGCACACTGGGTGGCGATGAACGCCGACGGCCACACCCGAAGCGAACGACGCTGGGCCTTCCTGTTGCTCGGGGCCACCGGAGCCGCCATGGTCACCCTCGGCGCGGTGGTGGTGCGCGGCGAGCTGGCCGCCACGCCCGCGTTGCGGCAACCACCGGTCGCCGAGTTCAAGTTGCCCACCGCCCTGGCCCCGCCCAACGCGGGCGCGGCCCTGCCCGAGCTGACCCCGCAGCCGCCGGGCGCCCGCCCGCAGGCCCAGCTGGCCGGCTGGGCCGCCCAGTACTCGAACAAGCTCAACGTGCCCAAGGGCGCGCTGGAGGCCTACGGCTACGCCGCCGCGCTCACCGCGGCCGAGCGGCCCGCCTGCCGGATCACCTGGACCGCGCTCGCCGGGATCGGCCAGGTCGAGTCCAACCACGGCCGGTTCAACGGCGCCAAGCTGGACGCTTCGGCCCGCCCCACCAGCGATATCCGCGGCATCCCGCTGGACGGGCGGCCGGGCGTGAAGGCGATCAGGGACACCGACGGCGGCAGGCTGGACGGGGACACCGTGTGGGACCGGGCGATGGGCCCGCTCCAGTTCATCCCGACCACCTGGAAGGACTGGGGCGCCGACGCCGACACCGACGGCCGCACCGATCCGGACGACCTCGACGACGCCGCCCTCTCCGCCGCCCGCTACCTGTGCGCCAGCGGCGGCGACCTGGGCACGCCGGAGGGCTGGTGGCGTGCGGTGACCACCTACAACGAGAGCCGCCGCTACGGCCAGGACGTGCTGGACCGGGCCGATCACTACGGCCGGGCCAGCCGCGAGAACTGACCCGCCCGCGCCGGGTGTGCGTAGCCTGGTCTGGTGGTCACCCCTGCTGCACCGTCCCTGCCGACGCCTACTCCTGAGCCGCCGCCCCGCCGTCGCGGCGGTGTCGCCGGGCGGCTGGTCATCGCCGGTGTGGTCATCGGCGTGGCCGGGGCGGGCATCTGGGCGCTGACCCAGATCACCGAGCCGGACCGGACCCCGCGCCGGGTGGAGCCGCCGATCGTGGCGGTGCCGGTGGAACCCGGGTCCGTGATTCCCGGCGACGTGCTGCCGGACCGGCAGCCGCCGCCGGACCGCAAGCCGCCGCCAGCGGCCCAGGGCGGTCCGGCCCCGGACCCGATCGGCGACTGGGCCAACCGGGTCAGCGAGACCATCGAGGTCCCGGCCCGCGCCTTACGCGCCTACGCGGTGGCCGACCTGACCCTGCGCGCGGAGAAGCCGCGCTGCCGGATCACCTGGGCCACCATCGCCGCGATCGGCCGGATCGAGTCCAACCACAACCGCTACGGCGGCGCGACCCTGCAGGAGGACGGCCGCCCGTCCAAGCCGATCATCGGCGTGCCGCTGGACGGCTCGCCCGGCTTCAAGGCCATCCCGGACACCGACAAGGGCCAGCTCGACGGCGACACCCAGTGGGACCGGGCGGTGGGCCCGATGCAGTTCATCCCTGGCACCTGGAAGCGCTTCGCCGCCGACGGCGACGGCGATGGCAAGGCCGATCCGCAGGACATCGACGACGCCGCGGTGGCCGCAGGCCGCTACCTGTGCTCGGCCAACCGGGACCTGGGCACCGGCAAGGACTGGTGGGCGGCGACCTTCACCTACAACAACTCGGTGGAGTACGGCCAGAAGGTCTTCGGCCTGGCCGACCGCTACGCCCGCGGCAGCCTCGGCCAGCGCTGAAGCCGGTTCAGGTGCCGGTGTCCTTCTCCCGCAGCATGATCCGGGCCCGGACCTCGTTGACCGCCTCCAGATAGTCCGGCTTCGGGTTCATCGCCGCGGCCATCCGCAGCTGGGTGATCGCCTCGGACAGCCTGCTCTGCCGTTGCAGGGTCCGGCCCAGCGCGAAGCGGGCGAAGTGATCGGTGGGATCCAGCTCCAGCACCCGGCGGAAGGACCGCTCGGCCCTGGTGAACTGGGCGGAGTGCAGATAACACCGGGCGGCGAGCAGATGAACACTCGGCAGGTCCGGATTGGACTCCAGGACGGGCTCCAGCCAGCGCAGTGCGTCCAGTGGCCGGTTCGCGGCCAGGAGCGACTCCGCCCTGCGATACGCCTCGAAGGTGCCCTCGGTCATAGTCACCCCACGGTACGACGTCTTCGCCGATCGCGCGCCCGCCATCCGGGCCATGATCCACACCCCACCAGCCGTGTTGGCCGTTCTGGTACGGCGTGTTGGCCGTTGTAGTACCAGGTGTTGGCCGTTTTCGGGCGGCAGCCGTACCAGTGTGGCCAACACTGCGTACGACAACGGCCAACACGGCGCACGGGTGGGTGTGGGGTCCGGCTAGGCTCGGCGGTGGTCAAGTCCCAGGCTGGGTGATTAAGGAGAGCGCACGTGGCGGTCATCGAACAGGTAGGCGCCCGCGAGATCCTGGACTCTCGCGGCAACCCCACCGTCGAGGTCGAGGTGGCACTGGATGACGGCACGCTGGCCCGCGCGGCCGTGCCCTCGGGTGCGTCCACGGGCGAGCACGAGGCGGTCGAGCTGCGCGACGGCGACAGCAACCGGTACCTCGGCAAGGGTGTCGAGAAGGCCGTGACCGCGGTGCTCGATGAGATCGGCCCCGAGCTGGTCGGCATCGAAGCCGTGGAGCAGCGGCTGGTGGACCAGAAGCTGGTCGACCTGGACGGCACCCCGGACAAGTCCCGGCTCGGCGCGAACGCCATCCTCGGCGTCTCGCTCGCGGTGGCCAAGGCCGCGGCCGAGTCCAGTGGGCTGGAGCTGTTCCGCTACGTCGGCGGTCCGAACGCGCACGTGCTGCCGGTGCCGATGATGAACATCATCAACGGTGGCGCGCACGCCGACAGCGATGTCGACATCCAGGAATTCATGATCGCGCCGATCGGCGCGGAGAGCTTCCGCGAGGCGCTGCGCTGGGGCGTGGAGGTCTACCACGCGCTCAAGTCGGTGCTCAAGGCCAAGGGCCTGGCCACCGGCCTGGGCGATGAGGGCGGCTTCGCGCCGAACCTGCCGAGCAACCGGGACGCGCTGGACCTGATCGTGCAAGGCATCGAGAAGGCCGGTTTCCGGGTGGGCCGGGACGTCGCGCTCGCGCTCGACGCGGCCGCCACCGAGTTCTACAAGGACGGCTCGTACCACTTCGAGAAGTCCAAGCGCAGTGCCGAGCAGATGACCGGGTACTACACCGAGCTGATCAACAACTACCCGCTGATCTCCCTTGAGGACCCGCTGTCCGAGGACGACTGGGACGGCTGGGTGCAGCTGACCAAGGAGGTCGGCGACCGGGTGCAGATCGTCGGCGACGACCTGTTCGTCACCAACCAGGAGCGCCTGGAGGAGGGCATCGCCCGCCGCGCCGCGAACGCGGTGCTGGTCAAGGTCAACCAGATCGGCACCCTGTCCGAGACGCTGGACACGATCAGCCTGGCCCAGTCCTGCGGCTACCGCAGCATGATGAGCCACCGCTCCGGCGAGACCGAGGACACCACCATCGCCGACCTCGCGGTGGCGCTCAACTGCGGTCAGATCAAGACCGGCGCGCCCGCCCGCAGCGAGCGGGTGGCCAAGTACAACCAGCTGCTGCGCATCGAGGAGACCCTCGGCGACGCGGCCCGCTACGCGGGCGAGCTGGCGTTCCCGCGGTTCACCCCGGACACCCAGGGCTGAGCCCGATGGCGGGGCGCGAGCACGACAGGGAGCGGCGGCGCAGGCGGACGGAGAACTCCTCCGCCTCCTCGGCGCGCCGGCCGGAGCGCGCGCGCCGCAAGTGGCAACGACCGGACCGGACCGGCGCGGCGGCGGCCTCCTCCAGCACCGAGGAGGTCCGCTCCGCCCGGGACCGGTCCGCGCGGGACCGCAGTGAGACCACCCGCCGCGGCACGCCCGGCGCGCGGACGCGCAGGCCCACCGCGGGACCGGGCGGGGCGTTCAAGCTCTCCTCCACCCGGCGGGCCGCCCTGCTGGCGATCATCGCCTGCGCGCTGACGCTGTCCATCGCGGTGCCACTGCGCAACTACTGGAGCCAGAAGTCGGAGATGCAGGCCGAGACCGAGAAGGTCAAGCAGCTCAACGAGGTGGCCAAGCAGCTCGAGGAGCGCAAGACCCAGCTCTCGGACCCGACCCAGATCGAGGCCGAGGCCCGGCGCAGGCTGCGCTACGTCCGGCCGGGTGAGACGCCGTACGTGGTGCAGTTGCCGCAGCCGAGCACGCCGGCCGCGCCGGCGGAGGCCGAACAACGCAAGAACGACAAGCCTTGGTACGACCGGCTATGGGACTCGATCACCGGGAGTGGTTCGTGAGCAAGGAGAAACCGCGCCTGGGACTGGATGTCCCGCCGGTGCGGGAGGAGCTGACCGAGGCCGATCGCGCGGCGGTGACCGCGCAGCTGGGCCGGTCACCACGCGGTGTACGGGCGGTGGCGTACCGCTGTCCGTGTGGCAACCCGGCGGTGCTCCAGACGAACCCCCGGTTGGACGACGGCACCCCGTTCCCCACCATGTACTACTCGACCTGCCCCCGGGTGAACTCGATGTTGGGGACGCAGGAGGCCTCCGGTCTGATGAAGGAGATGACCGACCGCCTCGAAACCGATGAGGGCCTTGCTGACCAGTACCGGAAGGCGCACGAGAGCTATCTCGCCGAGCGCGACGGGATCGAGTCGCTGGGCACCGGGGTCACCGCGGGCGGAATGCCGGACCGGGTCAAGTGCTTGCACGTACAAGTTGCACATGCACTTGCCTGTGGGCGCGGAGTGAACCCTTTTGGTGATGAATCGGCCGACCGGCTGACTGACTGGTGGCGCTCCGGTAGCTGCGTGTAGCGCGCGCTGGGCTCTCTGGGGAACTCGCGGTCTTCGGCTGCACCGGTCGAGTCGCTACACTCGCGTATCTCGTGCTCAGCACCGGGGTTCGGCCAGGTCACCGCCTCGCAACGAGGGTGGAATGCCAGCGGAAGGACAGCCACCATGGGTAGTGTCCCCGCGCTTCCTCACAGCAGGCCACTGACGCGGTTTGACCTGGAGGCGATGCCTCATGACGGTCATCGCTACGAGCTCGTGGACGGGGTGCTCACCGTGAGCCCGTCACCCCGTCCACTCCACCAGCGCGCCATCCTGCGACTGATCATGGCGCTGGAACCGCACTGCCCCGAGGAGCTGGAGATCCTGCCCGCCCCGGTGGACGTGGTGCTGGCCGAGGACACCGTGCTGATCCCGGACATCGTGATCGCGCGCACGGTGGACTGGACCGATCGCGGGCTCTTCGGCCCGCCGGTGCTCGCGGTCGAGGTTTTCTCGCCGAGCACCCGGCGATTCGACCTGGAACTCAAGCGGGCGCGTATGCAGGCGGCCGGATGCCCGAACTATTGGGTGGTCGATCCGGACGAACCGGCGTTGCGCTGCTGGCATTTGCGGGAAGACCGCTATGTGGAGGTCGCATTCGCGCGCGGCACCGAGTCGGTCACGCTGAGCGAGCCGTTCACCGTCACCCTCTCGCCCGCCGATCTCGTCTCGTTGCGCCGCCGATAAGCGCGCGTGATGACCCGGTTCAATTCAGTTGGACAGGTTCCGGCCGTGTTACGTGACATTCCTGGTACCCGCTCGTTGTGCTCAGTACGGTGAGAACCGGTGACACGGCTTCGCTGATCAGGCAGGCTTGCGACGGCCCAGTGCGTGTGGGTGTGGGGGAGGCACGGCCGTCGACCGGCCGCGGGATGTGGTGAGGGAGAGGTTGCAGGTGGGTGCTCCGAACGGGCCTGGCTTCGTGGCGGCGACGACACGACAACGGCGCAAGGGTCGGAGACTGATCGCCGCGGCCACCGTCAGCGCCGCCCTGGTCGCCCCCGGCCTGCTCGCCGCGGGCAGTGGCGCGCTCGGCATCCTCCCGGTGGCCGACATCAGCGGCCTGGACACCCCGCGCCCCGGCAACATCCTGGCCCTGTTGCAGGACAACAACAGCGTTGGCGTGAACGGCGCGCTGCCCAGCGCCGACTCGGTCAGCCCGGAGCTGGTCGCCGCGCTGCGCGACCCCAGCCAGCAGCCGCCGCCGGACCCGTTCGACCCCGGCTCGGCCGTGGAGGGCATCCCCGGCGAGGTGCTCAAGGCCTACCGGCGGGCCGCCGAGATCCTGGCGGGCACCACCCCCGGCTGCCGGTTGCACTGGTCGCTGCTGGCCGGGATCGGCAAGATCGAGTCCAACCACGCCCGCGGCGGCAAGGTCGACATCAACGGCAACGCCAGCCCGCGCATCCTGGGCCCGCAGCTCTCCGGCGGTCCCGGTTTCGCCGCGATCAGGGACACCGACAACGGCGCGCTGGACGGCGACACCCAGTGGGACCGGGCGGTCGGCCCGATGCAGTTCATCCCGAGCACCTGGCGGGGCTACGCCGCCGACGGCAACGCCGACGGCAGGTCCGATCCGAACAACGTCTACGACGCGGCCCTCGGCGCGGGCAACTACCTGTGCTCCGGCGGTCTGGACCTGAGCAACCCGGCCCAGCTGGCCACCGCGGTGTTCCGCTACAACCACTCCAACGTCTACGTGCGCAACGTGCTGACCTGGATGGAGCGCTACGCCAAGGGCGTCACGATCCTGCCGGACGACCCGCTGGTGCCCACCGACCCGAACCTGACCCAGCCGCCGCCGCAGGGCGGGGTCACCCCGCCGCCGCAGAACCCGCCGCCGGACCCGGGCAACCCCGGCCCGACCAGCTCGAGTTCGAGTTCCAGCCCGAGTCCCAGCCCGTCCCCCTCGGTCTCGCCGACGCCGTCGTTGAGCACCAGCCCGTCGCCGTCGAGCAGCACCAGCCCCTCCCCGAGCCCGTCGCCGACGCCGACCTGCACCACCCCGCCGCCGTCGAGCAGCTCCCCCTCCAGTTCGCCCACGCCGACCAGCAGCTCCGGCCTGCCTGCCTGCGTCACCCCCACTCCCAGCTCCACCAGCAGCACGCCGACGGTGGCCAGGACCAACTCGGCGCAGCCGCCGCAGTAGGGTTGTCGCGGAAGCTTCGCGAGGGTGGGGTGGGCTGTGCCACGGGTAGGTGCGATCGACTGCGGGACGAACTCGATCCGGCTGCTCGTCGCCGATGTCTCCGAACGCGAGGACGGCAGCCGCTGGCTGCGGGACGTGCACCGGGAGATGCGCATCGTTCGGCTCGGGCAGGGCGTGGACGCCACCGGCGTGCTCGCGCCGGAAGCCCTGGAGCGCACCAGGATCGCGCTGGCCGACTACACCGCCATCCTGCGCCGCAAGGGCGTGGAACGGGTGCGCATGGTGGCCACCTCGGCCACCAGGGACGCGGCCAACCGGGATGACTTCTTCGGCATGGTCCGTGAAACGCTCGGTATCGACGCCGAAGTGATTACCGGGGATGAGGAGGCCGCGCTCTCCTTCACCGGCGCTGTGGGCGATCTGGAGCCCGAGGAAGGGCCCTTTGTGGTCGTCGACCTCGGCGGCGGGTCCACCGAGGTCGTGCTGGGTGACTGGGACGGCGTGCGGGCCAAGGTCACCGCGGCCCGGTCGGTGGACATCGGCTGCGTTCGACTGACCGAACGCTGCCTGCCGGACGACCCGCCCACCCCGGCCCAGCGCGCCGAGGCCGAGCGGGTCATCGCCGAGGCGCTGGCCGAGGCATTCGCCGCGGTGGACGTCAGCAGCGCGCGCACCTGGATCGGTCTGGCCGGCACGATGACCACCCTCTCCGGCATCGCCAAGGGCCTGCCCAGCTACGACTCCGAGGCCATCCACCTGTCAAGACTCCAGATGGGCGAGCTGCACGAGACGATCGAACTTCTGCTCGCCCTCTCGCGCGATGATCGGGCCGCCCTGCCGGTCATGCACCCAGGCCGGGTCGACGTCATCGGTGGCGGTGCGTTAGTGGTGGCCAAGATCGCCCAAGAACTGCGCGAACGGGCTGGAATCACCGAGCTGGTCGTCAGTGAGCACGACATTCTCGACGGCATCGCGTTGTCAACCGTTTGAAGGACACTCCGTCAATCGATTGACGGACATCTTTCCGTGAAGAATCCGGTCACGTTGCGTAGTTGTAACTTGTTATTCAGTTGACAAAATTGACGATCGTGACCGCTTTGTGACCGTACTCCGGTGTAGTTCGTTGGGTTGAGCCGATTACGGTCCCTCTCACGGTTCGGGAAGGGTTCCCGTGGCCGTTTGGGTGGCGCTCACGAACTTCATCGTGAGACGCGCCGTGTAGGTGGGAGGACGTACATGCGGAAGGGACGCGCGCTGTCCTTGATCGCGCTGCCGATCGCGGCTTCGCTGGTCTTGACGGCCTGTGGCGGCGGTGGCGGGAGCCAGTCGGGCGGCAACGAGAACACCGAGGTGAGCATCTTCGGCACTGAGCCGGAGAACCCCTTGGTGCCCGGCAACACCACCGAGACCGGTGGCGGCAAGGTGGTGCAGGCGATCTTCACCGGTCTGGTGAAGTACTCGAACTCGTTCGAGGTCAAGAACGCGATGGCCGAGTCGATCGAGCTGACCAAGCCCGACCAGTACACGATCAAGCTCAAGCAGGGCTGGAAGTTCCACGACGGCACCGACGTCAAGGCGAAGAACTTCGTCGACGCCTGGAACTACACCGCCTACTCGCCCAACGGGCAGCAGTCGGCCAGCTTCTTCGAGCAGATCAAGGGCTTCCGCGACGTCAACACCGTTGACCCGGACGGCGCCAACGGTCCGCAGAAGGCTCCTGAGCCCAAGGCCAAGGAGATGTCCGGCCTCAAGGCCGTCGACGACTACACCCTCCAGGTGGACTTCACCGAGCCGCACGTGATCTTCAAGGTCAAGCTCGGCTACTCGGCCTACATGCCGCTGCCCGACGCCTTCTTCAAGGACCCGAAGGGCTTCGAGGCCAAGCCGATCGGCAACGGCCCGTTCAAGTTCATCTCCCGCACGCCCAAGCAGGACATCAAGCTTGAGCGTTACGAGGAGTACAAGGGCGACGACAAGCCGAAGATCAAGAAGGTCAAGGTCGCCATCTACACCGGCACCGAGGCCGCCTACGCCGCGGTGAAGGGGAACCAGCTCGACTTCCTCGACACCATCCCGCCGTCGGGCCTGGCTGGCAACCTCTGGAAGACCGACCTGAAGGGCCGCTCCCAGGCCTTCCAGGGTCTGTCCATCCAGATCCTGAACTTCCCGCTGTACGACAAGAAGTACCAGAACGCGGACTTCCGCAAGGCGATCTCCATGGCGATCAACCGCAAGGAGATCACCGAGAAGATCTTCGAGGGCTCCCGTAAGCCCACCGACGGCTACGCGGTCGACGGGGTTACCGGCTGGAGCCCCGGCGGTTGTGGCGAGCTGTGCACCCACAACCCGACCGAGGCCAAGAAGCTGTTCGACAAGAGCGGCTTCACCGGCAAGCTGGAGATCACCTCCAACGCCGACGGCGGGCACAAGGAGTGGATCGAGGCCGCCTGTGGCCAGATCAAGAACGCGCTGAACCTGGAGTGCACCTTCGCCCCGGTCGCCACCTTCGGCGAGATCCGGAAGAAGATCAACGCACACGAGATGACCCAGGTCTACCGCGGTGGCTGGCTGGCCGACTACCCGTCGGTGGAGAACTTCCTCAACCCGCTGTACCGCACCGGTGGCTCCTCCAACGACGGTGGCTACTCCAGCCCGGCCGTTGACGCGAAGCTGGCCGAGGCGGACCGCGCCGGGACCGAGGCGGAAAGCTACAAGCTCTACCACGAGGCCGAGAAGCTGATCGCCAACGACATGCCGGCCATCCCGCTGTGGAGCACTCCCAGCCAGGCAGGCTGGTCGAACCGCCTGAAGAACGCGACCATGAGCGCGTACCGCGAACTCGACCTGTCCACGGTCGAGGTTGCCTGATCATTAGCAACGAGGGGCTGGCCCACAACGTCGTGGGCCAGCCCCTGTCGCGGTAGAAGGAGTTCGCTTCCATGGGCCGCTATGTCATTCGGCGCCTGCTACAACTCATTCCCGTCTTCCTCGGCACCACGTTCCTGATCTACGTGCTGGTCTGGACACTCCCGGGTGATCCCTTCGCCAGCATGTGCGGAGAGCGTCGGTGCCCAGACGCGTTCGTCGCGGTGATGACGGAGAAGTTCAACCTCAACGACAACATCCTCATCCAGTACTTCAAGTACCTCGGCGGCCTGCTCCAGGGCGACTTCGGGGAGACCTTCAACGGCACCTCGGTCGGTGAGCTGATCTCGCTGCGGTACCCGGTCTCGGTCAAGCTCGCGCTGGTCGCGGTGCTGATCGAAGCCGTCATCGGTGTCATCGCCGGTGTGCTGACCGGTCTGCGCGGCCGGGGCTTCCTGGACAACCTGGTCCTGGTCTCCACCCTGTTCCTGATCTCCCTGCCCACCTTCGTCACCGGCTTCGTGCTGCAGCAGGTGCTGGGCTTCCAGCTGGAGATAATCCCGACGGTGGTGTCGGACGATCCGACGTTCGTCGAGCTACTGGTGCCGGGCTTCGTGCTCGGCAGTCTCTCGATGGCGTACGTGACCAGACTGACCCGCACCTCCATCGCGGAGAACAAGCGCGCCGACTACGTCCGCACCGCGGTGGCCAAGGGCCTGCCGCAGAGCCGGGTGGTCGGGGTGCACCTGCTCCGCAACTCGGTGATCCCGGTGATCACCTTCCTCGGCACCGACCTGGGTTCGCTGATGGGCGGCGCCATCGTCACCGAGGGCATCTTCGGCATCCGCGGGATCGGCGGTCTGGTCTATGAGTCGATTCTCCAGAAGGAGGGCATCACCGTCACCGGTGTCGTCGTGCTCCTGGTGATCGTCTTCCTGATCGTCAACCTGTTCGTCGACCTGCTCTACGCCGTGCTGGACCCGAGGATCCGTTATGACTGACCCGTCTGCTGCCGCCGCCGGCTCCACCATCGAAGCGCACCAGATGGTGTCGGACGCCGAGCACGCTTCCACCACACAGGACAAGCCCCGCAGTCTCTGGTCCGACGCGTGGGGAGACCTGCGCCGCAGGCCCTTGTTCATCATCTCGGCCACGGTGATCCTGTTCTTGCTCATCGTGGCCGCCTTCCCCTGGCTGTTCACCTCGGTGGACCCGGACGCGGGCGATCTCCAGCGCTCCAGGGTCACGCCCTCGGCGCAGGCCTGGTTCGGCTATGACACCCAGGGCAAGGACATCTTCGCCAGGGTCGTCTACGGCACCAGGTGGTCGATCCTGGTCGGCGTGATGGCCACCCTGGTCACCGTGCTCATCGGCGGGATCATGGGCCTGCTCAGCGGCTTCTTCGGCGGCTGGGTGGACGCGATCCTGTCCCGGATCGCCGATGTCTTCTTCGGCCTGCCGTTCGTGCTCGGCGCGATCGTGATCCTCTCCGCCTTCCTCTCCGGCGGCGGCTCGCCCGGCGCGTTCACCATCGTCAGCCTGGTGGTGCTCTCCATCGCACTGCTGTCCTGGCCGGTGGCCATGCGGATCATGAGATCGGCCGCGATCACGGTGAAGCAGCAGGACTTCGTGAAGGCCGCGCGCGCCCTCGGCGCCAGCAACAGCCGGATCATCGTCAAGCACCTGCTGCCGAACTGCCTGGCGCCCGTGCTGGTCTACGGCACCATCGCGCTGGGCGCGTTCATCGGCGCCGAGGCCACGCTGTCGTTCCTGGGCCTCGGCCTGCGGGCGCCCGCGGTGTCCTGGGGCGTGATGATCGCGGACGCGCGGGACTACATCCGGATCGCGCCGCACCTGCTGTACTTCCCCGCCGGTTTCCTGGTGATCACCGTGCTCGCCTTCGTGATGCTGGGCGACGCGGTCCGGGAAGCACTCGACCCCAAGCTTCGTTAGGAGGCAGTTCACAGTGTCGCAGAACGAGTCCACTGTGGACCCGATCGCCGGCCGCCAGGCCGACGGCGAACCCCTGCTGGTGGTCGAGGACCTGCACGTGGAGTTCCGCACCAGGGACGGCGTGGCCAAGGTCCTCAACGGCGTCAGCTATCAGCTCGACGCCGGTGAGACCCTCGCCGTGCTCGGCGAGTCCGGGTCCGGCAAGTCCGTCACCGCCCAGACCATCATGGGCATCCTGGACATCCCGCCGGGTCACATCTCCCAGGGGTCCATCCGCTACCACGGCGAGGACCTGCTCACGGCCAGCGACGAACGTCGTCGCGAGGTCAGGGGCAGCGGGATCGCGATGATCTTCCAGGACGCGCTCTCCGCGCTGAACCCGGTCTTCACCGTCGGGTTCCAGATCGAAGAGCAGCTCCGGGTGCGCAACGGGATGAGCAAGAAGGACGCCCGCAAGCGCGCGATCGAGCTGCTGGACCTGGTCAAGATCCCCAACCCCCAGGGCCGGGTCAAGCAGTACCCGCACGAGTTCTCCGGCGGTATGCGGCAGCGCGCGATGATCGCGATGTCGCTGGCGCTGGACCCCGAGGTGCTGATCGCGGACGAGCCGACCACCGCGCTGGATGTCACCGTGCAGGCCCAGATCATGGACCTGCTGCACGAGATCCAGCGCGAGCGGAACATGGGCATGATCCTGATCACCCACGACCTGGGCGTGGTCGCCGAGGTCGCGGACCGGATCGCGGTCATGTACGCGGGCCGGATCGTGGAGAAGGCGGACGCCTCCTCGCTGTACAAGCAGCCGGGGCACCCGTACACGCTGGCCCTGCTCGACTCGCTGCCCCGGCTGGACCAGAAGGGCACCGCGCTCAACACCATCAAGGGACTGCCGCCGAACCTGATGCGGGTGCCCCCTGGCTGCCCGTTCCACCCGCGCTGCCCGCGGGCGCAGGACATCTGTTCGCAGTCGGTCCCGGTGCAGGTCCCGCTCGGCCTCGGCCGGGTCAGCGCCTGCCACTTCGCGGAGGAGGTGGTCAGCGGTGGCTGACACCGACAACGTGCTTGAGGTCCGGGATCTGGTCAAGCACTTCCCGGTCACCCAGGGCATCCTGTTCAAGAAGACCATCGGCCAGGTCAAGGCGGTGGACGGGGTCTCCTTCGACCTCCGCCGCGGCGAGACGCTGGGCATCGTGGGCGAGTCCGGCTGTGGCAAGTCCACGCTGGCCCAGGTGCTGATGCGGCTGGAGAAGCCGACCAGCGGGTCGGCCAGCTTCAACGGCCGGGACATCTTCAAGATGCAGGGCGGCGAGCTGCGCAAGCTGCGCCGGAACATCCAGATCGTGTTGCAGGACCCGTACACCTCGCTGAACCCGAGGATGACGGTCGGCGACATCGTGGGCGAGCCCTACGAGATCCACCCCGAGGTCGCCCCCAAGGGCGAGCGGCGGAAGAAGGTGCAGGACCTGCTGGACGTGGTCGGGCTCAACCCCGAGCACATCCACCGGTACCCGCACCAGTTCTCCGGCGGCCAGCGGCAGCGCATCGGCATCGCCCGCGCGCTCGCCCTGCGCCCCGAGGTGATCATCTGCGATGAGCCGGTGTCCGCGCTGGACGTCTCGATCCAGGCGCAGGTGATGAACCTGCTGGGTGACCTGCAGACGGAGTTCGGGCTCTCCTACGTGTTCATCGCGCACGACCTGTCCGTGGTGCGGCATCTCTCCGACCGGGTCGGCGTGATGTACCTCGGCAAGATGGTCGAGCTGGGCACCGAGGAGCAGATCTACGAGCACCCGACGCACCCGTACACCCAGGCGCTGCTCTCCGCGGTGCCGGTGCCGGACCCGTCGCTGCGCGGCCGCCGCGAGGTCATCCGCCTCACCGGCGACGTGCCCAGCCCGGTGAACCCGCCTTCGGGCTGCCGGTTCCGCACGCGCTGCTGGAAGGCGCAGGACATCTGCGCCGAGGAAGCGCCACTGCTGGAGATCCGGCTGCCCGAGCCGGGCGCCGCGCACCCCAGCGCCTGCCACTTCGCGGAGGAGAAGCCGCACGTGGTGGTGTGATCGTCTGATGTGGACAGTGGCGGGGCACCGGGATTTCCGTGCCCCGCCACTGTTTTTCAGTCCCGCGGCACCGAGTCGCTGATGAACTGGGCCAGGTCGGCCGACTGCTGGACCCGGCTCGGCTCGTGCACGTACATCATGTGCCCCGCCGGGTAGTAGCGGGTCTCGATGTTGGCGGCCAGCTCGTCCGGCACGGCCAGGTGGGCCAGCACGTGCTCGGAGGCGAAGTAGGGCGTGGCCCCGTCGTGATAGCCGCAGGCCACGTGCACCTTGAGGTGGTGGTTGGCCCGCATCGCCTCGGCCAGTCGTCCGGCCGCGTTCACGTGCGAGCCCTCGAACTCCTTGTAGGACCAGGGATGCACGTTGCCGGTGAGGATCTCGTAGGGCAGATCGTTGGCGTAGCCCAGTTCGGCCCGCACGTACTGGTTGAGCGCGGCCGAGTACGGGCCCAGGATGGCCGAGTAGGACGGGTCCTCGGCGAAGTGCTCGGCGCCGGAATCCGCGTCGTGGCCGGAGAACCGGCCGTCCAGGCGGCCTGCCACCCGGCGTTCCGGCCGCAGCAGTTCGGCGAAGAAGCGCAGGTGCTCGATCCGCAGCCGCACCCGGTCCACGTAGTCCTCGGTGAGCCCGGTCAGCCGGGCCAGCCTGGCCACCGCGGTGGCCCGTTCCTCGGCGGTGAGCCGGTTCCCGCGGGCCAGCGCCCACGGGTAGTCCCGCTCGGCGTACTCCTCGGCCTCGGCGAGCACCTCGGCCAGCGGCCGGTCGCCGTGCCTGCCGTGGTGGTGCGCGATGGCCGCGTAGGTGGGCAGGAACAGCGGGTAGGGCAGGTCGTTGTCCTCGGTGAACCGGATGGTGCCCATGTCCAGCACCGCGGAGATCAGCATCAGCCCGTTGAGGTACATCCCGTGCCGGGACTGCAGGTGCTGGGCCAGCCCGGCCGCGCGCAGCGTGCCGTAGGACTCCCCGGCCAGGAACTTGGGCGAACCCCAGCGCCCGTTGCGCGAGGTCCACAGCCGGATCATCTCGCCGACGGACTCCAGGTCCCCGGTGTAGCCGTGGTAATCCCCGGGCTTCTCGCCCTGCACCGCCCGGGAGTACCCGGTGGAGACCGGGTCGATGAAGACCAGATCACTGTGCGCCAGCAGGGTTTCCGGGTTGTCGGCCAGCCGGTATGGCGGCGGCGCCAGCGCACCCGCGTCGCCGGTGAGCACCCGGCGCGGGCCGAGCAGGCCCAGGTGCAGCCACACACTGGAGGAGCCAGGCCCGCCGTTGAAGGCGAAGGTCACCGGCCGGGTGGCCGGATCGGCCTCGTCCAGGGTGTAGGCGGTCACGAAGACCTCGGCCTTGGCCGTGTGCCCGCTGAACGTGCCGTCGGT
Organism: Crossiella sp. CA198; assembly: GCF_052078295.1. NCBI lineage: Bacteria > Bacillati > Actinomycetota > Actinomycetes > Pseudonocardiales > Pseudonocardiaceae > Crossiella > Crossiella sp. CA198. The sequence goes on from NZ_JBQJIM010000017.1 coordinate 234,451, forward strand.
GTGCACCTCCTGGCGGAGGACTATCCGGCCGGTGGTGGCCGTGTAGGAGAGGGTCCGCTCACCGGTGGAAAGCTCGTGGTGCGTGGTGACCAGGTCGTCGACCGGCTCCGGCCGTGGGACGACCGCCCCGTCGCGCTCCCCGGTTCCCCGCGCCGACTCGCCGTCGACCGGCGTGTCCGTGACTGCCATGTGCGCACCCTAGACGGCGATTACCGCACAGAAGGCACAACCCGACAACTGTGTTCAACACTTGCGTGACACCACCCCCAGGAGTCGCCGTGCCCACCCTGAACGATCTTGACCACGAGGTCACCCACTGCCGCCGCTGCCCGCGCCTGGTCGCCTGGCGGGAGGAGGTGGCCACGGTCAAACGCGCCGCCTTCCGCGATCAGACCTACTGGGCCCGCCCCGTTCCCGGCTTCGGCCCACCGGACGCCGCGATCTCCCTGGTCGGCCTGGCCCCCGCCGCGCACGGCGCCAACCGCACCGGCCGGATGTTCACCGGCGACCCCTCCGGCGACTTCCTCTACCAGGCCCTGCACGCCACCGACCTGTCCTCCAGCCCGATCTCACGCGCCCACGACGACGGCCTGGAACTGCACGGCCTCCGGATGACCGCCCCGGTCCGCTGCGCCCCACCGGAGAACAAACCCACCCCCGCCGAACGCGACAACTGCCGCCCCTGGCTGGCCACCGAGCTGACCCTGCTGCGCCCGACCCTGCGCGTGGTGGTGGTGCTGGGCGCCTTCGGCTGGCAGGCCCTGCTCCCGGTGCTGGCCACCGCGGGCTGGCGGATCCCGAGGCCCCGCCCCAAGTTCGGCCACGGCATGCGGGTGGATCTGCCAGGCCCGGACGAGACGGTGCTGCACCTGCTGGGCTGCTATCACGTCTCCCCGCACAACACCTACACCGGCCGCCTGACCCAGGCCATGCTGCGGGAGGTGCTGACCGAGGCGAAAACCCTGGCCGGACTGAGTTGCCCCTAGCTGTTCCGCGTTCTAGCCTGTTCCACGTGACGCGGAACAGCACACAACGCGGAACAGTGCCGCCGCACCAGTTTGCGGAGGCACTGGTCAGCGTGCTGCGCGCGACCCTGCCCAACTCCTGGCTCGTCACGACCGAGCCGGACTCCCGCCACGACTTCACGGTCCGTGGTGTCGCACCGGACGGGACAACCGCCGTGTTCGCGGTGCAGGTGAAGAGCCGGATCGAGCCCAGGGACGTGTCCCGGATCGCCGCGGCCGCGCGGGACCGTCACTCGGGTGCCCTCGTCGTGGCCAGTCCCTTCGTCTCGCCCATGACGCGGCGACGGCTGGCCGAGGAAGGGATCGGCTGGTTCGACCTCATGGGCAACCTCCGGCTCATGATCGATCGGCCGAGTGTGTTCATCGACCGTCAGGGAGCCGACAGGGGACCGGAACGAGACCCGGCCGACCGCAGACTGAAGTCCCTCCGCGGTACCGGATCGGCCAGGGTCGTGCTCGACCTCTGCGCTGAGGCACTGCCGATCGGTGTGCGCGAGCTGGCCGAACGCGCCGAGGTGGGAGCGGCGACCAGTGCGCGGGTGCTGGAGTTGCTCGCCAGGGAGGCGGTGCTCGACCGGGGGGCACAGGGCCAGGTCACCGCCGTGCGGAAACAGGCACTGATCCGTCGCTGGACCCAGGACTACGGCCTGACCCGCTCGAACGCGCTGTCCTCGGTGATTGATCCACGCGGCCTTGGCACTGTGCTGGAGAAGCTCCGCGAAAGTCGGCAACGGTACGTGATCACGGGCTCGGCGGCGGCGCACGCCTATCTCCCATCGGGTGTTGTTCCGGTGGCTCCGCTCATGACCCTGGTGGTCTATGCCGAGAACCCAGCGGTGTTGATGCGCGCCGCCAACCTGCGAGAAACGAGCCGGGGAGCCAACATGCTGCTCGGCAGTCCCTTCGACGACCTCGTGTACGCCAGGTCCCGCACCGTCGACGGCCTGACCTACGCCGACCCAGCGCAGGTCGTCGCCGACCTGCTCACCGGCCCGGGACGGGCGCCGGAGGAGGCGGAACAGTTGCTGGCGACCCTCGCCGCCGAGGACGCGGGCTGGGCTGCGTGATCGCCCCGGAGTACGTCGCGGCCAGGGCGGTTCTCCTGGACGCGTTGGCGGCGTTGCGGGACCACCTGCCCGCGATCGTCCTGGTCGGCGCGCAGGCGGTGTACCTGCACACCGGAGCAGCCGACCTGGTCACCGCCCCGATGACCACCGACGCCGACATCGCCCTCGCCCCTGGCAGTCTTCGGGACGAGCCGAAATTGGCGGACGCGTTGCGGGCGGCCGGGTTTGTGGCCAGTGCCAACCCAGGCAGTTGGCGGGGGCGCGGCGATGTGGCCATCGACCTCATGGTCCCGGAGGCGCTCAGCGGCGCCCCCAGTCGTCGACGGGCGCATATCCCCGGCCACGGCAGCAACGCGGCCCGTCGCACCCACGGCCTGGAACCAGCGCTGGTGGACAACGAGATTCACGAGCTGAGCGCGCTGGATCCGGCTGACCCGCGGCGGTGCCCGCTCAGCGTCGCCGGTCCGGTCGCCTTGCTGGTGGCCAAGATCATCAAGATCGACGAGCGCCGTGGGCAACCACCGCACCGGCAGAAGGCGAAGGACGGGCTGGATGTGCTCCGGTTGCTCCGGGTGCTCGACCCGGCCGAGGCCGCGGGTCGCCTGCGTGAACTGGAGGCTGATGGGCTGGCCGGACCTGTCATTCGCAGTGCGATCACGGCGCTGCGGCAGCACGGCGCCGACCGGGACGGCCCGATCGCGACCCTGGCCGCCACCGCGGTCGTCGGCCTGGACGACGAGGAGGTGGCCCGGGAGTCCACGGCGATCCTGATCGAGGACCTCCTCGGGCAGTACGCGATCGCACGATGACCGCGCCCGTCCTGCCATGCTGGCCAGCATGCGGCCGCTGGTGCTTCTCGACGTCGACGGCCCGCTCAACCCCTTCGCCGCCAAGCCGGACGCCCTCCCCGACGGCTACCGCGAACACCGCCTCCGCCTCTCCCGCTGGCGCCGCAAACCCCAGCTCCGCCTCTGGCTCAACCCCACCCACGGCCCCCGCCTCAGCAAGCTGGCCGAGCGCGCCGGCGCGGACCTGGTCTGGGCCACCACCTGGGAACACCGCGCCAACAGCCAGCTCGCTCCGCTGCTCGGCCTGCCCGAGTTGCCGGTGATCTACTTCGGCGAGCCGGTGCTCGACCCGGTCTGGAAGTACCCCACTGTCGCCCGGTACGCGCACGGCCGGACCCTGCTCTGGTTCGACGACGACTTCGATCTCTACCCCCGGGCCAGGGACGAGTTCCTGGCCGGTCGCGGGGACACCCCGACCGAGCTGGTCCGGGTCAACCCGCGCACCGGGCTGGGGGAGTCCGACTTCGAGCACGCCGAGTCCTGGCTGGCGGGAGTGCGGGGGCCGGGCTGAGGCCCGTCGGCGTGGCGGAGAACACGGCCCGAAACGCCGCACTGCGGCGCAGAACACCCCGGTTCCGGTAAGCGGTCATACCTGGTGGGTGCGACGATTCAGGTATGGCTGCTGTGAAGTCGCAACCGACCCGGATCCTGGTCGTCGGTGGGGGCTACGTCGGTATGTACACGGCCTTGAAGCTCCAGGCCAAGCTGCGCGCGGGTGAGGCGTCCGTGACGGTCGTCGACCCGCAGCCGCACATGACGTACCAGCCGTTCCTCCCCGAGGCCGCCGCGGGCTCGATCGAGCCCAGGCACGTCGTCGTGCCGCTGCGCCGGGTCCTGAAACGCTGTCACGTGCTCACCGGGCGCGTGACCGAGATCAACCACGCCGACAAGCGAGCCATCGTCGCCTCGCCGACCGGCGACCAGGAGTCCATGGCCTACGACGTGCTCGTCGTGGCCCTGGGCTCGGTCGCCCGAACCCTCCCGATCCCCGGCCTCGCCGAACGCGGCATCTCGTTCAAGACCGTGGGCGAGGCGATCTACCTGCGCAACCACGTGCTGTCCCGGATGGACCTGGCCTCCACCACCGATGACCCCGAGCTGCGCGAGAAGCTGCTGACCTTCGTGGTCATCGGCGGCGGTTACGCGGGCATCGAGGCACTGGCCGAGCTGGAGGACATGGCCCGGTACGCCACCCGCTACTACCGCAACATCAAGCCCGAGGACATGAACTGGGTCCTGGTGGAGGCGGCCGGGCGGGTGATGCCCGAGGTCAGCCCGAAGATGGGTGTCTACACCGTGGAGACCCTGGAGGAGCGCGGCATCAAGTGCTTCCTGGACACCAGGGTCGAATCCATGGTGGACGGGCACGTGGTGCTCAGCGACGGCACCGAGTTCGACGCCGAGACCATCGTGTGGACCGCCGGGGTGAAGGCCAACCCGGTGCTGGAGCAGACCGACCTGCCCAGGGACGCCCGCGGCCGGGTGCGCTGCACGGCCAGCCTGCAGGTCGAGGGCATGCCGGATGCCTGGGCGGCCGGGGACAACGCCGCGGTGCCGGATCTGTCCCGCACCGAAGAGGACCCCAACGCCACCTGCAGCCCCTCGGCGCAGCACGCGGTGCGCCAGGCCATGCAGCTCTCGGCCAACATCCTGGCCTCGCTGCGCGGCAAGCCGCTCAAGCCGTACCGGCACAAGTACGCGGGTTCGGTGGCCAGCCTTGGCCTGTACAAGGGCGTCGCGGACGTCATGGGGATCAAGCTCAAGGGCTTCCCGGCCTGGTTCCTGCACCGCACGTACCACGTGAGCCGGATGCCCACGTTCAACCGGAAGTTCCGCGTCGTGATCGACTGGACCCTTGCGCTAGTCTTCCGGCGCGAGGTGGTGTCACTCGGTCAGATCAATGATCCCAAGGCCGAGTTCGCCCGCGCCACAGCGAGTTGAGCAACCGAGGGTCAAAATTCCATACTTCGGGCGTACGGGTTACTCCGTCTGGAGTTCCTCGACACAGCGACGTACGGAATGTAACTTGAGGTTGTCTTGACATTCTGTGAGTTGGAACTTGAGACTACGCCCGGTGCCGCACCTGAACGTGTGAAGCATCACACCGAAGAGAGGTGACCGCCATGTCGATCGAGGAGCTGGCCGCCCTGGTACGCGAGGGGAAGGCCAAGGACAGCGCGCTCGCCGACTACGCCGCGGAGTACGCCAAGGCGCGGAAGGTCTTCCGCAAGAAGGACGACTGACACGTGACCGCCGCCGGACGGGGGCAGGAGGCAGCACCAAGGCCACCTGGTCCGCCTGCCGCCACCGAGGTGATCGACCCCGAGTCGACGCCCACCGAGGTGACGCCTGCCGCCGTCCCGCTCCCGGCCAGTCCGTCCAGGACCACCCCGCTGCTGCTGCAGGGTCAGGACTACTACTACCGATCACCCAGCACCTGCCTGGATTTCCAGGAGCGGGTGCACGAGATGGGCCTGGTCGAGGAGGACGGCGGCGATCCGCTGCCCTGCGTGCTGGTGCTGGCCAGGGCCGCGGACATGGAGATGAACGAACTCTCCCTGGCGCTGGCCGAACGCGGCATCCGGATGGTCCGCATCGACGCCGACCGCTGCCTCAACCTGCCGCTGACGATCTACACCGACGCCCCGCTGGTCGAGCTGGACCTGCGGCTGCTGCGGCCGATCCTGGTCTGGCGGCGGCACTTCGACATCTCCGCGGTCCCGGTCGACCAGCGCACCATCAGCGGCGCCTACGCCGCCGACCAGTGGCGATCGGTGATCAACTGGCTGGCTCAGCGCACCGACTGGGAGCACGTCAACCCGACAAGGGCCACCTGCCAGCTGGACCGGCTCACCCAGCTCACCGACGCCGCCGCGTTCGGCCTGAAGGTGCCGCGCACCGCGGTGACCACCCAGCCCGGCCGCACCAGGCCCGGCGGCGGCCGCTGCATCGTCAAGACCGCGGGCCAGCACCTGCTGGAGCCCCGGCCGGGCGCGCTGCACGGGCTGTTCCCGCGCCCGCTGGACACCAGCCGGGCCAGTGACAGCCCCGAGTCCGCGCCGGTGATCGTGCAGCAGTTCCTCAACGCCGACGGCGAGCTGCGGGTCTTCGTCGTGGACGACAAGCTGATCAGCTACTGGGTGGAGAAGCTGGACCCGGCGCAGCTCTGGGTCGACCCGGACGCGGTCAAGGTGACCAGGGCCGAGATCCCGGACGAGCTGGCCGGGAAACTGCTCGCGCTGGCCAGGCACTGGAACGTCCAGGTCGCCGCGTTCGACCTGCTGCGGGTGGACGAGGACCACGTCTTCCTGGAGATCAACGTGAGCTGTGACTGGCGCTGGTTCGAACACCGCGCGGGCAGCACCGAGGTCTCCGACGCGGTGCACGACTGGGTGGCTGGCCGCTTCACCCAGCTACTCGACGCCCGTGCCGGGCTATAGGCCGCACGGGCCCCGCGAGCTGCGCTTTCGTGCGGCCGGTCGGGCCAGGAGTGTTCGGCCGCACGGGCGAGTTGTCGCGATTGAGACCCGAAAGCGACCTTTCACGGCTTAGGCTGCCCGCTGCCCCCGTAGCCCAATCGGTAGAGGCAGGCCCCTTAAAAGGGTCCGAGTGACGGTTCGAATCCGTCCGGGGGCACTCAACAGCGGCGTCGTCCGCCCAGGTCAGCACGATTCCGTTCGGCTGACACCTAGGCGAACGGCGCCGCTTCTGTCTTTCCTGATAACCATTACCAACTGTAGTTGATCATTAGGCGGGGTGATCGCCCGGTCATCCGAAAGAGAACCGTCATGGTTGTCGCCGGACCGGTGCGCACCCGCCGTCCTAGGCTGATCCGGTGGAACAGAAGCCGGGACAGGCGCAGGTGCGCGGACGGGTGCTGGTCGTGGACGACGACCTCACCGTGCGCGACGTGGTCCGCCGCTACCTGGAGGGTGCCGGGCACCAGGTCCGGGTGGCCGGTGACGGCGAGCAGGCGCTGGCCCTGTTCGAGCAGGCCGCGGCCGACCTGGTGGTGCTCGACCTGATGCTGCCCGGCATCGACGGCCTGGAGGTCTGCCGCAGGCTGCGCAGGCACAGCGCGGTGCCGGTGGTCATGCTCACCGCGCTCGGCGAGGAGGAGGACCGGGTGGCCGGGCTCCAGCTCGGCGCGGACGACTACGTGACCAAACCGTTCAGCCCGCGCGAGCTGGTGCTGCGGGTCAACTCGGTGCTGCGGCGGCTGCGGGTGCCCGCGCCGCCGCCCCGGCTGGACCACCTCGCCGACGGCGACCTGCGGCTGGACCCGGTGGCCCGCCGCGCGAGGCGGGGCGGCGCCGAACTGGCGCTGACCACCCGCGAGTTCGACCTGCTCGCCTTCCTGATCGCCCATCCCGGCGAGGTCTACACCAGGGCCAGGTTGCTGGAACTGGTGTGGGGCTGGGACTTCGGCGACGCGGCCACGGTCACCGTGCACGTGCGCAGGCTGCGGGAGAAGATCGAACCCGACCCGGCCAACCCGGTGCGCATCGCCACCGTCTGGGGCGTCGGCTACCGCTATGACCCGGGTCCGGCATGAGCGAACTGGTGCACGCGGCCACCTACGCGCTGAGCTTCTCCGTCCCGGTCGCGCTGCTCGGCGCGGTGTTCCTGCACTGGTGCCGGGACCGCTCGCTCACCGCGGCCATCACCGTCGCGGTGCTCACCCCGCTGCTGGCCACGCTGGCCGGGGTGACCGCGGTCAGCGGGTTCATGTTCACCAGCCAGCTCACCACCACCGTGGTGATCTGCGTGCTGGTCGGCCTGGTCACCGTGCCCGCCGCGATGCTCTTCGGCCGGGCCATCGCCCGGCGCAGCGTGTGGGAACGCGAGGCCAGGGCCAGGGAACGCGCGGCCGAGGCGGCCCGGCGCGAACTGGTCGCCTGGATCAGCCACGACCTGCGCACCCCGCTGGCAGGCATGCGCGCGATGACCGAGGCGCTCACCGACGGCGTGGTCACCGAACCCGCCGAGGTGCGCGGCTACCTGCTGGGCATCGGCCGGGAGACCGAACGGGTCTCCGCCATGGTCGACGACCTCTTCCAGCTCTCCCGGATCACCGCGGGCGCGCTCAACCTGGAATTGACCGCGCTGCCACTGCGCGACCTGGTCAGCGAGGAGGTGGCCGCGCAGGCCGCCGTCGCGCAGCGGGCCGGGGTCACCCTGGCCGAGGTGCCCAGCGAGTGGCCGGTGGTGCACGGCAGCGCGCGCGAGCTGAGCCGGGTGCTGCGCAACCTGCTCAGCAACGCCATCCGGCACACCGATCGCGGCGGCGTGGTCGCGGTGGCCGCGGGCGAGGTGGACGGGCAGGGCTGGCTGGCCGTGGACGACGGCTGCGGTGGCATCCCCGACGGCGAACTGCCCCGGGTCTTCGACGTGGCCTACCGGGGCAGCGCGGCACGGACTCCAGAGCCCGAGCAGGCCGCCGGAGCCGGTCTGGGCCTTGCCATAGCCAGGGGGCTGGTCGAGGCCCACCACGGCCGGATCAGCGCCAGCAATCACGGTCCGGGATGCCGGTTCGAGATCCTGTTGCCACTGGCCCGCTGAAAGTTTCACTCGAAAGTGTCCTTGCGATGCGACACTGAGTGGCAATGGGCGCGGAAGAGACAGGACTTTTCGGGCCGGACTCGGTCACCTGGCGGGTGCACTCGGATCCGGTGCTGTTCCTCGGCGGCCTGCGAGCGCTGTTCCTGCAGGCGCTGCACCCGCTGGCGATGGCAGGGGTGGCGCAGCACTCCCAGTTCCAGGCCGACCCGTGGGGCAGGCTGATCCGCACCGCCGAGTACGTCGGCACCGTCACCTACGGCTCGCTCAGCCAGGCCCAGGCCATCGGCGCGGTGGTCCGGCGGGCGCATCGCGGGCTCACCGGGGTGGAGCCGGAGACCGGCCAGGCCTACCGGGTCACCGATCCGGAACTGCTGCTGTGGGTGCACAACTGCGAGGTCGACTCCTTCCTGGACACCGCCCGGCGCAGCGGGATGCGGCTGCGTGCCGCCGAGGCCGACGCCTACCTGGCCGAACAGGTCCGCGCGGCCCGGCTGGTCGGCGTGCCCGAGGCGATGGTGCCGGATTCGGTGGCCGCGCTGGCCGACTACTTCGCCCGGATGCGCCCGGTGATCCGGTGCACCGCGGCGGCCCGGCGCACCGCCCGGTTCCTGCTGTTCCCGCCGATGCCGACGCCGGTGCAGCTGTTCACCCCGGCCCGCCCGGCCTGGGCCGCGCTGGCCGCGCTGAGCTACTCGCTGCTGCCGGACTGGGCCCGCCGCGGCTACGGCCTGACCGGGCTGCCCGGCACCGAACTGACCGCGACCGCGCTGGCCCGCTCGCTGCGGCTGGTGCTGCTGGCCCTGCCCACCTCACTCCGGCAGGGGCCGCACTATCGGGCGGCGCAGGCCCGGATCGCCTCGGTGTGTGACCGAACGGCCTAGTGGGTATCCCCCCGCGGGGGTCACCCGGAAAGGCAGGCCATGAGCGCACCCGAATCCAAGCCCACCCGAGCCCAGGGCCCGGACCTGGTGGAACAGGGACCCGAAGACGCCGATGTGCTCTTCGTCCTTGATCCAGCGGGCCTGGGCAGGCACGGCCACCTGCCTGCCAGCTGGCGGGGCATCGCCCGCTCCACGCACATCGCCTGGCTGCGCCTGCCCGCCGCCGAGGCCGCCATGCCCAGGGCCAGGGACGTGCTGGAACGCCTGGCCGAGGGCGGCGGCCCGATCGACCTGGTGGCCGAGGGCACGGCAGCCGAACCGGCCTTGCTGCTGGCCACCGAGTCCTTCGCCGACGGCGAGGCCAGGCAGGTCCGCTCGGTGCTGCTGGTCGGCCCGGAACCCCGGTCCCGGCCGATCGAGCAGGTGCTCATCGGGCACGGGGTCCGGGTGAAGGTGCTCGACCGCGGCGCCGCGCCGGTGCCGCTGGGACATCCGCGGGTGGCGGCCGAGGTCGCGGGGGAGTTGCACGGTCGCCGGATGCCCGCGCGGGCCAGGGGCGGCACGCGGCGGCCGTCGGTGGCCGGTCAGGTGTGGCAGGCCGTGCGGATGCGGATCAGGGACCGGCTGGCCCGATCCCGCTGAGTGCTCAGACCCGGCCGCTGCCCACCACGCCGTACTCGTAGGCGAAGACCACCGCCTGCACCCGGTCCCGCAGGTCCAACTTGGTCAGCAGGCTGCTGACGTGCGTCTTCACCGTGTGCTCTGACAGCACCATGGCCTTGGCGATCTCCGCGTTGGACAGCCCGCGGGCCACCAGCTCCAGGGTCTGCGCCTCGCGCGCGGTCAGCGTGTCCAGGCGCGGGTCCGGGTTGTCCGGGGTGGGCCGCAACGCGCGGCTGACCACGTCCTGCACCAGGCGGCGGGTCATCGACGGGGCCAGCATCGCCTCGCCGGTGACCACCACCCGCACCGCGTGCACCAGGTCGTCCCGGCGCACGTCCTTGAGCAGGAAGCCGCTCACCCCGGCGTGCAGCGCGTCGTAGAGGTACTCGTCCAGGTCGTAGGTGGTCAGCATGACGACCTTGGCCTCGGTCTCGGCGCAGATCACCCTGGCCGCCTCGATGCCGTCCATGGTCGGCATCCGGATGTCCAGCAACACCACGTCCGGGCGCAGCATCCGGGTGGCGAAGACCGCGTTCGCGCCGTCCTCGGCCTCGGCCACCACCTCGATGTCGGGCTGGCTGTCCAGGATCAGCCGGAAGCCTGCCCGCACCAGCTCCTGGTCGTCGGCGATCACCACGCGGATCGGCTCGACACTCTGCTCGCTCACCACGGTCAACTCCCCCGTTCTACCCGGCTCACCGGGAAGTCCTTGTGCGCCAGCGGAATCTCCGCCGTCACCATGAACCCGCCACCTTCGCGCGGGCCGATCCGCACCACGCCGCCGCAGGCGCCGACCCGTTCCCTGATCCCGACCAGCCCACGCCCGCCGCGACCCGGCGCCGGGTTGTCCGCGCCGATCCCGTCGTCGAGCACCAGCACCGCCAGCTCGGCCCTTGACCAGCTCAGCCGCACCTCGGCCCGGCAGGCCCGAGCATGCCGGACGGTGTTGGTCAGCGCCTCCTGGATCAGCCGGTACACCGCCAGTTCGGTGTCCGGCGGCAGCGGCGCCGGAGCGCCCGAGACGCTGTGCTCCACGTGCAGCCCGGTGGCCCGGACCGTTTCGATCATCCGCGGCACGTCGTCCATGGTCGGTTGCGGCGCCCGGCGCAGCTCGGCCGGATCGCGCGGCACCATCCCGAGCAGTCGCCGCAGCTGGGCCATGGCGTCCCGGCCCGCGGTGGCGATGGCGTCGAAACTGGCCTCGGCGCGGGCCGGATCGGCGCGCACCACCAGCGGTCCGGACTCGGCCTGCACCACGATCAGCGCCACCGCGTGGGAGAGGATGTCGTGCATGTCCCTGGCGATCCGGGCGCGTTCCGCGCTGGTCGCCCGCTCGGCCTCCAGCTGTTGTTCCTGCTCCAGCCGGTGCGCGCGTTCCTCCAGCGCCACGGTGTAGGCGGCGTTCGTGCGCACCGCCCAGCCCACCAGGTAGGCGGTCACCGAGCAGGTGGTCAGGAAGGTGAACTCCTGGAAGTCCATCTGGTCGAGCCCGGAGTGCAGCACCACCGCGAGCAGGGCCAGCGCCAGCGTGATCCGGCGGATCAGCGGCTCGCTGTTCCTGCTCACCGTGTAGACGCCCACCAGCGGGCCGTAGATGCTCCAGATGTCGGGCAGGTCCAGCGCGATGTAGACCAGCTCGGCCACGCTGACCGCGATCATGGTCAGCATCGGCACCTGCCGGCGGAACAGCAACGGCAGCGCGGTCGAGGCCGCGACCAGGTAGCCCCACCAGGGCGGCGGGCCGCCGCCGAGACCGAAGGCGAGCGGCAGCTCGACCGCGAGCAGCACGACCACCACTACCAGCAGGTCCGCCTGGCGAGCACTCAGGTTTTGCAGCGGGCGCGGCGGACGCCAGCCGAGCGGTGTGGACATGCGGGCTCCGAACCACTGCGCGACCAGGGCAGTACCCCCCAACCTACCGCCGGTGTGCGCGCTGAGGTCAGGGGTGTTCGGGGCGCTGTTCTGCCGGTTCTGTGGGTCCGGGTGGTTCGGGTCCTGGTGGTCGAGTTGCCACGGCATCGCCCGGACCGGGGTCCGCGAAGAGGTAATCGGTGGCCGGATCGCCGGCGAAGCCCCCGGCCGCGCCCGCCGCGACCGTTCCGAGTTCGCCGCCTCCACCCAGTTCCTCCTCCCCCGCCCGCTGCGCGAAGCCGACCAGCACCGCTTGCCTGACCTGCGGTGACAGTCGCGGCCACACCGCCGCGTGCACCTCCTCCAGCCGAGGTGGCGGGGTGGCGGCCAGCAACGCGCGGTACTGCTCGACCGAGTAGGCGCCGGGGTCCGGCGCAAGCGGAGCGGACACCGCGACCACCTTCCTGGGCACGCACGCCAGGTCTGCCCCGTCAGCGTCCCCGGAACGCCGCCCGCGCACCTCGGCTACCGGTGGCGAGTTCGGCACCCGCGATGGAGGTAGCCCCCGGAAGGATTCCGACCTGGGGACTAGGCCGCATGGCGTCCTCAGAGCGAGGGTTGTCCGGACAACCGGCCATTGTGGACTCAATGGCGCCGTGGGTTGGGTGTCTGTTGTGGACGGTCAACCCGCCGAACGGCGGCGTTTGTGCTTGTTGTCCTGGTACGTGACTACGGCCTTGCGTGAACTTCGCCAGACACCGTCTGGTCCCTGCACGGCGTCAAGTCGCCCACGTTGCGCCGCCTGACGCAGAGCAGGAAGCGTGAAGTCCTCGGACACCAGGGCGGCGAGTGGGACCAGGCGGGCGGGACCGGCCACGTTGGGCACGATGAACCGATTGAGGTTGTCGTACATCGCCCTGGCGATCAGTTCGCCCAGCGCTCCGTAGTCACCGGTGTCGGCTCGTTGCAATGCGGTGAGGTAGGCGTCCCGCTGCCGCTTGAAGATGACCACCGGCGGGTGGCCGAGCCGGACCAGGATGAGATTGAGAACAAGTCGTCCGGTGCGCCCGTTGCCGTCGAGAAACGGATGTACCCGCTCGAACTCGTTGTGCAGACGGGCCAACTCCTCGGTCAACGGCCGGTCCGGATGCTCACCCGTGCTGAGTCGCTGACCCACCTGGCAGACCTCGTCGACCCATTGCTGCAGCTGAACTGGCACCAGCGGCCAGGCCGGCGGTGTCATCCCGCCGGAGAACGGACGGATGTCATGCTCGCGAAAACACCCGGGCCCTTCACGATCGGTGGCGTCCTTGTGCGGGGCCACGTCCCAGACCGGCGTCATCGCGGTGTGGTGGACCTGCCTGACTTCGCTGAGGGTCAGCAACCTGCCGTCGTGCCAGCCATCGGGTTCGAGTGCCTGTCCGTAGACCCAACGGGCGGCATCGGCGTAGCCGCGCACCTCGTTGTATTCCCCGAGCGGTTTGGCGCCGACCGCGCGACCTTGATCGAGTAGCGCCTGCACCTCACGGAGCACCAGCGTGTTGCCCTCAAGGGCCGTGGAGTGGTGGGCTTCCAGGTGCCAGATGTCGTCCCAGATCGACTGGGCTTCTTTGGGGTTGGGCAGGCCGCCGAACCGGGTGTTCAACTCGGCCAGGGCGTGTTCCAACCGCTGGTAGACACTGGCCCGGCTCGGCCGTCCCCTGCCCGCCACAGCTGCTCCGCTTCTGGCCCATGCCAGGCCCAGCTCATCTCGCCGCGAGTTTGATACATCTGCGCGGCATCTAAATGAACTTATCAAATAGGAGCAGGCTATTACTTAGCGGCACGTGATGTTGCAGAGAGTATCCGCCTTCTAGCTCACCCGGAGGCTGGTCAGCAGGGCCGCGTGGTCGGAGTAGAAGACGCCGGGCCCGTGCCGGGGCAGCCGGGTGTCCAGCACCTGGCTGCCGGTGACCACCGCGCCCCTGGCGAAGGTCAGGTCGATGCGCTGCGGGGTGATCATCCGCTCGGTGGGCTGCGGGCTCCAGGTGCGGCCCTCGGCGGTGCACGGGCTGGGGTGCGCGGCGCGGAAGGTGTCGGTGAAGCCGGCTTCGACCAGCAGGTCGGTGGTGCGCAGCGGGTAGGCCATGCCGAAGTGGTTCGGGCAGTCCTGCCACTTCTCGGTCCAGTCACTGGCCGCCGGGGTGTTGAAATCGCCGCCGAGCACGGCCGGGCCCGCGGGCAGGTGCCGGGCGATGATCTCGGACAGGTAGCTGGTCTGCGCGGTTTCGGCCGCGGCCACCGCCGCCGGGGTGTGCCGGGGGGCCAGGCCGGCGCGGATGGCGGCGGCGTTCTCGTCGATCAGGTAGCCGTTCCACGGGTCGGTGTAGGGCAGCCAGGTGTCGAACAGGTTCAGCGGTCTGCCGCCGGGCAGCCGGACCTGGACGCCGCCGAAGTTGAACGCGGTGACCTTGCCGCCGCTGGGCGCGGGATAGGTCTTGGTCACCGGGTAGCGGGTGAAGATCCACAGGTTGTCACCGCCGGTGGTGCTGGGCGTGATCCGGGTGCCGGAGTAGGCGCCCTTGCCCGCTCGCCGGGTCAGCGCCTGGCGGATCTGCTCGCCCGCGCCGTAGGTCTCCACCGCGAGCAGCACGTCCGGGCGCACCGCCACGATCTGGTCCAGCAGCCGGGGCAGGTTGTCCGCGCCCGCGCCGAGCCCGCCGCGCCAGATGTTCCAGGTGAGCACCCGGACCTCGGCGGGGACGGCCTCGGCCGGACCGGCCAGGCCGAGGGTGAGGACGAGTACCGACATGACCAGCCGTGACCACCGCATGCGCGCAGGCTAACGGCGGCAGGTGAACGGTGGGTGCGGGCCAGTGCGGTGGCCGGTGGATCGCTGCCCCCCAGAGCGGCAATCCACCGGCCACGACAAGAAAACCGCGTTCCGGCGGCCGGCGGAACTCATTCGAACCCGCTCGAATCCGCGCTATGTTCGGCCGGTGATCCTGCTGCGGTGCGACGCCACGACGGTGGCGAACATCCGGCTGTCGCACTCGCCGATCATGGAGGCGGTCACCTGGCTCGGCCTGGCCGCCGGTGGTGGCAGGCATCCCGTCTTCGGCGATCCCGGCGCGCTGGCCAGGGACGCGCTCGGCGCGGCCGAGGTCGAGCTGGTCACCGAGCTGCTGCCGCTGGACGGCAACCACTACACCCCGGACCTGCTCACCCCACAACCCCGGCCGGGCAGCTCCGCCGAGGCGCTGGAGGCCCAGCTCACCGACCTGGCCGAGACCTCGGCGGACCTGGTGGCCCAGCAGCTGGGCTTCGCCGAGAAGCACTGGCGGCGACCGGTGTCGCCGCGGGTGCGGCGGCTGGCGGAGACCGGCAGGCTGGCCGGGCGGCTGGCGGCCGGGCTGGGCACGTTCTGGCGGCGGGCGCTGGCCGAGGGCTGGGGCGAGATCGAGGCGCTGGCCGAGGCCGACCTCGCCGACCGGGCCCGGCTGCTGGCCACCCGGGGGGTCGGCGAGCTGCTCTCCACCCTCGATCCGCGGTGCAGCTGGACCGGCGCGGCGGTGGCGATCGACAAGCCGTACCAGGCGGAGGTCACCGTGTCCGGCCAGCCGATCGTGCTGGCGCCCTCGGTGCTCAGCTGGCCGAAGTTCATGATCCAGTGCGACGACCAGCAGCAGGTCGCGCTGTACTACCCGGCGGCCAGGGTCGGCGTGCGGGCCCGGCGGGATCCGGCCGAGCTGGCTCGGGTGGTCGGCGCGACCAGGGCCGCGCTGCTGGCCGACCTGGGCGCGCCGCGGTCCACCGCCGAGCTGGCGCTGCGGCACAAGCTGGCCGCGGCCACCGTGTCCTACCACCTGGGCGCGCTGCGCCGGGCAAACCTGGTCACCGCCAGCCGGGACGGCCGGTTCGTGCTCTACCAGCGCAGCGCGCAGGCCGATGCGCTGCTGGCGGCGTCCTAGATCTCGAACAACGTCCCGTCCGGCGGTGCGGACACCCCGGCGGTCAGCACCTCGGCGTGTTCGGGCGAGGCCGGGTCCAGCACCGGGTTGGTGTTGTTGAGGTGGGTCAGGATCCGGTGCTTGCCGGGGAAGCGGGACAGCACGTCCAGTCCGCCGCCCGGACCGGCGATCGGGATGTGCCCCATGGACTTCTGGTCCGCGTCGGCCTTCTTGCCGGTCGCGCCGGACATCTCCGCGGCGGAGTGGAAGGTGCCGTCGATGATCACGCAGTCGGCGTCCGCGACGAACTCGTCGAAGCCGGCAGGCCACTCACGCAGGCAGGGCGCGTAGACCAGCGCGCCGCCGGTGGCCGGGTCGGCGATCCGGTAGGCCACCACCCACGGTCCGTCCATTGTGGACGATGCCGCGTACCGGGGCCGCTTGCCGCTGACCGGGAACGCGGTCACCGTCAACTCGCCAGCCGGGTGCACCGGCACGCCGGGGAAGACGGTGTGCCAGTCCCAGCGCCGGTAGTGCTCGACCGTGCTACGCAGGCCGAAGTCCACGGTCAGCCCGTGCAGCACCGCCGCGGGCGCCCACACGTCGAGCCGGTCGCCCTCGCGCAGCAGCATCAGGCCGAGCGAGTGGTCCAGTTCGGCGTCGGTCAGCAGCACGCCCCTGACCGGGGTGTCCCGCGGCGGTTTCGGGCGGAACTCCTGGTGCGCCAGCAGTTGCGCCCGGACGTCCGGACTGGCGTTGACCAGGAACCAGCGTTCGCCGGTGGCGCTGACCGCGATGCCGTCCTGGGTGCGGTGGGTCAGCAGGCCGTCCCGGCCTGCCGAGCACAGCCGGCAGGCGCAGTTCCACTGCGGGAAACCGCCGCCAGCCGCCGTGCCCAGCAGCAGAACCTTCATCGTGCTCCTCGTTCGGCGGCCAGCCAGCGCATCGCCAGTGGCGCGTCCAGTGGCTCGGGCGCCTGGTGGTGGCGGGCCAGGATGGTGTCGATGATCGGCCGGTCCGGGGACTTCGAGCACACCGGGTCGGTGGCCGCCGCGTCGCCGGTGAGCAGGAACGCCTGGCAGCGGCAGCCGCCGAAGTCGGTCTCCTTGCGCGGGCAGGCCTGGCAGGTCGGACTCATCCACCCGGTGCCGCGGTAGGCGTTGAAACTCTCGCCCTGGTACCAGATCTCGGCCAGCGGCCGGTCCTTGACGTTGTCCAGTTTGAGCGTGCTGATCGCGGTGGCCGCCGGACAGGGCAGCACATCCCCGTTGGGCGCCACGGTGAGCTGGCGCGCGCCCCAGCCGTGCATGCAGGGCTTGGGGTAGTCCTCGTAGTAGTCGGCCACCACGTAGACCACCTGCATCCGCCCGGCCAGCCGCTTGCTCGCCGCGCGCACGATCGGCTCCGCGGTGGCCAGCTGCTCCCTGGTCGGCATCAGCTGGGCCCGGTTCTTCAGCGCCCAGCCGTAGTACTGGGTGTTGGCCAGCTCCAGCCGGTCCACGCCCATCGCCTCGGCCATGGTGATGATGTCACCGATCCGGTCGTGGTTGAGCCGGGTGAGCACCACGTTCCCGGTCAGCGGCAGCCCGACCTTGTGCACCACCTGCGCCGCGGCCAGCTTGCGGTCGTGCGCGCGGGCGCCAGCCACCTGGTTGCCGCGCACCGGGTCGGAGTCCTGAATGGACAGTTGCACGTGCGCCAGCCCGCGATCGGCCAGATCCTGCAGCACCGGCTCGGTCAGGCCGAGCCCGCTGGTCACCAGGTTCACGTAGCAGCCGAGGTCGCTCGCGTGCTCGACCAGCTCGCGGAGGTCATGGCGGGCAAGGGGTTCGCCGCCGGACATGTGCACCTGCAGCACGCCCAGCTCGCGGGCCTGGGTGAGCACCGAGCGCCACTGGTCGGTGCTCAGCTCGTTGTTCTTGGCGATCAGTTCCAGCGGGTTGGAGCAGTACGGGCAGTGCAGCGGGCAGCGGTGGGTCAGCTCGGCGAGCATGCCCAGCGGGGCCTCGGCGGGGGACACCGGGATCTCAGGCATCGCCCACCGCCAGCTCCACGATCCGCCGCTCGATCAGCGCGGCCAGCAGCTCGGCCACATCGGCCACCGAAACCCCTTGGTAGCGCTCGGAAAGCAGCTTCACCACCGCGTCGACGTCGTTGACCCCGTCGCAGTGCCCGAGCACCGCGGCCGCGGTCGGGTTGGGCACCAGCACGCCCTCCGGGAAGAGCAGCACGTGTGTCGCGCGCACCTTGTCGTAACTGAGCCGCACCCCGCGGCGCAGCCTCGGCCGGGAGGTCCCGGTGATCTCGTTCATCGGGGTCAGCCCTTCGCCGCGGCGCGTTCGATCGAGTCCAGCAGGCTCCACAACACATCGCACTTGAAGCTCAGCGCGGCCACCGCCGCGTCCTGGAGTTCCCTGGTGTCGCAGTGTTCCAGCACCAGGTCCACGGTCTCCTTGCCCTCGCCGGAGACCTTGTCGATCCGGGTGGTGAAGTAGGCCAGGTCCTCCCGCCGGATCCAGCTGTAGCCGGCCAGCACATCGGAAACCCGTTGGCGCATCAGGTGACCGGAGAACATCTCGGTCAGTCCGGAGGCCACGCCGATGATCCACGGCTGCTGCCGGGCGAAGTTGACGTAGGCGTCCACCGCGAACCGGGTGCCGGGCGCGATGTGCCGCTGGTCCAGCACTTCCTCGCGACTGAGACCGACGGCCTGGCACAGTCGCAGCCAGCTCTCCGCGCCGCCCTCGCCCTCGGCCTTGCCGTCGTGGTAGACGATCCGGTCCAGCCACAGCCTGCGCACCTCGGGCAGCGGGCAGTTGCTGATGATCGCCGCGTCCTTCTGCGGCAGCATGCACTGGTAGTACCAGCGGTTGGCCGCCCAGGTCCGCAGCTCGTGTTCGGTCAGTTCACCGGCGTGCATCCGCTGGTGGAAGGGGTGCGTTCCCCAGTAGCGATGGGACAGAGCCTGCAACGCGGCGAGGAAGTCCGCACGCGACAACACATCCTGGCTGGTGGCCATCTCCGCACTACCTCTCGAGGACAACTGGCGACAGCGCTGGCGGCGGCGGAGGCGGGCTGGGAGCCACAGGGCCGTGGCTCCCAGCCCTGGATGAGCATCAGTCCATGCGGGCCGCGTACGCGGTGACCTCCATGGGCGTGTCGTACTCGGTGAATTCCGGACGGGTCCACACTTCACGAGTTTCCATAACGCTCACTCCTCGGATCACGGGCGGTCCGCCGCCGAACCGCCCTCTCCTGTGCTCATGGCGAGCGACACCACGCTAGACACGTTTTTCTTGATCCCGCTATGGGCCGATCGTATTTTTCAGGGAACTTTCCAGACGGCATTGACAGCCCTAGCGGTAAGCGCTTGCCTTGGGTTAGGGTCGGACCCACTGCAAGCGTTTACATCCGACGCTGTGCCGCCATCATCGCCGCCGCCGTTTCCGCACTCCACAGGCATGATCAGGAGGGGCACGATGCACGCTCGACGCAGGACAGTCATCGGAGCTTTGGTCGCGACCGCCACCGCCGCGGCCGCGTTCACCGCACCGGTCGCCACAGCGTCCGAGGTCTCGCCGATGGCGATCAAACAGATCGCCTCCGGACTCAATCAAGCGTGGGCGGTGGACTGGCTGCCCGATGGCACCGCGCTGTTCACCGAGAAGGACAGCAAGAAGATCCGCAAGATTGACAAGGCGGGCAAGGTTTCCGACGTTCAGACCATCCCAGGGGTGAGCGTCACCAAGGAAGCCGGCCTGCTCGGCATCGCGGTCTCGCCCACCTACGCGGCCGACCAGCTGGTCTTCATCTACTACACCACCGGCAGCGACAACCGGATCGCCAAGCTCAAGCTGGGCCAGGCCCCGCAGCCGATCGTGACCGGTATCCCGCGTGGTTCCCAGTTCCACCACGGCGGCCGGATCGCCTTCGGGCCGGACGGTTTCCTCTACGCGGGCACCGGTGACGGCCAGAACGGGGCCAACGCGCAGAACAAGAACTCGCTCGGCGGCAAGATCCTCCGGATCACCAAGGACGGCGCGGCCGCGCCCGGCAACCCGTTCAACAGCCGGGTCTACAGCTTCGGGCACCGCAACGTGCAGGGCCTGACCTGGGTCGGCGGCCAGCTTTACGCCTCGGAGATCGGCGCCAGCAAGGTCGACGAGCTGAACAAGATCGACTCCGGCAAGAACTACGGCTGGCCGAACTGCGAGGGCTCCTGCGGCACCGGCGGCATGACCAACCCGGTCAAGACCTGGCCGACCTCGCAGGCGACCCCGAGTGGCCTGGCCCACTACAAGGGCAGCCTGTACATCGCCTCGCTCAAGGGCGGGACATACAAGACAAATACCAGTGGCTCCGGTGGCAAGATCTACACCAACCTGGGCCGCACCCGCGCCGCGAACGCCGCGCCGGACGGTTCGCTGTGGATCATCACCCCCGGTGGGATCTACACCTCTGACGGCAACTGACCAAGCCGTCACTCGAACAGGGGGCCCGTGACCTGGGACCGGACACGGGCCCCCGCCCACATCCGCGGCACCTGCCAGGAGTTCGCCATGCCCGTTGCCCGGCTCGCCGCGCTCGCCGCGGTCACCCTCGGCCTGCTGGCCGCGACCCCGGCCCAGGCCGCCACCCGGCCACCCACCGAGGTCACCGGCGGACTGGCGGTGCCCTGGGGCGTCGGCTTCCTGCCCGACGGCAGCGCGCTGGTCACCGAACGGGACACCGCCCGCATCCTCAGCATCCGCGGCGGTAAGGCCACCGAGGTGCAGAAGATCGCCGACGCGCAGCCCACCGGCGGCCACGGCGGCCTGCTCGGCCTGGCGGTCTCGCCGAACTACCAGCGCGATCGCACGGTGTTCGTCTACTACTCCACCAAGACCGACAACCGGATCGCCAAGCTCCGCCTCGGCCGGCCACCGGCGCCGCTGGTCACCGGCATCCCACTGGGCGTCAAGCGCAACGGCGGCAGGCTCGCCTTCGGCCCGGACGGCCACCTGTACGCCACCACCGGCGACACCGCCCGCCCGGAACTCGCCCAGGACCCGAAGTCCCTGGCTGGCAAGGTCCTGCGACTGACCGCGACCGGCAAACCCGTGCTCGGCAACCCCTTCGGCACCCTGGTCTACTCCTACGGCCACCGCGACCCGCAGGGCCTCACCTGGGACCGCGACGGCAGGCTGTTCCTGGCCGAGGCGGGCGACACCCAGTGGGACGAGCTGAACCGGGTGCTGCCCGGCCGCAACTACGGCTGGCCGCTCTGCGAGGGCACATGCGGCGACCCGCGCTTCGTCGACCCACTCGTGGTCTGGCGCACCGAGGAAGCCACCCCCAGCGATATCGCCTACTACCAGGGCAGCCTGTACGTGGCCGGCCTGGTGGGCCAGCGACTCTGGCAGGTGCCGCTGCGTGACGGTCGCACCGGCACGCCGAAAGCGTTGTACCACAAGGAGTTCGGCCGCCTGCGCACGGTGGAGCCCGCGCCCGACGGGTCGCTGTGGATCACCACCTCCAACGCGCCCGCGCCAGACCGCATCCTGCGCAGCGAGGGCTGAGGCCCTGTCTCACCCGCGTTCGGCGATGATGATCCGGTTGTCGTCGTAACCCAGCCTGCCGCCGATCCACTGGCCACCACAGGTCACCAGCACCAGCCGGTGGTTGCCGCTCTGGGCGAACAACGACTCCGCGCGCTGCGGCAGCTGGTCCTTGTGCACGGTGTGCACCTCGGTGATCCGGTAGGTGTAGGTCTTGCCGGTGGCGTCCTTGACGGTGACCTGCTGGCCCTTGTCACTACGCCACAGCTCGGCGAACGGCCCGGTCGAGCCCTTCCAGTTGACGTGCCCGGCCAGCACCGTGGCGCCCTTGGCCGAGTCCAGTCCGGCGCCCCACCAGGTGGCGTCCCGGATCCCGTCGGGCACCGGCAGCACCCCGTCGGGGGCCACCTCCCTGCGGACCAGGGTGGCGGTGCCGCCCTCGGGCAGCCGCACCGTGCCGGGTCGCTGCCCGCCTGCCGGCTGCACGATCTGGTTGGGCTGACCCGGTTTGGCCGGGGTGGTGGTCTGCGCCGGGTTCCCGCCACCGGGCTGGCCCCAGCGGATCAGCGGCGCGTCGCCGATGTCGGTCAGCGGGCGGGCCCGCAGCGGAGACGGTGGCGGGGACTCCACCGCCACCGGCTCGCCGACCACCGTCGTGCTGAGCTGGGAGGCGCCGAGTCCGGCCGCCACGCACACCGCGGCCACCCCGAGCAGGCCGAGTCCGGCCATCCGGGCGCGGTTGTCGCGTTTGGTCTCACCGGGATACAGCGATCTCCCCATGGGTCACCGCTGGTGCAGACGTCGACGCAGAGCCATGACGCCCAGGGTAGCCATGACCAGCGTGAAAATGGCGAATCCGACCAGTCCCGCCGGTTCCACCTGGGTCACGGTGGCCGCCTGGGCCACCGGTAGGTCGGGCTGGTCGCCCGCCGGGATCACCCTGGGCACCACCGGTTTCTTCGGCACGTTGGCCTTGTTGGTCAGCGACAGCGCCAGGGTGTTGCCCGGCGCGACCGTGCCGCAGACCGTCGGCGGCTTCTTCGGGTCGAAGCCCTCCTCATAGCCCTTGGCCGGGATCAGCTCGATCAGGCAGATCTCCTGCGGGGTGCGCAGGTCGGCCACGGACACCTGGCCGTCATCGCCGGTCTTGACCACCAGCGGCTTGCCGTCCACGCCGGTCAGCGGGGAACCGTCCTGCTTGAGCGCGGGCGCTTCCTTGTCCGGCCCGGTGATCCGCAGCGTCACGCCGGGGATGGCCGCGCCACTGGCCGCGTCCACCTTGCCGATCTTGACGATGCCCGGCTGGGTCACCGCGGGCACGGTGGCCTCGGCCGAGACCGGGGTCTGCCCGCCGGTGGTCAGCGCCCGCTGCGCGGTGGGCTTGTTCGGCAGCAGCAGCACCGGATCGGCGTTCGGGCTCTCCACGGTGGCCACCAGCCTGGGGCTGGGACCCCTCGGGGTCACCGCGACGACCAGTGGTGTGCCGCCCGCCGGAGTCTTCACGGCGCCGTCACTGGCTTCCCCGGCCAGTTCGGCGTCGATCGCCTTCAGCTTGACCGGCACACCCGAGACCGGCTGACCCTTGGCCGAGGTGACCGTGATGGTCCAGTTCCCCGGCTTGCCGATCAGCTGACCGTCCTTGGGCGCGGCCACGGTCAGTTTCCACGGCCCGTAGTGCGCCTCCGCGTCCGCCTGCAACCGGCCGACGGCCTGCCTGGCCTCGGCCGACAACCCGTTGAGGTGGAAGTCGACGTCGTAGCCGATGCGGGTGAAGTTGTTGGTCTTGGCCAGCAGCTTCGGGTCCTTGGTGCCCGAGGTCCAGCTGTGCAGCAGGTGCGCCAGCGCGGCGGCCTCCGGTTTCGAGGCGGTGTCCTGGTAGCGCAGCAGCAGGTAGGAGATCTTGGCCTTGGTCTCGGCGGGCAGCGGGGTGTTCCACTTGGTGGTCAGCCCGTCCTTGCTGGGCGTGTACTCGAGCGCGTCACCCGGTTCGTCGAGGGCGTACCGGACGCACCACACCTGCCGGCCGCGCCAGGTGTACGAGCCGATCCAGTCATCTCCCTTGGGACGGCCCTGGTACTCCTGGGGCTTGGTGTGCTCACCGCTGCGCTCCCCGGCGGCCAGCGCCGACCCGGGTATCGCCAGCGCGAGGCCGCCGGCGGCGAGCGTCACGCTCATCGCCCCGACCAGCAGATTTCTAAGGCCTGGCATGAAAGCTCCTTGCTTGCTACGGCCTGTCGCCACGCATGCTGGCGGCCGTCCCGGGCGAGTCGCAATCGGCCTTTAGAACTAAGCAAGCAGGTGACTGTGTGGTGTCTCTCACCTTGACGTCTAGACCATTCGGCGCATCGCGCTGATCTTGTCGGCCTACGTTTCCGCCACGATCGGACTCGTCCTCATAACCCAGAGCGAAGACGGGGGTGCTCATGGGACGATGCGGGAGCGAGTAAAGTCAGCTTTACCTGTCATGGAACCGGTCCACACTTTCGGACGTTGTACCGGATGACGGCGCGAGCACGCTCCAGGAGGACCAGGTGCGCACTAGCAGTAACCCGGCGTTCCGTAACCTGCCCCACCAGGGGTCTGGCTACGCGACGTTCAACACCGGCGGCCAGCCCGCCGGCTACCAGGCTGGCTATCAGGAGCAGCCCGGCTACCAGCAGTACGATTCGCGGCCCGGGATTTCCGAGCGTCCGATGACCGTGGACGACGTGGTCATGAAGACCGCCACGTCCTTCGGCATCACTCTGGTCGCCGGGTTCCTGACCGCCTTCTTCCAGGCCTACTACCTGGCCCTGCCCGCGGTGCTCATCGGGCTGGGTGTCGGTCTGTTCCTGTCCTTCCGTCCGCGGCCCTCCGCGCCGCTGACGCTGACCTACGCGGTGGCCCAGGGTGTGGCGCTGGGCGCGATCAGCGCCCTGATGGACATGCGCTTCCCCGGCATCGTGGTGCAGGCGCTGATCGGCACCGCCGGTGTGTTCGTCGGCATGCTGGTCGTCTACAAGACCGGCGCGATCCGGGTCACGCCGAAGCTCACCCGCTGGGTGATCGGCGCGCTCGTGGGCGTGCTGGTGCTGGTGCTGGCGAACCTGGTCGCGAGCTTCATCGTGCCCGGCGGCCTCGGCCTCCGCAGCGGTGGCGCCATCGCGATCATCTTCAGCATCGTCATCATCGGTGTGGCGGCGTTCGCGCTGCTGCTCGATTTCGACCAGGCCGACGAGATGATCCGCTCCGGCATGGACGCCAAGTGGGCGTGGTACGCGGCCTTCGCCCTGACCGCCACGGTGGTCATGCTGTACTTGGAGATCCTGCGCCTGCTGAGCTACTTCAGGCAGGACTGACGCTCCGGCGCGGTACCCGATAGACACGAGGAAGGCCCCCGGCTCGGCGGGTTCACGTGGTCGTTGCAACACCTCGATCTGAGGGGTTGCAACGACCATGTCGTTTTCGGAGGACCTTCACCAGCACCGTGACACGCTGCTGAGGATGATCGACGCTGGCGTGCCAGTGGCC